>JBBJLY010000094.1:0-26992 GCA_037720695.1 Kofleriaceae bacterium | reverse complement strand
CGGGACGTATCGCAAGCACCTGCAGTGGACGTCGGACGCACTGCGCTCGATCGACGGCTTCTTCACCCAGCTGTTCGAGGGCCAGCCGACACCCGACTACCGCTGGCGCGCGCTGCTCCTCCGGTTCGTGCGGTCGCCCGGCAAGCGGACGCCGAGCGCGTACGCGATGGGCTGGATCGTCGAGTACAACGTGAACGGATCGCTGCTCCAGCACGCGGACGGCGTGCGCGAGACCCTGTTCCACGAGCTGTTTCACTCGAACGACGGCGCGCACAAGGACTGGTCCGCGCGCGTGCTGCAGCGGGACTTCGACGCGATCGTGAAGCGCTGCGGCGCGACCAGCCTCGCGAAGCTCGCCGCGTTGAACCGCTGCCTCGAGCCGTTCGCGCCGAACAAGACCAAGGTTCGCGGCGGCACCTACTACGCGTTCCAGCCCAACAATGGCAACGGCGTCCACGAGTACGCCGCCGAGCTCGCGGTCCGCTACTGGAAGGAGCACTCGGAGCTGCGTGCCCACGGCAAGCTCGGCAAGCGGGCGTTCAAGTGCGGCGGGGCCGAGAACGCGCGGTCCTGGCAGGCGCTGGTCACCGAGTTCTTCGGCGGCGTCGACCTCGTGCCGCGCTGTTGAAATTGAAAACACGTTTCAATTCGGCTACGGTGATCGCATGTGGCGCCCTGCACTGCTCGCGTTCGCGCTGGTCGCATGCGCGCGGCGTGTGCCCCCGGTCGCGACCGCGAATGACGCCGAACGCGGTCAGGTCGCACTCGGCGAGCTCGAGCGCGGCCGCGCGCTGGTGCTCGGCAAGTGCGCGCGATGCCACGCGACGCCCCTGCCCAGCGACCATACCGCCACTCAGTGGCCGGGGATGATCAACGAGATGGCCGTGCGCTCGAAGCTCGATGCCGGCGAGCGCACCGCGATCACGCGCTATCTCGTGGTCATGGCCGCTGCACCAGCCGTGAGATGAGCATCGAGCGCGGGCGCCGGGCACACCGTGCTCTCACGCTCGGCGAGACGCAGTCGCTCGTGGGCTCCAGGGGAAGTCGCGGTAATCACGCACAGTGCGCCAGAATCCTCAGGCATATCGCGTGCAAACGTTTGACCGATGCTCGTGCGTCCGGACCGGGACCGCACGCGATCGGCCTCGCTTGTGATTGTTCTTTCGGTGGCACCTGTGTCTGATCGATGGTGCCGCATCCGGAGGGATCCCGGTCCTGCTGTAGAGGGAGTCCATGCACCCGAGCTCGCGTTCGCCAGAGCTGCCCTACTCGCTCGCCGATGAAGATGATGCCGATGCTCCGCTCGCCGTCAGCTACGGCCGCGACATCCTGATCGTCGACGACAACGAGACCAACCTGGTCGCGATCGAGGCCGCCCTCCTGCCGCTCGGCCGAAAGCTGGTGCTGGCGGGGTCCGGGGTGGAGGCCCTGGCGCGGCTGCTCGAGCAGGACTTCGCGCTGATCATCCTCGACGTCTCGATGCCCGGGATGGACGGGTTCGAGACCGCGAAGCTGGTGCGAACCCGCGACAAGAACCGCTCGACCCCGATCATCTTCGTGACCGGCCTGTCGTGGCAGGACGATGCGGTGCTCCGCGGCTACGAGCTCGGGGCGTTCGACTTCCTGATGAAGCCTATCCGCGCGGAGGTCCTGCGGGCCAAGGCCAGCGTGTTCGTCCAGCTGCAGGAGCGCACGATCGAGCTCCAGACCAAGGCGACGCAGCTGCGCGAGGCCCAGGAGCGCGAGCTGACCGCGCAGCGCAAACGGTTCGAGAACGAGGTGATGGAGCGCCAGATGGCGCAGATGGCCGAGACCGATCGGCGCAAGGACGAGTTCCTCGCGATCCTGTCGCACGAGCTGCGGAACCCACTGCAACCCTTGCAGACCGCGGTCGAGGTCCTGGAGCACGATCCGGATGCGCCGGTGTCGCCGCGCGTCCGCAACATCATCCAACGCCAGGTCCACCACATCACGCGCCTGGTCGATGACCTGCTGGACATCGCGCGCCTCAACGCCGGCAAGCTCGAGCTCCGGCGCGAGCCGATCTCGCTGGCGTCGATCGTCGACGAGGCCGCGCTGTCGACCCAGAAAGTGATCCGGCTGCGCAAGCACACGTTCGAGCAACGCGGTCAGGACCAGCCGGCGGTCGTGTTCGGCGATCCGATCCGGCTCGTCCAGGTCGTCGTCAACCTGATCTCCACCGCCGCTACGTACCCCGCGCCGGGGGGCCAGATCCCGGTCGAGACGGGGGTCGACAACGACCAGGCCTTCATTCGCGTGATCGACAACGGCCGCGGGATCTCGCAGGAGCTGTTGCCGTCGATCTTCGACATGTTCGTGCAGGAGCGCACCACGCCCGACGGTGCCGGCGGGCTCGGGCTCGGGCTCGGCCTCGTCAAGCGTCTGATCGAGATGCACGGCGGAACCGTGAACGCGACCAGCGGTGGCCACAAGCAGGGCAGCACGTTCGAGATCCGGCTGGCGGTGGCTGACCCGGTGACCGTGCAGCGGTTCACGCCGGTCAACCTCGCCACGATCCAGGACCGTCCCCTGCGCGCCGTGGTGTGCGACGACGCTCCCGATCTGCGCGAGCTGGTCGCGGACCTGCTACGCCTGCGCGGCCACGAGGTGGAGATCGTCGAGGACGGACCGTCGGCGATCGAGCTGATCTGCCGGGTGAAACCTGATGTCGCCCTGATCGACATCGGCCTTCCCGACATGGACGGATACGAAGTTGCCCGGACGATCCGCGCGCGGCTGAACGATCCCAAACACCCTCGCCTGATCGCGATGACCGGCTACGGTCAAGCCAGCGATCGGGCGGCCGCGTTCGCTGCCGGGTTCGACGATCACATCGTCAAGCCCGCAAGTGCGGACAAGATCTTGCGAGCGCTGTACGGCACCCCAGAGGAATCATGAACACCTTTGAACCCCACAAGAAGAGCGGGAATGGTGGCAAGGCCAAGGCAAAGGCCGCGAGCGGTGGCAACGGCAACGGCAAGCCCGTTTCGCTGACCCTCGATCACCGCCACATCCTGTCCGCGCTCCGCGCCTTCAAGCGCGGCGACTTCGCGATCCGGATGCGCGAAGATCTGGTCGGGGTCGACGGCCAGATCGCAGAGACGTTCAACGAGCTCGTCGAGATGGTGAAGACCATCCGCGATGAGGCCAGCGATGTGTCGTCATCGGTCGGCAAGGAAGGCCAGGCCGGCAAGCGGATGCGCCGGCTGAACGCGTCGGGTGGCTGGTCGGACTACGTGTCGTCCGTCAACGACGTGATCCAGGATCTCACGGGTCACGCGAACGAGATCGCACGCGTCGTCACCGCCGTTGCACGTGGTGACCTCGAGCAGACGATGGAGGTCGAGGACGGCGGCCACGGCCCGCGCCGCGGCGAGTTCTTGCGCCACGCCCGGATCGTGAACGGCATGGTCGCGCGGCTCGCGCAGTTCGGCTCGGAGGTGACACGCGTCGCGCAGGAGGTCGGTGGCGAAGGCAAGCTTGGCGCCCAGGCCCGCGTGCAAGGCGTGTCCGGTGTGTGGAAGGACCTCACCGACTCCGTGAACCTGATGGCGTCGAACCTGACGTCGCAGGTCCGCGAGATCGCGCGTGTGACGACCGCCGTCGCGCAGGGTGACCTGACCAAGACGATCACGATCGATGTCAAGGGCGAGATCCTCGAGCTCAAGAACACGATGAACACGATGGTCGAGCAGCTGCGCGCGTTCGCCAACGAGGTGACGCGCGTCGCTCGCGAGGTCGGTACCGAGGGTCGCCTCGGCGGCCAGGCCACGGTGCGCGGCGTGTCAGGCGTGTGGCGCGAGCTGACCGAGTCGGTCAACTCGATGGCGAACAACCTGACGTTCCAGGTGCGCAACATCGCCGAGGTGACCTCGGCCGTCGCCTCCGGTGACCTCGGCAAGAAGATCACGGTCGAGGCCAAGGGCGAGATCCTCTCGCTCAAGAACACGATCAACATCATGGTCGATCAGCTCTCGGGCTTCGCCGCCGAGGTCACGCGCGTCGCTCGCGAGGTCGGCACGGAGGGTGTGCTCGGAGGACAAGCCGAGGTCGCCGACGTCTCGGGCGTGTGGCGCGAGCTGACCCAGAACGTCAACGGCATGGCGTCGAACCTGACGTCTCAGGTCCGCAACATCGCCGAGGTCGTGACCGCGATCGCGGAAGGCGATCTGTCGAAGAAGATCGGGGTCGACGCGCGCGGCGAGATCCTCGCGCTCAAGAACACGATCAACTCGACGGTCGACAAGCTGAACCGGTTCTCCGCCGAGGTGACGCGTGTCGCCCGGCTCGTCGGCACGGAAGGCACGCTCGGCGTCACCGCCGACGTCAAGGAAGTCTCCGGCATCTGGAAGGAGCTGACCGACAACGTCAACCAGATGGCGAAGAACCTGACCAACCAGGTTCGCGACATCGCCGAGGTCACCACCGCGGTCGCCAACGGCGACCTGTCGCGCAAGATCACGGTCGAGGCGCGCGGCGAGCTGGTGACGCTGAAGAACACGATCAACGCGATGGTCGATTCGCTGGGCTCGTTCGCCTCCGAGGTGACCCGCATGGCGCGCGAGGTCGGCACCGAGGGCGTGCTCGGTGGTCAGGCCCAGGTCCGCGACGTCTCCGGCATCTGGAAAGACCTGACCGACAACGTCAACTCGATGGCGTCGAACTTGACCAACCAGGTCCGCAACATCGCCGACGTCGCGCGTGCGGTCGCCGCCGGCGATCTGTCGCGCAAGATCACGGTCGATGCGCGCGGCGAGGTGCTCGACCTCAAGGCCACGCTCAACACGATGGTCGATCAGCTAAACTCGTTCGCCTCCGAAGTGACGCGCGTCGCCCGCGAGGTCGGCACCGAAGGTCGGCTCGGCGGTCAGGCCTCAGTCGAAGGCGTCCGCGGGACGTGGAAGGAGCTGACCGACAACGTCAACGGCATGGCGTCGAACCTGACCAACCAGGTGCGCGACATCGCCGAGGTCACCACGTCGGTCGCGCGAGGTGATCTGACCCGCAAGATCACGGTCGACGCGAAGGGCGAGATCCTCGAGCTCAAGAACACCGTCAACACGATGGTCGATCAGCTGAGCTCGTTCGCCGATCAGGTGACGCGGCTCGCTCGCGACGTCGGCATCGAAGGCCGGCTCGGCGGTCAGGCCGACGTGCGCGGCGTGCTCGGCACGTGGCGCAACCTGACCGACGCCGTCAACTCGATGGCGACGAACCTCACCGACCAGGTCCGCAACATCGCGAAGGTCGCGACCGCGATCGCAGCCGGTGATCTGCAGCAGAAGATCGTCGTCGATGCGAAGGGCGAGATCCTCGAGCTCAAGAACACCATCAACACGATGGTCGATCAGCTGTCCGCATTCGCCGACCAGGTGACGCGGGTCGCGCGCGAGGTCGGCACCGAGGGCAAGCTCGGCGGCCAGGCCTCGGTCGAAGGCGTCCGCGGGACGTGGAAGGAGCTGACCGACAACGTCAACCAGATGGCGTCGAACCTGACCAACCAGGTCCGCGACATCTCGGTCGTCGCGACGGCGATCGCCCGCGGCGACATGACGCGCAAGATCAGCGTCGAGGTCCGCGGCGAGCTGCTCGATCTGAAGAACGTCATCAACACGATGGTCGACACGCTGAGCTCGTTCGCCGATGAGGTGACGCGCGTCGCGCGCGACGTCGGCGTCGAGGGCAAGCTCGGTGGCCAGGCCGCGGTGCGCGGCGTCGCCGGCACGTGGAAAGAGCTGACCGACAACGTCAACCAGATGGCGTCGAACCTGACCAACCAGGTCCGCGACATCGCCGAGGTCACCACCGCGGTCGCCAACGGCGACCTGACCCGCAAGATCACGGTCGAGGTTCGCGGCGAGCTGCTGCAGCTGAAGAACACGATCAACACGATGGTCGATCAGCTGTGCTCGTTCGCCTCCGAGGTGACGCGCGTCGCCCGCGAGGTCGGACTCGACGGCGTGCTCGGCGGGCAGGCCGAGGTCCGCGGCGTGTCAGGCACGTGGCGCGAGCTGACCGACAACGTGAATGTCATGGCGCGTAACCTGACGGAGCAGGTCCGTGGGATCGCGACGGTCGTGACCGCGGTCGCGAACGGTGACCTGGAGCGCAAGCTGAACCTCGCCGCTCGCGGTGAGATCGCGACGCTGGTCGACACGATCAACAGCATGATCGACACCCTGTCGACGTTCGCCGAGCAGGTGACCGGCGTCGCTCGCGACGTCGGTGTCGAGGGCCGCCTCGGCGGTCAGGCCGACGTGCCCGGCGCGGCGGGTGTGTGGCGCGATCTGACGAACAACGTCAACGAGCTCGCCGGTAACCTGACCGGCCAGGTTCGCGCGATTCGCGACGTCGCGACGGCGGTCACCCAGGGCGACCTGACGCGATCGATCACGGTCGAGGCGCGGGGCGAGATCGCGCAGCTGAAGGACACCGTCAACCAGATGATCCGCACCCTGGCGGAGACCACGAAGGTCAACCAGGAGCAGGACTGGCTGAAGACCAATGTCGCGCGGTTCACCCGCATGCTGCAGGGCCAGCGAGATCTGCTCACGGTCGCGCGCCAGATCCTGAACGAGCTCGCGCCGCTCGTGAACGCCCACCACGGCGCGTTTTACATGACGGAGCAGGACGACGAGGGTCCGATCCTCAAGCTGTTTGCGTCGTACGCATTCCAGGAGCGCAAGACGGTCTCGAGCTCGTGGCGGTTCGGTGAGGGGCTGGTCGGCCAGGCCGCGCTCGAGGGCAAGCGGATCGTGCTCACCAAGGTCCCGAGCGACTACATCTTGATCTCGTCCGCGCTCGGCGATGCACCGCCGCACGCGATTGTCGTCGTCCCGATCCTGTTCGAGGGCGAGGTCAAGGGCGTGATCGAGCTGGCGTCGTTCGAGAAGTTCTCGGGCATCCAGCTCGCGTTCCTCGACCAGATGCTCGAGTCGCTCGGCATCGTGATCGCGACGATCGAAGCCACGATGCGGACCGACGAGCTGCTGCGCCAGTCGCAGAGCCTGACCGAGGAGCTGCGGTCGCAGCAGGAAGAGCTGCAGCAGACCAACGAGGAGCTCGAGGAGAAGGCCGTCCAGCTCACCGAGCAGAAGGCGGAGGTCGAGAAGAAGAACAAGCAGGTCGAGCTCGCCCGCCAGGAGCTCGAGGAAAAGGCGGAGCAGCTCGCGCTGACGTCGAAGTACAAGTCGCAGTTCCTCGCGAACATGTCGCACGAGCTGCGCACACCGCTGAACTCGCTGCTCATCCTGTCACGCCAGCTCGCGGACAACGCCGAGGGCAACCTCAGCGACAAGCAGATCCGCTACGCCGACACGATCCGGCAAGCCGGTACCGACCTGATGACCCTGATCAACGAGATCCTCGATCTCGCGAAGATCGAGTCCGGCACGATGGCGGTCGAGATCGGCCAGGTCCGGTTTGGCAACCTGCGCGACTACGTCGACCAGACGTTCCGTCAGGTCGCGGAGGAGAAAGGTCTGCAGTTCAACGTCGAGCTCGATCAGGACCTGCCGCCGTGGATCGACACCGACGACATGCGGCTCCGTCAGGTGCTCCGCAATCTGCTGTCCAACGCGATGAAGTTCACCGAGAAGGGGCGCGTCAACCTGCGGATCTCGCGCACGTCGGCGGATGTGCTCGCGTTCGCGGTCAGCGACACAGGCATCGGCATTCCGAAGGACAAGCAGCGGCTGATCTTCGAGGCGTTCCAGCAGGCCGACGGATCGACCAGCCGCAAGTACGGTGGCACGGGACTCGGGCTCGCGATCAGCCGCGAGATCGCCGGCCTGCTCGGTGGCGACCTGCGCGTCGAGTCGACGCCCGGCCAGGGCAGCACGTTCACGCTGTTCCTGCCCACGATCTACAAGATGCAGTCGCGGGAGGGTCGCACGCTGCAGCAGGCGCGCGTCGCCGCAGCGGCGCAGGCCGCGCTCGAGGCGGGCACCACGGTGATCACCAGGGAGGTCACGAGCACGCACCCGATTCCGGAGGTCCCGCGCGAGCCGATGGTCACCCAGCTGTCGCGCTCGGTGCCAGATGACTACGACGACCTCGAGCCGGGCGACCGCGTGTTGCTCGTGATCGAGGACGACGTGACGTTCGCGATGACGATGCTCGAGATGGGGCGCCAGTCCGGCTTCAAGGGCGTGGTCGCGACCAGCGGCCAGCAAGCGCTCGAGCTCGCCCGCACCGTCAAGCCCGATGCCGTGACGCTGGATCTCCGGCTGCCCGACATCGACGGTTGGGTGCTGCTCGATCGGCTGAAGCACGACCCGGTCACCCGGCACATTCCGGTCCACGTGATCTCCGGGCTCGACGAGGAGCGGCGCAGCCTGCAATCCGGGGCGCTCGCGTTCCTTCACAAGCCGGTCACCGCAGAGGCGATGAAGGAAGGCCTGTCGGAGATCCGCGAGTTCGCCGAGCGGCGCGTCAAGCAGCTGCTCGTGGTCGAAGATGATCCGGTCCAGAGCCAGGCAATCACCGACCTGATCGGCGATGGCGACGTCCAGACCACCACGGTGGCGTCGGGGGAAGGCGCGCTGCAGTCGCTCGAGGACGGCAGCTACGACTGCGTGGTGCTCGATCTCCGGCTGCCTGGCATGTCCGGCTTCGAGCTGATCGAGCGGATCAAGGCCGACCCGCGGCATCGCCGCTTGCCGGTCATCGTCTACACCGGCCGCGAGCTCACCGACGAGGACAAGGCGCGACTGCACGGCCTCGCCCAGACGGTGATCATCAAGGACGTCACCACGATGGAGCGCCTGCTCGACGAGACCGCGCTGTTCCTCCACCGCGTGGAGGCCAACCTGCCGGAGCGCAAGCAGCGCGTGCTGCGCCGGCTCGCGAAGAGCGATCCGCAGCTCGCCGAGCGCAACGTGCTGGTCGTCGACGACGATCTGCGCAACATCTTCGCCCTCACCTCGCTGCTCGAGGGCCACAAGATGCACGTGCAGTACGCCGAGAACGGCCGGCGCGCGCTGTCGAAGCTCGAGGAGAACCCGAACATCGACGTCGTGCTGATGGACATCATGATGCCGGAGATGGACGGCTACGAGGCGCTACGGAAGATCCGCGAGCGTGATCAATGGAAGGATCTGCCGGTGATCGCGCTGACCGCAAAGGCGATGAAGGGCGACCGCGAGAAGTGCCTCGAGGCTGGCGCGTCGGACTACATCACGAAGCCGGTCGATGCCGACCAGCTGCTATCGCTCCTCCGCGTCTGGCTCTACCGAGCGTGAGATCGAGGAGGCCCGCGGGTGGTCGAGCCGGCGCGCTTCCGAGCCCGCGGATCTATGGATGCGCGGGTTCGTTAGAGGCTGAGCAGCACGAAGTGTCGCGAGTGCAGCACGATGGTCTTGGGGATCGCGATCACCAGCCGCCCGAGAGCCTCGAGGGTCTGGACGTGGTCTCGGCGTTCGGACTCGTTGAGATTTCGTCTCTGCACTTTGGGACGAATCGGCCGACTGATCCCAGGATGTTGTCCTGGTTTGCACGTAACCGCGACCTACGGGAGGGCCGGGATCGCGCGCGCCAGATCGGGGCGAGGGCCGATTTGTTGTGAAGTGTCGCCGGTTTGCGGCGTGCCGGTGCGGCGTAGCAGCTCTCGCAGCGCGACCGGCGTCAGGACCCGACCGCGCGCGCGGGCGATTCCCTGGAGCAGCACGGCGGCCCCTGCGACGATCGGCGACGCGCTGGAGGTCCCGGAGAACTCGCCGGTGTAGTGACGGTCGGCATACCAGGCGTCCTCGCCATCGCAGGCCTGGAGGTCGCCGTAGTCCAGGGTCGCGACCCGCCTGCCCCAGCCCTGGACGTCGACCCGCGCGCCGTAGTTCGAGAAGTCGAGCCGCGCGCGATCCGTGAAGCCCGGGCGTGGCGGACCGCCGGCACCGACCATGATCGCGCCCGAGTCACGACGTGTGCGATCGAACTTCTTGCCGTACGCGCGGTGATCTAGATCCTCGTCGCCGTTGCCCGCTGCCTCGACCACGATCACGCCGCGCTGGGTGGCCGCGTGGATCGCGTCGAACACGTCATCCCAGTACTCGACCGGGATGTAGCGGCCGCGTGGCCCACCGCCCTGGAGCTCGATCAGCAGCACGTCGCCGGGTCGCAGCCGGTTGGCGGTGACGTCGATCGCCTCGGCGACCGAGACCCGATCGATCGACGCCGTGAACACGCGCTCGACATCCGGCGCGATGCCGACGACACCCTTGCCGTTGTCGCGTCCGACGACCTGGCCGAGCACCGCCGTGCCGTGGGCGCGCCAGCTCGGATCACGGATCGGAATGCCGGCCACATGCTCGATGCGATCGCCCGGCAGATCCTCGTGCTCGGCGTTCCAACCACCCTCGACGTCGCCGAACCACACACCGGCCCCGCGGTGACCGCGACGCCACGCGGCGGGCGCGTCGATGCCGTGCGGGGCCGGCCCGAGGTAGCCCTGGTACGACTCGAACGACGGCGTGGTGATCGGGCAGCTCGGACCGTCGTCGGCGACCGAAGATGACAGATCCAGCGAACGCGGGAGCGTGATCTCGGGTGCGACGAAGGCTTGCTCGACCGCTGGATCGCGCAACAGCTCCGCAGCCACCGCGGCGGCGTCGCGGCGCGCGACGGCCACGAGGTGCCAGCGTGCGCGATCGTCCTCGGTGTGTGGTGGCAGCGTCGAGAACATCGGCGCGGTTCCGAGTGCCCGCACGTGACCGGGCGTTCGAGCGGCGCGGTGCATCTTGACGTGGACGAACGTCTGCTCGAGACCGACCGGTTGGTGCGGCCGGTGCTTGCACGTGGCGTTGTCGGCAACGCCGAGCACCGCGAACGGAACGACGAGCAGCGCGAATCGCCACGGTACCGGCACCTTGATCGCGAGCATCCGCCGATCGTAACCGACGCCCCGACGCACACGCCAGCGAGCCGACAGGCGAGCAAGTACCCTTGGGGTACAAGCGGGTTATCGCGTGCCGACGGCGATCCGGAGGTGGGTCTCGAGCATCGCGGCGAGCGTCTCCTGGACCTCGCGATCGAGCTCGTTGGATGGCTGCCGGCCGAGCGCCGCGCTGAACGGTTCGCGTCCCATCGCGTAGCCATAGGCCGCCGACACCGCGACCACCAGCGCACTCTCGATCTTGCCGATCAGCTCGCGACTCGGGCTGGGATCGACCGCGGCCGCGACCTGCTGCGCGACCTGCTTGAGCCCCTGGTCGCGCAGCGCGAACGCCTGCGCCGCCGATGGTCGCTCGCTTGCCATCATCCACTTGGTGAGCCGCAGGTGGACCGGATCGGCGAGCGCCGCGAATAGCGCCGCGAGCAGCTCGTTCGGTCGCGCGAGCGCGCCGGCCTCGCGCAGCCGGGCCAGCATGGCTTCACGGAGGCGGCGGATGCGGCGCTCGAACACGGACTCGATCAGGCCGCCATAGGTGCCGAAGTAGTGCGTGATCAACGCGTGGCTGACCCCGGCCTCGCGGCCGACGTCCTTGAGGCCGACCTGGTCGGGCTGAAACTCGACGAACACGCGCTCGGCCGCCCCGAGGATCTCCTCGCGCGCCTGGTCCGGCGATCGCCGCCGGCGCACGAGGGTACGCGCGAGCTTGCGGACGAGGCGCGGTCGCCCCGCTGCGGGCCTCTTCATGCCGAGCATCCTACCTCCGCTCTTATTATCACGTTGACAATATCTCGTTCACTATTATCATCGTGACAATAAGGAGTCACATGCAGACGACGACCCCCGACCCGGTACAGACCACGCTCGACGCGACCGAGATGTCGACCACCCAGCGCTGGCGGCGCGCCCTCGCGGCGCTCGGCAAGGTGCTCGCGGATCCGCAGCGCACCGACCAGGTGCTGGTGTTCAGCGTGTACGCCAACGCGGGCACGATGCCCGGCAGGATCCATCGCTTCCTCGAGCATCCCGATGGCCGCCGGCTATTCGACGAGCACCGCACGATCGACACCCGCTCGGTCGACCTCGCCGCGCTCGGCGCCCTGCCCGTCGGGACGCTCGGCCGTGCGTACGCGGACTTCCTGCGCACCCACCAGCTGTCGCCAGACGTGCTCGAAGCGCCGCCCGCGCAGGTCCGCGATCCCGCGATCGCGTACATCATCCAGCGGCTGCGCCAGACCCACGACCTGTGGCACGTCGTGACCGGCTACGAGACTGACCCCGGCAGCGAGATCGCGCTGCAGGCGTTCACGTACGGCCAGCTCCGCAACCCGAGCTCGTTCGTACTCTCGGTCGCCGGCAGTCTGCGCGCCGCCAGGGTCAAGCCGGGCCTGGTTCGCGAGGTCGCGCGTGCGATGCGAGCCGGCCGGCGCGCCGGCAAGCATCACCCCCTGGCCGTGTTCCCGTGGGAGGACCACTGGCACCGCCCCCTCGCCGGGGTCCGCGCGATGCTCGGCATCACGCCACGGTTCGTCGCCGCGACGCGTCGGGCGCGACTCGACGATTATCCCGGGTCCGGGGATAAATCCATGCCCGGGCTCGCGCGCGCGGCGTAGCTACGCGACGGCCTGCGTGTCGAGCACCGAGATGCCGAGCAGCCCACGCAGCCGCTCGACTGCGCGCCACAGCAGCTGGCACACGCGCGACGCCGTGATCCCGAGCTGCGACGCGATGTCCTGGAACGTCAGCTCCTCGAAGAAGTGCAGGTGCAGCAGGGTGACGTCACGCGCCTCGAGCGTCGCGATCGACGTTCGCACGCGCGCCATCGTCAGCCGGCGGACCGCGAGCTCGTCGACCGGCTGCTGGTCGTCGACCAGGACCGTCGCGCCATCGGCATCGAGCGACGAGATGTCGATGTTCACGAGGTGCGCGAGGTCGTCGCGATAACGCTCGATCGTGACGTCGAGCGCGCGGGCGATGTTGGTCTCGGTCGCAGCCTCGCCCGAATTCTCGATCGCGCGGATCGTCGTCGCGATCTTGCGCGCGAGCTGGCGGACCCGGCGCGGCAGCAGGTCACCGCGGCGCAGCTCGTCCAGCACCGCGCCCCGGATCCGGCGCTCCGCGTACGGCAAGAACGGCTCGGCGCGGTCGCGGTCGTACCGGCGGGCCGCCTCGGTCAGGCCGAGCATTCCGGCGGCCACGAGGTCCTCGCGTGAGATGAACGCCGGGCAACGGCGGGCGAGCTTGAGCGCGATCCGCCTCGCGGTCTCGGCGTGCTCGCAGATGAGCTCGTCGCGCCACCCGTTGTTTTGCATGACCAGCCGTCATGTTCAACCGGTAGGCCACCGTGAGGCGGCTCGAGTTCCTAGAAATCTCTGCTGGTTACCAGAGCTGCGACTGGGTCGCTGGATACTCACCAGGGTAGCCAGAAACTCAGCCTGACACGTGTATCGGCCCCTCAGTGTGAACGTGTAGTCCTCAGAAGCCGAAGAACGTGAACGCGGCTCCCACACCGACGTTGCGTCCGGTGACCTCCGCGCCGCCGTCCTCGCCCTCCCCGTAGAACCCGCTGCCGAACCGCGCCTCGAGCGAGAGCGCCCAGCTCTGCGACCGCACGAGATCGACGGCCGCGGCGACCAGCACCGCGAAGCCATCCTCACTGGTCGACATCACATCGACGAACCCGTCGTAGCTGAGCGTGGCATGCGCGACGCCAATGCCGCCGGTCAGCGTCACGATCGGCAGCGGGCGCCACTTCACGCCGACCGTGTTGATGTAGTGCGCGAACGTGAAGTTGTCCTCGGTGTGAGCCATCGCCCAGACGTCGAACGTGATCCCGAACGTCGGGTTCAGGAAGTACGCAGCGTTCAGGTTCACGCCACCGGCCTCGGTGAAGTCGTTGCAGAAGTCGCCTTCGCTCTCGCAGATGATGCGCCCGGCCTGCAGCCCACCTGCGAGCTCGAAGCCGACCCGTTCCGGTCGGGTCAATTGCCCGGGCTGAGCGAAGGCGGTGCTGGAGATCAGGAGACCGGTGAGTGCAAACAAGATGCGCATGAGTGAGTCCTCGAGCTGCGACGGCAGCCGAGGAGCCGAGGAGCAATGGGCGCACCAGGCGGAGGTGTCGGCGTTCGCGACAGCCTCGGGGCTATCCGGTCAATTGGTGGAGGATTTCGCGACGTGTCTCGAGCATCACGTGGCGCGCGGAACCCTCAGCGCGGGCAGACCTTGTGCGCGCCGGGATTGGACTTGTACTCGTCCGAATCGGCGACCGGACAGTTCGTCAGGATCAGCGACTTCAGGTCGTCGAGCTCGGCGTAGGTCAGCGCCATCGACGGGAACACGAGCGGGATGCTGGCCGCGGTGGCGATCTGATCGCGCACCGTCGCGAGCAGACCTTGCGCGCGTCCGATCTCCCACATCGTCATGAAGTTGGCCTGGAACGCGGAGACGACCGGCGCGAGCGCGGGTCCGCTGACGTGGAGCGCGTTCTCGAACGAGTTGTGCTCGGCGTTCATCGACAGGTTGTAGCTACCGGACAGCAGCTCCGTGCCGTCGACGATCATGTACTTCGAGTGCATCTGCACCGCGTAGGTGTGGTCCCAGCGATACGCGTAGCTCTTGAACCGGAGCTCGATGCCGGCGTCGACCAGCGACTTGCTGAACAGGAAGTCGTTGTACAGGCAGCCGCGCTCGGCGGCCGGCGTGGTCGCGGCGGCGAGGCAGGCATCGACTTCGGCGCGCTGCTCCGTGTCGCCCAGCGCGGAGATGTACTCCTGCTGATCGAGGTAGACACGGATGTCGATCGCCGGATTCGCCTGCTTCTTCGCGATCAGCGCCTCCGCCAGCGGGCGGAGCCGCATGTGTCCCGAGCCGATGTAGATCGAGGATTCCGCGCGCGCGATCGCGGCGACGAACTGATCGGAGACCGCGAGCTTGGTGTCGTCGACCCGCCACG
Source organism: Kofleriaceae bacterium (assembly GCA_037720695.1). Taxonomy (GTDB): domain Bacteria; phylum Myxococcota_A; class Polyangia; order Haliangiales; family Haliangiaceae; genus JABFXX01. The sequence continues at coordinate 12,134 of JBBJLY010000094.1, read as the reverse complement.
TCGTGCCATCGCTGCCGGTCGGCGTGAAGTTCGCGCGCGTGAGCAGCAGGCCGACGCCGGGCTCGTCAGCGACCATCGCCGGCGTGATCTGCACGGTCGACTGGCCCTGGGCCGCCGCCGGGCCGGTGAAGTCGCGCGAGCCCAGCCATAGCGCATCGAACTCGTGCTGGAACGCGGCGGCGAGCTCGGCGCTGTGCTCGATCAAGAACGTGTTCTCGTCATACAGGGTCCCGGCTGCGCTCGACCAGTTCGCGCTACCACTCACGAGTCGCGCCGACGCTGCGCGATCGGCGACATCGCGAGGACCGTCGATGATCGCGAACTTGTGGTGCAGGATCTTGTTGACGTAGCGAACGTCGATCCCCGCGGCCTCGAGCCGTCCCGACTTGGTCGCCGCGCGCGCGGTTGGATCAGTGACGCCCTTGTCGTCCTTTGCGGTCTCGAACAGGAAGCGCACCGCGACCCCACGCGTGGTTGCGTCGGTGAGTGCGGAGGCGATCGCGGCGTCGGAGTAGCTGTAGATCGCGATGTCGACCGAGTGCTGCGCGCCGCGGATGAGCTGCGCGATCCGCGCGTTATGCGACAGGTCGCCCGGCTGCGGAGAGAACACGACCTCGATCCTCACGCCGTCGCGGATGAAGCCGAGGTTGCGCGCGTGATCGACCAGCGCGTGCAGCGCGGCCGGACCGACGTACGGGATCCCGTCGAGCTCGCGCAGCGTGTCGTAGCGATCGTCATCCGCCGTGCCGAACGTGGCGTCCGCGCCATCGCGATGCTGGACGATGTTGGTCGCGACGCGGGTGGTGACACGGGCGCCGGACTTCAGCGAGCTCGCCGTGGTCCCGGCGTCGTTGACCATCGCGAGCACGCCGAGCGCCTCGACCGACCCTTCGGCGAACCCGCCATCCGCCTTGCCGTCGGGGAACACGTCGTACTCGCCGTCCTCGATCTCGGCCTCGTCCGTCGCGCACGCTGGCAGCGTGACAAGCAGGGCGGACAGCATGCCAAGCGTGGCGGCGGTGGGGCGCATCCCGACCGCAACCAGCAAGCTTCACGCCGCGAGCTGGGGCCGTGATCTCGGGCGGTTACCTAACAAAACGGGTGGCCAGGCCGGTCGATTCGCCATGTCCGGTGGCCGGCCAACCAGCCGGCCAAAGCAGTGGAAAGGCGCGCGAATCCGCGTCACGCGTGGACGCGCGGCTGGCGCAGGTTCGCAGGCTTCAACCAGCGATGGAGCCGGGTCAGGCAATCGACCGCGCCGGTCGCGATCTGGTCCGCAACATCAGTCGCGGAGAACGACTCGAGTCGGGTCCCGAGCTCACTCCAACGCTTCTCGACGTCATGGCCGTAGCAGCCAAGGTACGCGGACGCGGTCGAGATCTCGTGCGGCAGGACCTTCGACAGATGCGCGCACAGCGCCTTGCTCCGCAAGGTGGTCGCCTCCAGCACGTACATCCAGCCGAGCGCTTCGCCGAGCGCGAGTGCGGGGACGGGCATCCGCGGAAGCTGCGCGAGATCGCGCCGCGCGACCCCGAGCGCGACGAGATCGTGTGCGAGCAGCGCCACCTTGTTGTTGCGAAGCGCGGCATCGGGAACGACCGAGGCCAGCTGCGGCGTGGCATCGAGCGCGCGTTCGATCGGAACGTGAAAGCCGTACATCCGGAACAGGTAGAGCCGGTAGTCGAGCCACGAGGTTCGAGCACCGAGCAGGTCGAGCTCGCACTCGACTCCGCGCTGCAGATCGTGCGTCTCGACCAGCAGGCGCGCCATCACACCATCGCAGCGATGGTCCCCGTCGGTCGGGCGCTCGCTCAGAACAGGTGCTTCCATCGGGGCTGGCCGTAGTGCAAGGCGCGTACGCGAACGCGCTGTTGCATCCTGGTGGTTTAGTTCGCCGCTCGGAGGCCGCCACGCACACCGTGGCAGCGGCGCACATGCGAAGCTCCGAGCATGCGCGTCGCCATCACGGGTGCCAGCGGCCTTCTGGGCGGAAACCTCGCCGCGTTGCTGCTCGCCGATGGCCACGAGGTGATCGCGACCCGCCGTGCCGGCACCCAGGTCGGTCACCTCGACGATCTGAAGATCGAGTGGCGCGATGCCGATCTGTCACTGCCGGACCAGCTCACGCGCGCCTTCGCGGGCACCGCAGCGGTGTTTCATTGCGCAGCCGCGGTGAGCGTCAAGCGCGACGTCACCCCGGCGATGACGGCGGCCAACGTGTCGGGCACGGCAAACGTCCTCACCGCCACGCAAGCGGCCGGCGCTCGGCTGATCCACACCTCATCCGTCGTCGCGATCGGGCTCTCGACCGACGGCACGCCGTGCGATGAGACTGCGACCTGGAACTTCGACGCCGAGGGCCTGATCGACGCCTACGCGATCACCAAGCGCCAGGCTGAAGACCTCGTCACCGCAGCGCGCAACCGGATCGACGCCGTGATCGTGAACCCGACGTACATGTTCGGTCCTCGCGACGCGCGACCGAGCTCGGGCAAGCTGATCGTCGACGTCGTCAAGCGCCGCGTGCCCGGCTGGACGCCGGGCTACAACAACTTCGTCGACGTGCGTGACGTCGCGCGCGGCATGATCGCGGCGTGGCACCGCGGCCGCCGCGACGAGCGCTACATCCTCGCCGGTCACGACCTGACCTATCGCGACGTGATGTACGAGATCGCGCGCGTCGCGGGCGTCAAGCCGCCTCGATTTCGCATCCCGGAGCGGATCGCGAAGCTCGTCGGCAGGTGGGGCGATCGCGTCGAGCGCGCGGGCAAGGAGCCGCTGCTCAACTCGACGCAGATCCGCTACGCGTATACCGATCGGTTCCGGTTCAAGAGTGACAAGACAGCGCGCGAGCTTGGCTATCAGGTCAGCCCGCTCGAGCCCGCGATCCGCGATGCGATCGCGTGGTTCCGCGCGCGCAGCATGCTCTAACGACGTTCGTGCTGCGCGAGGTAGCCGCGGCCGCGATTCATCAGGCTGCGGAACCCCTCGAGGTCGTTCGCGCGGACGACCGAGCGCAGCCGCTCGACCGCGTAGAGCAGCGCCGCCAGGCTCTCGGTGCCGTAGTCGTTGAGCGTCTGGATCTCGAAGTACAGATCTGGATTTTCGGCCGCCACCTTGGTCGCGACGCCGAGCTGAGCATCGAACGTCGTCGACGACAGCGTCGCGAGCTTGGGAGCTGCTTCGCCGCTCTCGGCGAGCGCGGTGAAGAACGCGATGTTGAGTGCGTGCGAGAGTCCCAGCACGTACGCGATCACCCGGTCGTGGCTCTCGAGATCCATCTCGACCAGGGTCGCCATCGTGGGCTCGAACAGCGCGCGCGCGGCCGCGGTGGCTTCCGGTGATCCGACGTCGACGAAGATCACGTGGCGCCCGCTCAGCAGCTCGGTGTCGGGACCGAACATCGGGTGCACCGACGTCACCCGCGCACCGGCCGCGCGCAACGCGTTCAGGCTGTTTCGCAACGGGCTCTTCAGTGACCCGACGTCGAACACGATCCCAGAGGGCGGGCGCATCGCCATCTCGTTCAGGATCGCCGCGGTCGCCGGCATCGGTGCGGCGACCACGATCAGCTCGTGATCGAGCGTGAGCGCACGCCAGTCGCGATGGTGCGGAATGCCGGGCGGGCTGTCGCCGACCGGGTCTGCGACCTCGACCGTGAAGCCCTGCGCGCCGAGGTAGCGCACGAACCAGCGCCCCATGTGACCCGCGCCGCCGATCACCAGCACGCGCCGACCACTGCCTTCCCCGGTCGCCGCCACGGTGTCCTTCTCCTGCACCGTGAGCGAGCCGCGGATCAATGCGAGGATCAGGTCCTCGCCGAGCTGTGCGGTCAGCCCGTGGTCGATGGCGGCCGCGCGGGCCCGGGTGATCACCTCGCGCTCCTGGCCGTAGTCGCGGGTCGGGATCCCCGCGTCGCGCTTGACCTGACCGATGCGCTGCGCGACCGCTTGACGGCGCGACACCAGGCCGAGGATCTCGCGATCGATCTGGCCGAGCTCGGTGCGGAGTGAGCTCAGCTGGGTGCGCGCGTCGTGATCGGCCATCGCGGCACCATAGACGACGGTCAGACGGCTTCGGCGCGCACCATGTCCTGATCGTGCTGGATCCAGCTCCCGCTGGCAACGAAACGCGGCTTCCGCGGCCTGGATGATGCGTTCGGCGACCGCCGGCATGCGCGCCACATCGTCGAGCACCGAGCCGAACGTCCGCCACCGGGTCCCGACCACGCTGGTATAGGACTGGAGGTACGCCGAGGCCCGGCTCATGTCGCGCGGCAGCTTGGTCTGCAGGTGGCGACGGATCACGCTATGCGCGAGCGTCGCGCGCTCGACCACGTACATCCATCCGAGGGCTTCGGCGGAACCGGAGAAGCTCGGGATCGACATGCACTGCGCCAGCTCGGCGACCTCGTTCGGTCGCAGTCCGAGCGCCATCACATCCTGCGCGACGCACCCGGCCTTGAAGCGCTCCTTGAGATCGATCACGAGTGGGAGATTCGGGGTCATCGCGAGTGCGGATTCGAGCGGCGCATCGAACCCGTAGACCCGCATCAGGAACAGCATGTAGTGGGAGGACGAGGCGTCATCCCGGAACAGCAGATCGAAATCGGCGTCCGCGTCGAGGTGGTGCGGACGCGTGGCGTCGTTGAGACGCTCGATCATCCAGGAGGCATGCGGCATCCAGCCCTCGGGTCGCTGCAAAACACAGGCTTCGAGGGCTCGATCAGCGGATCAGCAAACTTCCGCTGTTGCGAGAGCACGCTGTAGCGGAGCCGCACGCTGAGATCGTGGCGCTCGATCGGGATACGCTGCAATCACGGACGTCTCACCACGACCACCTTCGCCACCAGGTGCGGCTCCACCGATTCGACCGTGAACCCGGCCTGCGCGAAGATCGGGGCGAGGTCGTCCTCGAGGTATCCGGCATAGAACGGCTCGTGGAACTCGCGCGGAAACTCGCGCAGCGCGGTACCGATCTCGGCGCTCTCCGCGAGCTGGGCCGAGTCCTCGATCACCACGAGCCCGCCCGGCCTGACGACCCTGAACAGCTCCCGGACGACGTTGCGGCGCGCGTTCGGCGGCAGCTCGTGGAACAGGTAGACGCTGGTCGCGATGTCGAACGCCCCATCCGCGAACGGCAGCCGCTCCCCGTTCTCGACGGCGAGCGTCAGCTCAGCGATGTGATGGAGCCGCTTGCGCGCGACCCGCACGTACGCCGGCGACAGATCGACACCCCACAGCCGCATCGTCGGATGGGTCCGCGCGATCTGGTGCAGCGTGCGCCCGGTACCGCACCCGACGTCGAGCAGCCGCACGCGATTAGCAGGCCCGTGCTCGCGAACGAACCGCGTGATCGGTGGAACGATCTGGCGTCGCATGACGTCGGCCGTGCCGGCGAACAACATCTCGACCCCGAGCTCGTAGACCTCGGCCGAGCGCTCGCTGAAGTAGCCGTCGGTCTGCCAGTGAAAGTTACGCCGGTAATAGGCGGGGAACCGCTCCTTGTCGACCACCGGGATGTCGCGGAAGTTCTTGCTCCGCATCCGGCGCACCACGCGCGGCGTGTCGGCGACGAGCTTCGGGAACGAGCGGAGGAACTGCCGCACCGGCATGTCGAACAGCAGCTCGCGCGGATACAGCCCGGCGTTGACGTTCTCGAGGTCGCGCGCATGAAGCTGCTTGCGGCGACTCAAGATGGTCTTCATCTGGGCGGGCGGAACGGTGACACGGGGCGTTCGCGTCACGAATCGCGCGGCCTCTTGCATCAGCGTCGCGTTGAGCAGAAACGACCAGTGCTGCCCGGTGTACTTGATGCGGTCCAGAAGACTCAACATGCGGTTCCTCGTCGGCGTTGCTTGAGCAAGACCATACCGACGAGCAAGGCAAGTGCCAGGTTTGTCGACTGCGACCCCGCGCCGCAGCAGCCGTCGGGCGACTGCTCGGAGGCGCCGTCGAGCGGGACCTCGAGCCGCGGGCATTCGCGCTTGGGATCGCATCCGAGCTGGTCGCACAGCCCGCACCATAGCTGGACGTCGCACTTGTCCTTCTGCACCGTGCCGGCGCCGCACGTGGCGGGACCCTCGATGTTCTGGTACTTGAGCACGCCGCTCCAGCGCAGCAGATCGGTCGACTTCATGATGCCGAACCCGTCCGACGGGACGCCAACCATGCCGAAGTTCTGCGTGCACGCCCAGACCTCGCCTGCCGGGTTCTCGACCAGGCAGTTGATGTGCGGCGCATTGGGCAGCTGCGCCCAGTTGAGGCCGTTGTCGATCGACACGAACGAGCCGCGGACCTGCGTGCCGGCGACCAGCGCGCCATTCGCGCGCACCACGAACGCGATCGCACCACGCTTGCCGAACACGCGCGTCCAGGTGAGCCCACCGTCGGTGCTGCGATAGATCGCATCGCTGATCGAGTTGTCCTCCAGCGTGACCCGCGCGAACACGAGGTTCGGGTTGGTGTGCGAGACCCCGACGATCTCGAGCGTCGAGTTCTCGCGGGTCACGAAGTCGGTGATCGGCAGCGGCGAGAACGAGGCGCCGGCGTTGGTGCTGCGGTACAGCAAGAACTGCTTGGGCTGGCCCGAATTCAGGCGATAGCCGCTCGCGTACACGCGATTCGGATCCGACGGTGCGGCCTCGATCGTCGACCACCAGTCGTTGAGCATCCCCGGCATCGTCCCGACCGGGAACGTCAGCCCGTCGTCGCGGCTGCGGTACAGCTTGCCGTCCGCGAGGTCGACCATGCCCGCGAACAGCGAGCTGTCGGTGCCCTGGTTCAGCGTCGAGACGAACCTGGTTCCCAGCTCGGTCGCGCCGAACACGCAGCGATCACGCAGCACCTTGATGCCGGAGAACGTCGTCGCGAACACGGCGCCGCTCGGCGTGAACGTATACGACGGGTCGTAGATCCCGCCGTAGCCGATCGCGTCCTCGCACATCCAGTGCCACGTCCGCCCGTTGTCCTCGCTGAGCAACGCGCCGAACGTCATGCCGGCGACGACGTGCGATGGGGTGCCGCGACGAAACAAGATCGAGCGCGTGCCGGGTGCGCGGCCATTGGCGTTGGCCTCGCCTGCGAGCGCGAGCATGCACGCGACGCCAACCAGCACGCGGCTCATGCGAGCCCGATCTCGCGCAGGCGCTGCAGGAGATACTCACCGACGGTGATCGAGGGGAATAGCGGGACACCACCGGTGCGCGCGACGCACGAAGGTAGCGGCGCGAGGTCGACGTCGCCGTGGGCGTGAATGAAGCACGGCATCGAGAACCGCTCGTCGGCGTGCGTGCTCGGGCCTCCGGATGAATTGACCACGCGATGCGTGGTGCTCTTGTAGAGCCCGTTGGTCACGTTCTGCAGCATGTCGCCCGAGTCGACAACGATCGTGTCGAAGCCTGTGTGCACCGGCATCCAGGTGCCATCGTGGCGCTTGAGCTCGAGGCCCTCCGAGGTCGCGCCGGACAGCAGCGTGATGAGGTTGATATCCTCGTGCGCCGCGGAGCGGACCGCATCGGGCGGCACCTCGCCAGTCACCGGTGGGTAGTAGAGAACACGGACGATCGTGTCGCTGTCGCGGGCCATGTCGCGGAACAGGCTGGACGGTTCGGCGAGGAACTGCGCGCACGCCTCGAGCAAGGCACCCCCGAGCTCGTCGAGTTGCCGGTACAGCGCGAGTAACGCGGGCCCGAAGTCAGGGACCTCGGCCGGCCACACGTTGGTCCCGAACGCGGGGTGCACGACGTCGGGGCGACCGACCTGCCAGAACTCCTTGAGGTCCGGCGCCTGCGCGTCGCGGGCATGCTCGACCCCGAGCCCGGTGAACCCCCGCTGTCCCTTCTTCGCGGGCTCGTGATAGCGCTGCTTGACCTGGGTCGGCAGGTGGAAAAACGTGCGGGCGACGTCGTACGCGCGACGGGTCAGCTCCGCAGGGACACCGTGATTGGTCACGGCAAAAAATCCGATCGAGATCAGCGACTCGCCCACCATGTTCACGAAGCGAGCCCGCGCCGCACCACCCTCCAACCAGTCGGCGAGATCGACCACCGGAATGTTCTGAACGGCCATACACCGCGAGTATCGCCGATCAGCGATCGATCCGCCGTCGTTGGTGAGGAATCTGCGAGGTACGATGGAGCGATGAACAGCGACGGGATCACGGCGTTCTGGGCCTGGTGGCCCAGCGGCCGGCCGAAGATCGAGACCGCGATCGACAACGGATTCGACGACGCCCTGGTCGCCGAGATCAACGCGCACGTCAGCGCGATCGAGGCGGATCTCGACTGGGAGCTGTCACCGGGCGGCTCCGCGAAGCACGCGTTCTGCATGTCCGCGAAAGGCGATCCGGAAGGCAGACTGGTCGCCGAGGTGTGGCGCCAGCGCGGGCCGGCAGCGGACGACACCTGGGAATTTCACGCAGCACGCCAGGGCGGTCCGGTGCGTGCGGGCTTGAAGCTCCAGATCAACGACTTCGAGGTCGAGCTCGCCGAGTTCGTCACCGCGTTCGAGGTCGACGAAGGGCGCGAGCGGATCGACGCGACCTTGTTCCATCCCGCGTTTCCGGACATGCCGGAAGATCTCCGCAACACCGTGACGTTCCTGACGCTCGACGGTGCGTTCGGCGAGGATGGCGTCGAGCGCTGGTTGGGATCGATCGAAGCGGTGACCGAGGCACCGGAGGGTGCGCGGCCGATCGCGGAGCTTCAGGACGCCGTGGCGCGGCTGGCCGAGACTGCAACCGGCGAGCAGTTCGCCGTGCTTCGTGGCGAGGACGACGGTGGCGCGCCGATCTTCGTCACGGTGAACCAGGCGCTCAAGCGTGTCGATCACCTGATGGAGTGCATGCACGTGTCGATCGACCTCGCGATCCTCGAGCCGACCGAGCACGGGCTGACGTCGAACGCCGAGGCGGAGCAGATGAACCTGATCGAGGACGAGCTTGCCGCTGCGCTCGGCCGGAGCGCCGTCTACTACGGTCGCGAGACCCGGCGCGGGCGCCGCGTGCTGCACTGGTTCGCACCCGAGGACGGCCCGGCCGCCGCCGCGATCGAGCGCTGGGCCGCGGCTCATGCCGAGCGCGACATCGCGACCACCTGGCAGCGCGATCCGAGCTGGCAAGTCCAGCAGCGGTTCAGCTGAGCCGACGCGCGATCGCACCCAGCTTGTTCGGTGCGGCGATCAACGCCTCCTTCTCGGCGCGCGTCAGCTGCTTGATCGCGTACTCGAGCCGGAGCGCCCGACCCTTGTCGTTGCACCGGCGAACGAGCACCACGGTCAGCGGGCCGCGGAACCGGGTGTACTTCGCACCCGTCCCGGCATCGTGCTGGGCGATCCGCGCGGTGACATCGAGCGCGACGCCACAGTAGAGCGTGCCGTCCGCGCAGCGGGCGAGGTAGACGAACCAGCGCTGTCCCGTCACTACCCGACCTTGTGCTCGATCTCGGGCGGCGAGGCAAAGAATCGGTTGCGCTTGGGGTCGTTGAACCGCTTGTAGTCGATCAGCCATGGCGTGACCTGCGCGGTGCCGCCCTCGAGCCGGATCGTCGCGGCCATCGGGGTCACCGTGCGGTAGCTCGAATCAGGCGGCAGGTCGTCGTTGTCGGCCCCGCCGGCCGAGAACAACGAGAGCAGCGAGGTCTGGTCGCTGTAGATCGCCTTGAAGCCGGCGTCGATCTTCTCGTGGCCGCGCACCATCATCGTGCAGCCGATCTTCTGCATGAACGCCTCGAACTGGAGCTTGCCGAAGGGGAAGCGCGCATTCTGGGCCTGCAGATCATCCGGGATGAAGTCTGCGGTGGATGGATCGCTCCACAGCATCTGAAACCGCAGATCCGGATCATTCAGCGACGACAGGTCGACGATCTTGGACTTGATGTCCGCGTCGCGCGGGATGCCGGCATGCACGAACATCAGATCGTCGAAGAACAGCATGTTCGGCAGCGCCTCGAACATGTGCATGTACTCGGCGAAGATCTCGCCGGGCATATGGCCGACGAGCGTGTTGATGGCCTCGGCCGGCTTGACGCCACCGTAGATGCGGCCGCGATACTCGATGTAGTACTCGTGGTTGCCGCGCAGCGGGAACACGTGCTCCGGCGCCGCGAGGAACAGCTGCATGATCGCGCGCAGCACGCCGTTGTAGCTGAACCGGCCGCGGTCGATGTAGTCACCGAGCAGCACGAGCTTGGGCTCGGGATTCGAGGGATCGAGCTTCCATGCCTCGAGCTTGGCGAAGAAGTCCGCCTGGAGCAGCGCACCCTTCAGGCAGCTGTAGCAGCCGTGAAGATCGCCGAGCACCGTGAGCTCGTAGACCTGCTGCGGCCGCGCGGGATGGACGTAGATGTGACCGTCGAGGAACTGGGTCTGGCCCGTGAAGTCGGCGACGTTCTTGTGGCCGACCAGCCGCCCCTGCCCGGCCGCGCGTTGCTCGCCCAGCTTCGACACGAAGCGACGCATCAGCTCGAGGTCCCAGTCCGCCTGCTGGCGGATCAGCTTCGGATCGGCGGAGTAGTGCTGTTCGAAGCCGGCGAAGAACGGGTGGTCCTCGAGCCGAGGGCGGAGTGCAGCCGGCCCGCCGATCGCGATCCGGCTCTGCTCGCGGACGATCTCGATGTCGCCCGGCAGCAGCGTGGACGTCGTGTCGAGCAACTGCTCGAGCTCCTTGCGGAACCTCTCCTCGGCCGGGTGCACGCTACCGTCGGCGTAGATCAGCTCGTCGATCGTGGCGAGCAGCTCGCGCTGGTTGTCGGCCTCGAAGCTGTGGAAGATCTCGTAGCTGCGCAGCTTCAGCTTCGCGTAGACGAACTTCTCGACGTCCTCGCCATCCGCGACCGCCTCGTCAAACAGCTCCTTGACGCTGCGATCGATCTGCTCGAACACCTCGTGGAAGTGGGAGACGAACCGGTTCACCACCTCCTCGCGGGTCTTGGGCTCCGCGTTGGGCATCGCCGCCTTGGCACGCGCGGTGACCAGCTGCCGGATGTAGATCCGGACGAACGTCTTCTCCGTGAAGTCGAACTCGCCGTCGATGTACCCGAACGCGGTCAGATAGAAGATGATCGCGTTCATCTGCTGTTCGGCGACATCGGGGTTCGCGCTGAAAGTAAGCATCGATTCCCGACGAGCTTGCCCCCTTCGTGAATGTCGGCGCAAGCGCTGGTATCATCCACGCGTGCTGCGATGGGGAGTCCCGGCGATCGCGCTCGTACGCGTGACGATGGGGCTCGCGCACGCGGGGCCGGTCGAGACGGGCGGGTTTGTCGGCGTGAAAAGCTTCGGCGACACCCAGCTAGGGAATTCCTGGGCGCCGGAGCAGGTGCCCCGAACCGCCCCGGTCGTCGGTGCACGGGTCGCGTGGCTGCCACGGCTCGGCGGCCGGGTGCAGCTCGGTCTCGAGGGCGAGCTCGCGCTCGCCTCGGCGTTCACGGGCGACCTCGACATCGCCGGGCGCGGCGATCGAAAGGCGTACTTCACGCCCGTGGTGGGCTGGCGCGGCCACGTGCTGCTGCGCCTCGACCTCGGCCCGCTCCGCCCTCACCTCGTCGTCGGTGGCGGCGGCGAGACCATCGCATCGTCGTCGCCCTACATGGCGAGGGAGACCGACCCGCTTGCGTACTGGGGACCGGGCGTGACGCTCGCGGTGACCGACCGCTGGCAGCTGCGGATCGATCTGCGACACGGGATCATGCCGGCGCGCGAGACCCGCGCGACCTCGACGGTCGAGCTCCAGATCGGATTCTCGACCTCGTTCGGGAGGTCGCACCACGCGCGCCCGCGCGCGACCCGGCCGCCGCCGGTCGTGGCGATCGCGCCCGCGCTCGTACCCGAGCCCATCGATCTAGATCCGGATCACGACGGCGTGTCTGGTGATGCAGATCGGTGCCCAGATCAGGTCGAGGATCTCGATCAGTTCGCCGATGACGACGGCTGTCCCGATCCGGACAACGATGGCGACGGAATCGCCGACGCGTCCGACGCCTGCCCGAGCGAGCCCGAGACCCGCAACGGGATCACGGATCGAGACGGCTGCGCTGATGTGCTGCCGCCGGCGCTCGTGCAGGCGCTGGGCAGCGTGGCGAGCCACGCGCTCGCGCGCGGGCGTGCCCGGTTGACGCGGGGGATCAAGGCATCGCT
>JBBJLY010000294.1:0-9463 GCA_037720695.1 Kofleriaceae bacterium | reverse complement strand
CGGCTTCTACCGCGCGGGCGGTTACGCGGTCGGCTTCGTGTTCCGGCCCGATCGCGGCGTGCTCGACGACCGGGTCGTGCTGCCGAAGATCCGCGGCCAGCTGGTCGCCGCCCACGCGACGCTTGGTAGCGACCGTGCCTGGCTGTGGCTGACCACGGTGGAGTCGGGCCGGCTGGCAACCGCGTGCATCGTGATCGGCGCCGACGCCTCCGTGATCGCCAGCGACACGCTGGCCGATGCGCCGTGGCTCGACGGCGTGGCCGGCGCATGTGCCGCGGGCCCGCACCTGTTCGTTCCGACCGACGCCGGCCTCGCGAGGATCGAGGTCGTACAAGGCGCGATCGTGCAGACCCGCACGTTCGCCGAGACCGCCCCCTTCGTCACCGCCGGCGATCGGCTCGCGCTGGCTCCCGGCGCGATCGACGTGGTTCGCCGCCACGACGCGATTCGCATGCAGCTCACCTGAAAGGACCCGTATGACCCGAACGCAACCGCTCCCGATCCCACAGTTGTTCGACGGCCGCAACGCCGCCGACTATCACTACCGGCCCGATGCGGCCACGGTCGCGACAGCGGCCGCATCCGCGCGCGCCCAGCACGCGATCCGGCCATCGGCCGCCGACGAGACCCGCGTCCACTTGCTGCTGATCGACGTCCAGAAGGACTTCTGCTTCCCCGAGGGCAGCCTCTACGTCGCTGGTCGCAGCGGCAGCGGTGCGGTCGATGACTCGCGCCGGATTGCCGAGCTGGTCTATCGCAACCTCGGCGTGCTCACCGACATCACGACGACGATGGACACGCACCTCGCGTACCAGATCTTCTTTCCGAGCTTCTGGCTCGACAAGGGCGACGCGCCGCTCACCGCGCATCGCGTGATCACCTCCGACCAGATCGCGTCGGGCGAGGTCCGACCGAACCCGGGCATCGCGAAGTGGCTGTGCGGCGGCAACTACACCTGGCTGTGCAAGCAGGTGCTGCACTACACGAAGGAGCTCGAGCGCGCGGGCAAGTACCAGCTCTACCTGTGGCCACCGCACTGCCTGCTCGGCTCGGATGGTCACGCGCTCGCTGGCGTGATCCACGAGGCCCGACTGTTCCACGCGTTCGCGCGCACGGCGCAGTCGAATGTCGAGGTCAAGGGCGGCAACCCGCTGACCGAGAACTACTCGGTGTTGCGCCCCGAGGTGCTGTCGCGGTTCGACGGCAACGCACTCGCGCAGCGCAACACGCAGTTCATCCAGACGCTGCTTGCGGCCGACGCGGTCGTGATCGCGGGGCAGGCGGCGAGCCACTGTGTCAAGAGCACGATCGACGACCTGCTCGGCGAGATCAGCGCCCAGGATCCGGCGCTCGCGAAGAAGGTCTACCTGGTGACCGACTGCATGTCCGCGGTCACGGTCCCCGATGGCAAGGGTGGGCTCGCCGCCGACTTCACCGCGCAAGCGGAGACCGCGCTGCAGAAGTTCGCGGACGCCGGTATGCACCTCGTCAAGTCCACCGATCCGATCGCCGGCTGGCCCGGCCTCAAGCTGTAAGGAGCACTCCATGTCAGATGACGACAAGATCAAGAAGCTGCTCGAGGACGCGCACGGCACCGGTGCGCTCTCGGCAAAGTCTCTCGCGACGCTCGACGTGATCGACGTCGGCGCCCAGATCCAGGCCGGCCTCGGCTGCACGATCGACGATGTCGGATCGAGCGAGGTCGTGCTGGTGACGATGATGCCGGACGACTCGCAGTCGATCGCGCACGCCGGCAACACCGATGCGGTGCGCGATGGCCACAACTTCGTCCTCGAGTCGCTCGCCGGTTCGAAGCAGGCCGGCGAGGTCCTCGCCCACACGCGGTACCTGAACGGGCACGTGCTCACGCCGTACACCGCGCTCGAGCACGCCGAGAAGATGACCCCCGCGAACTACCGGCCCAACCTCGGCACGCCGCTCTACGACCAGATGGCCGTCACGCTCGGCACCGTGATCGCAAAGTCGCAGGAGCTGGCCCAGGCAGGCATCGCGGTCCGTACCGTCACGCTGATCATCACGGACGGTGGGGACTATGGTTCGACGCGCTGCAAGCCCGCCGACATCAAGACGATCATCGACGACATGCTCGCGCAGGAGAACCACATCGTCGCGGCGATGGGGATCAGCGATGGCACCACGGACTTCAAGGCCGTGTTTCGCGGCATGGGGATCCCCGACCGCTGGATCCTGACCCCAGGCAACAGCGGCAGCGAGATCCGGCGTGCGTTCGCCGTGTTCTCGCAGTCGGCGGTGCGCGCGTCGCAGGGCGCGCAGCTCGGCGGGTTCAGCAACTAGGGCGTGCAGGGCGGGGCGGGGATGATCTCGATCTCGCCGCTCGCGACGTTGACCACCGCGACGCTCCCCGTGGCCGGTGCCCCCGCGATCACGGCGAGCTTGTCGGTCGCGACCCGGACCAGCGTCGACTCACCCGGATTGCCCATCGCGGTGCCGCCGTTCTTCCACAGCACGCCGAGCTCGATCACCTTGCTGACCTTGCCCTTCACGATGTCCTGGATCGCGATCTGGCCGCCGTTCTCCTCGAGGAATGCCCACCGCGGGCCATCGAGCTGGACATGCGCATTGCCATAGGTCCCGAAGTCCTTGCCGCCGACGTTTGCGATCCGCCGGCCGCGCGTCGAGTACAGGACGCCCCGCGCACCTGGCTCGTTGCACGTGGCGGCGGTGAGGTAGATCGTCTCGCCGAGCAGCCGCACGTCGCCGCACCGGAAGTCGCCGCGTGCGTAGCGAAACGTCGTCAGCTTCCTGGTCTTCGGGACGTCCCAGATCTCTGCATAACCCTTGCCGGCGCGCGCATCGCCGAGCAGCACCACGGCGATCGAGCCGTCGGGGTTGGTCGCGGCTCGCATCGACCCGGTCGCCGCGAACACCTTCTGCGTCAGCACGGTGCACGCGTCTCCCGTGCACACCTTGACCTCGGGTTGCGTGGTCTCGATCCGCGCACCCGCTGGCGCCGCCGGGGTAGCCGGCTGAGCGAGTCGCGTGAACGTCCGGAGGACAGCTCGACGCCGAAGCACTGGTCGGTCGCAGCACCAACGCAGAACTCGACGCGCTCTCCTCGGCGCGCGCGCGCGTGATCGCCGCGGCTGCTTCGGGCGTCGCGATGCACGCAGGCGGCAGCGGGGCCTTCGGCGGTGCCACCGGCTGGACCACCACCGGCGGCGGCGTGGTCGCACCCGATCCCCCACAAGCAGCCAGCACCGCGAGGGCCACGCTGACGCGTCGGCTCATGACCGAAATGTACAGCGAATCTTGGTCAGCGAACCGCGCGGAGCTGCTCGATCAGGCGCCCCCCCGAACCGACCGACTGGACGCCGAGGTCGTCGAGCCGCTGCGCGTGTGCGTGCAGGGTCTCGAGGGAGATGATCGCCTCCTCCACGTAGCGCGAGATCTTGTGGTCGGCCGGATCCGGCTCGTCGAGCGCGAAGAAGCGCGCCAATCCGTCGACGACCTCACGCTGGTCATCGACCGCGGTCGCAAACAACGCGAGGCCGAGCGGCACGAGGTCGAGCCCGAACTGCGAGCGGGCGCACGAGTCGCAACCACGCCTGAACGACCGCACGAGCGCGGCGCGCGTCGCACCGGCAAGCGTGTCGAGCGAGGTGGCGGTGAACGACTCGGCGAGCTCGGTGGCGACGTCGCGATGGAAACCATCGGGATCGTGCTCGAACACATCGGCATCGACGAGGACCATGCCGAGCAGCTCGGCCGCGACCTCCTGGAACACCGCCTCGTTCGTCGGGCGCAGCACGGCGAGCAGGTGTGCGAGCACTGGCAGCGGGCTACCGACCCGGCGGGGAGCGCCCCCACCAGGGCTGCAGGGACGTGCTCGGAGCCCGGCAGGAAGGTCGCCGCAGACATCAGGGCGCGCGCGACATGCGCGATCGTGGTCGCTGGAAGGTGGCGCGTCGACAGCGCCGTCTCGAGTGCACGCGAGGACAGGTATCCGTTCGCATCGTGCTCCCACGCGAACGTGGTCCAGATCGTCGCTCGATCGACGGCCTCGAGCTGTGAAGCGACCCGGCCCGCGACGTCGTGCAACGCGGCGAGATCACCCTCCAGGGACAGCACCCGCGTGAGCTCGCGGGCGACCACAGCACGCGGGCTGACGTCCCGCTGCGGCTCGGGGCGCTTGGCTGCGTCGGCGACGTCGAGCTCGACGCACTCCAGCTGGTCGGGCTTCGCGAACACGTAGCGCGACTCGTCGATCCGGGCGATCGGTGGCCGATCGCGGACGGCTGAGAGGACGGCGCTCGGCATCGCCGCCTGCGCCTGCGCCTGCCCGGCCTCGTCCAGCAGCACGAACCGACGTCCCGCGCGGTCTGCGTGAAGCCACCCGAACAGGCGGCGAAGCGAGCCGAACTGGCCGGGCAGTTGCTCACCATCGTCGTCGGGTGCGCCGAGCCACAACGTCCCGCCACCGCGAAAGCTGAGCACGAGCATCTGCTCGGCGCCCGGGAGGACCGCTCCGCAGGCCGGGCATCGCGACTCGGTGCCGGAGCCCTCGTAGGCCTCGGCGCAGTGCGGGCACTGCCACCAGCCATTGGTGAGGTCGTCACTGCCAGGGCGACCACGGCTGCGCTCGGGATCGCAGCTCGCGGTCGCGGCCTCGACCCGCTCGCACAAGGCGCACAGGCGATCCCACGTCCCGCCTTCGGGCTCGAGCTCTTCCGCTCGCAGTGGCTCGAGGAGCCGGCGAAGCGCGTCGGCCCGTGACGCCCGATCCGGCGCGTCGACGATTGCGCGAAGCCCAGCCGGCAGCACATCCGGATCATATCCTGTTGTCGCTGCGCGATGCGACCCACGCGGCGCCGCACATCGTCAGCGCGACGAACAGGCTCGTCCACTCGGCGCGCGCCGGGTTCGCGAGGACTCGCGGCGCGTGCAGGAGCACGACCCAGCTGCCAAGCATCACGCCGAGCCAGGTCGCAGCCAGCCGGGCCAGGACGCCACTCGCGATCGCCAGCCCCGCCGCGGCGTGGGCGATTCCGGTCGCGTAGGCCCAGAACGCGTGCGCCGGGATCCAGGCCGGGACCACGTACGCAACGTAATCGGCGTGCCGGAAGTGGAGGAAGCCGAAACCGATGAACGCGCACCCGAACACGATCCTCGCCGCGATCGCGAGGGGCGCCTCGGCGAGCAGCCATGCGGCGGCCGTGAACGCGAGGATCTCGAGTGCCCCGGTCCATGCACCGCCGTTGCGCAGGTCCGCCGCGAGCCGCGGCGCGTGGAGCGCGACCACGCACAGCCCGAGCACCACGACGAGCACGCGCGCGGCGGTCCGCACGTGGCGCCCGGCCATGACGAAGATCGCCGCACCGGCGAGCGTCGCGCCCGTCGCGTAGGCGAGCGCGGCCGGGACCCAGCCGGGCACGGGTTGCAGCTCGGGAAAGAAGTCACCAACGATCAGGTTCTGCACGCCGAGCGCGAGCAATCCCGCACCGAACACCAGCCGTCCGAGCGTAGCGAGCTCCATCACCCACCTGTACGGCGTGTGCCTCACGCGCCGAAGCGTCGCGGGACGAGCCGTGACCAGCATGACGCGAGTCGTTTACAGCGCGACGCGATGCGTGCGGCTCATCCGCAGCTGCGCACCGCCACGCATGATCACGAGGCTATCCCCGCCGGCGATCGGCCGGACCTCGACAACCGCCGCGCGATTGACGATGGCCGAGCGGTGAACCCGCACGAACATCGCCGGATCGAGCTCGGCCTCGAGCACGCGCAGCCGCTCGCGGTGGAGGAACGATGTTGTGCTGGTGTGGATCTCGACGTAGTTTCCGGACGCCTCGAGCCAGTCGATCTGCGCCGCGTACACGAACTGGACCCGGCCGATCGACCGGATCACCAGGCGCTGGCGAAATTGCGTTGGCGTGGCCTGCGTGGTCAAGGCGTGCTCGACGCGTCGCAAGGCGGCGCCGAACCGTAGATCGTCGAACGGCTTCATCAGGTAATCGATCGCCTGCAGCTCGAACGCCGCGACGGCATATGTCTCGAATGCAGTCGTGAACACGATCAGCGGCGGGCGCGTGAGGGCCTGCAGCTCGGCGGCGAGTGCGATCCCATCCGCGCCTGGAAGCCGGATATCGAGGAACACGACGTCGGGGACCTCGCTGGCGATCGCGGCACGCAGCGCGCTCGCGCTGTCGCATTCCCCGATCACACGCCAGTTCGGCTCGCCGTGGAGCAGGGCGCAGATGTTGTCGCGCGCGGGACGCTCGTCGTCGACCACCAGCGCTCGGATCGCGATCACACGGGCACCACGAGCGTCACGCGATAGCCATCGCTTCCCGTCGGGCCAGCGTCGAGGCTCGCCCGGTCCCCGTAGATTCGCGCGAGTCGGTCTCGCGTGTTGCGCAGCCCGACGCCGGTGGTGTCCGTCGCGGGCTCGCCACAGGTATTGGTCACCACGATCCTCAGCTTGTCATCGACGAGCGTCACCGCAACCGCGAGCGTCGCGGGCTCGGTCGTCCGCGCGACGCCGTGGACCACCGCATTCTCGACCAGCGGTTGGAGCAACAGCGGAGGCAGCTCGCGGCTCCGGGTCGCCGGCTCGTGCGTGATCGCGAACTGCAAGCGCGTCCCGAAGCGCAGCTGCTGGAGCTCGAGGTAGCTGGTCACCAGGTCGAGCTCCCAGGCGAGCGGGACGCGCTCCTGCCGGCTCGCATCGATCACGTAGCGCAGCAGCTCGCTCAGCCGGCCGAGCGCCGTCGTCGCATCCTGGGCCCGATCCGTCCGGATCAAGCCGGCGATCGTGTTGAGCGCGTTGAACAGGAAGTGCGGCTCGAGCTGACCCCGAAGCAGCTCGAGCTCGGCGCGTGCGAGCTTGGTGTGGAGCGCGATCGCGCGCCGCGAGGTCCACAGCAGGCTCGCCGTGACGGCCATCAGTGCGTACACGAACACGCCCCAGATCACCGTCGTGATCGCGATTCCGCGCATCCGCGCCTCGAGCCCGCCGCCATGCAGCATCGTGTACGCGGCGGCACTCCCGAACGAGTACAGCGGCGCGAGCACCAGCCCGAGCAGCACGCATCGGATCGCGAGCGCACCCGCGGTGACCCCGCGGTCGAGCATGCGCGGCACGGCGGTCAGCACCGCCGCGGCCACGATCAGCCACACCGCATCCGCGGCGAGCCGATCGACGAGGATCGGGCCGAGCAGCGACTCGCGGCCCGCGCGCACCGCATCGAAGTGCAACGCCATCGCCTCGAACAGCGCCAGCAAGATCCAGCCGATGACGCTGCCTGCGACGAGCCTCACGCGCTGCCAGCGTAGCCGATGCCCTCCCGTTCCGCTCGTGACCCGACGGCAGCGAGCGTAACCGGTTGCACACTCGTCGTGCGCGGTCGTCGCGATCTCCGAGCGACCACGACATTGGTGCCATGGCTGTCCCGATGCGTCGCATGCATGGATCGCCACGGATCATCTGCTTACCAGGCCGTCTGTCCGAGCGCCGGACAGCATTGCGCAAGTTGCGCAACAAATCAGTCGTACTGAATTTAGCGGCTAGCGCGTCACGCCGCAGGCGGCGGCGACCTCGTCGCGATACGCGACCCACGCCGCGAGCGTCGCTTCCATCGCCGCGATCACGCCCGGGCGATCTGACGCCGGCACGTGATCCAGCACGATGCGCCAGGCCGCGGCCCGGTGCGTGCCCTCGACCGTGCGGTGCGCCTTGGTCAGCGCGAGTGCCTCGAGCGGGAGCCCGTAGTGGACCACCAGCGGATGGCGTTCCAGCGGCGGTGCGGGTCGCCGCGGCGCCGCATCATCGAGCTCGCCGCGCTCGTGGTCGGTGCCCTCGAGGAACAGCGTCGTCACGGCGCAGGCCTCGGCCCAGCCGCGCGTGCGGGTGAAGTGGTCCAGCGTGTCGCGGAACTTGCGGGCTGCGGTGCCGAGCTCGATCGAGGCGAATCGCGTCAGCTCCATCCCGAGGCCCTTCGGGTACTCGAGGAACAGCTCCGGGTGCGGGCGCCCGGCGATCATGCCGCCGGTCTCCTCTTCGTAGAGGTTCTCGGCGAGGTCGCGACGGACCTCCGCGATCGGGCACTGCACGTAGGCCCAGCCGACCATCACGGGGAAGTCGCGGACGTAGGTCTCGTATTCTTGCTCGAAGTGGAGGTGCAGCTGCTGGCGCGCGACCCGCCCCGAGGTGAAGTGCGGCCACGCCCAGTGGATCTTGCGCTCCATGATCTGGAGTAGCGCCTCGCGGAAGCTGTCGCGGTTCACCCGAGAAGTCTACTTCGGCGCGACCAGTGCTGCATCGAGCTCGAGGTGCAACGCCGCATTGCGATCGACGATCATCACGCTGGGCGTGACGCCACGGATCGCGAGCTCCGCGGTGAAGCCGGCTGCGGCGACGGTGCGATCGACGAAGATCTCGCGCAGCAGGGTGGTGAACGTGGTCGTCAGCTCGCCGTGGAAATCGGCGCCCCGATCGCGCAACGCGCCGACGAGATCGGCGTAGCACGGCACGAGCTGGGTCGGAGTGCGCTCGCACGACAGCTCCAGCGCCCCGAGGTCGACCGCGACCGGCTCGACGCTGGTCGGCGACAGCTGGAACACGAGTCCGCCCCACACGCGGCCGACGGTGCGCGTGCCGCGATCATCGATCGCGATCCGCGCGTCGGCGTGCAGGCGCAAGTTGTCGCCGAACGCGCCCAGCACGGGCGGCAGGGCGAGCACGGGCTTCGAGATCCGGAGCGAGAGGAACTCCTGCACCGTCGGGTCGCTGTTGAACCGGCGATCGAGCCCGGCTTCGGCGAGCCGGCGGTCGAGAAAGCCGGTCCGCCACAGCTCGAACAGCAGCGCGTTGGCCGCATCGAGGTCGAGGTCGATCGCGAGCAGCGCGCGCGAGGACAGCGGCGGGTGCTTGGCCGGGCCACGACGCGGCGGCAGGATGCGGGGGTCGCCGTCGACCCGGCCGATCGCGACGGCGAACGGCAGCGCACCCGACACGCCGTCGACGATCTCCGGCGGGCCATCGCAGTAGCCGAACCGGAGCACCTGGCCATCGGGGAGCTCGAACGGCGGCGGCGGCTCGAGGCTCGTGATCAGGGCGGCATCGATCTCGCGGCGCGCGAGCCGGGTCGCGAACGCGTCGCCGCCGAGCTTGTCACTCACCCACTGGAGCGCGCGGTTGCCGAAGTCGAGCTGGGCCCTCGCGGCGACGCGGAACCGGAGCGCCGTCGGGCTGACACGCGGCACCAGCGCGACGACGAGCGGGACGCTGATCCGTTGGAACACCAGCCGGGTGGTGACGCGAACGTAGCCATGCGGGGCCGCGCCGACGAGCTTCTTGTCCTCGGGGTGGGCCTCGAGCCGCGCCCAGCGCAGCGATGTGCTGCTCACGCGCTTGAAGTCGCCGATGCCCCAGTAGCCCTCGCCCTTCATCTCGAGCTCGAGGTTCTTCACCATCTCGCCGGCG
>JBBJLY010000093.1:0-27116 GCA_037720695.1 Kofleriaceae bacterium | reverse complement strand
CCTTGGAAACCTGTTCCAGCAGCTGCTCGCGGAGTGCATGTCAGCCGGTCTTGTGTGTTACGAGGCGCGCCTGATGATGGCGAACGAGGCCGCGTGGTCGATGTGCATCGCGAAGACCGCACCGAGCGCGTCACGCGCGATGGCTTTCGTGATGTGACGCGGCGCGTGCGGCGAGGCTGATGGACTATCGGTCGCGCTCGCGGGTGTCGGCCTCGATGACGCGACTGACGACATCGCGCTCGACGAGCTTTCGCTTCTTGCGGGCAGTCTCGCGGAGGGCGGCGGCGGCGAGGCGATCGAGGTCACGCATGGCGCCGACGGTGGCCTCGTGCAGGAGCACGATGGCATCACCGGCGAACACCTCGCGAGTGCAGGCCGCGCGTGCCATGCGCATGCGCAGATACTCGGTCGTGTCGTCGGGCGTGAGAGTGTCGATCTCGAGCCGGTGGTGGATGCGCGAGTACAGCGAGCGATTGCGGCGGAGCGCGAGCCGCTCGCGCAGCTCTGGCAGACCGACCAAGATCAGCGACAGCAACGCGCGGCTGTCCCAGGCGTAGTTGAGCAGGATGTGCAGGTGGTCGAGCGTGTCCTGGTGAAGAAGGTGCGCTTCGTCGAGGAGAAACACCGGGTGGATGCGCTCGGCGGCGCTCTGCTCGACGTGCTGACTGATCGCGTAGAACAGGCTGCCTGGGGTCGCGACCGGCGTGATGCCGACGGCGTGGCAGAGCTGGCGATAGAAGTCGCGGCGGCCGAGCGTGGCATTGCAGCAGTAGGTCAGCCGGAAGCCGGCGGCTGGGATGCGATGGCGTAGCGCGCGCAGCACGCACGTCTTGCCGACGCCGGGCTCGCCGACGAGCACCACCGACGCATGCTCGTCGAGAGCGTCAAACAGAGCGTCGACGACGGCGAGCTTGGAACTCGGGAGCCAGAGCTCCGCGTCGGCGACTTCCTTGGTGAACGGCGCGTCGGTGAGGCCGAAGTGCGCGAGGTAGGGCTGGGTCATGTCACGCCTCCTCGGGGCCGCGATGGCGTGGCCGCCGCCCTGCCAGCTGGTCGAGCAACGCGCCGGCCGGATCGAAGGGCACGGACTTCGCGCGCGGTGCCTCGCGCGGCTTGCGGCGGGTGGTGCCGGCGGCGACGGCGTCGACCACGCGCAAGATGTAGCGGTGGCCGTCGTGCTCGACGACGGGTGCTGTGGTACCGGTCTTGTCGATGGCGACCGTCACCAGCACGCCGGCGAGGAAGCTCTGGTCGAGCTGCCAGGCGGTGCCGTCGACATCGACGGTGCCATCGCGACGAACGCGCCGCCGCGTCCGCGTGGTCAGCGCGACGGCGAGGGTCGACTCGTCGATCGGCCGGGTGGTCGCAGTCGCCCAGACCTCGGCGGGGAGCTTGCCGAACAGGCCGCCGTGCGGGGCGCGCAGGTAGTGCTCGTCGAGGAACGCGAGCAGCCGAGCTTGCACGTCGTGTAGCTGCGTCAGCGTGCCGAGGTGGTCGAGGGCAGCCTTGGCGGAGCGTGCGCCAGAACCGCTCCATCTTGCCGCGCGCGGGCGCATCACCGGGCCGCGCGTGGATCAGCGTGACGCCGAGGCGCTCGCAGGCGAGGCGGAGCGCGTCGCCGCGATAGGTCGAGCCATTATCGAGGTAGAGCGCGTCGGGTGCGCCGTGACGGCGGAGCGAGCGCAGGAAGATGCCGAGCATGTCGTCCTCCCGCTCGCTGTGGTGAGCCTCGAGCGCGACGACGAATCGCGAGGCGTCGTCGAGCAGCGCGTGGATGCGCAGCGGCTTGGTGCTGTCGCCGATACGAAGCGCGGGGCCGTGGCAGACATCGCCGTGCCACAGCGCGCCGGCATGATCGGCCTGCCAGCGCAGGCGGGTGTGGCCGTCGGGGCGGTGCCCGCGCGGCAGCCCGGCCTCGCGGTAGAGCCGCTGCACGGTCGACGCCGAGATGGCGGCCTTGGCGAGGCGACCGTCCGCCACGAGGGTGCGCAGGATGACGGGCACCGTCGCGAGCGGATGCTCGCGGCGGATGTCGAGCAGCAGCGTGCGCTGCGCGTCCGTGAGCTCGCGCGCGCGACCACGGTCGGAGCGCGGCGACGGCCGCAGCGCCTCGAGACCGCCGCGCTTGTACGCGTAGTACCAGCGCTCGAGCGTGGAGCTGCCGAAGTGTTTGCTCGCGCGTCGGCCTGGGGGGCGATAGCGGCACGTGGCGAGCGTGCGGATCGCGTCGGCGAGCTCGCCACGCGACAGCTCACGGCGGACCAGCGCGCCGACGACTTCGGCGCGGAACAGGGCGATCGCCTCGGCGTGATCGCGAGGACGGAGCGGATCTTGGGACACGGAGCCTCCATGCGGCTCGACGGGGAAGTAAGCCGTCGAGTCGTCCAGGTCGGTGCCATGCGGAGGCCAGCGGCGTCGCTGATCCAACGTGGTGGGCTGGTCGTCTTCGACGAGCACGCCGCGATGGACCTCACGGCATCGCACTGCCTCCGGCAAACGCAAGTGCCCATCGCTCGCGATGCTCGGCATGCGGCGGGGCGCGGCCGATCGCGAGCTGCGCGAACCGCTCCCCGAACGTGGCCGCCCAGCGGCGCAGCGTCGGCCACGAGCTCGCCGGCTCGTGCGTGACCTGCCACGCGCACACCCGTCGCCGAACCTCGCGGACCGGCTCGCCGAGGATCTGCCAGAGGGTCAACGCCATCGCGATCGCCGCGAACCCGTAGTGCTTGCGCGGTGCCACCCCGCGCGGCACTACCGTCAACACGCTGGCGCAGTGCACGCACTGATAGCGGCGGCACGCGATCGTCACGGTCGACGGGCGGCCATCGGTCGCGAGTGGACCGCGTAGCTGGCGATCCCGAAGCCCGTGACCGTGAAGACCGAGTGCGCCACCGGTCGGCCGGCTCGGCTGGCCGCATCGGCAGGCAGCGGGTCGTGCTGCCTCGACCGTCGGCGGAGCAGTAAGCCAGGTCTTGACGTCGAACGCGTGATGGACGATCTGTGAGGTGCTTCGGGTCGGGCTTTTCAATGGGGAACGGCACGGAGCACGACGTCGGCGGTGCTAGTAACACCGTCGACGTCACCTAGTTTTCGGCGAGCACCACGCTCAGATCCGGAATGCCGGAGGCCGCGTGTACCTCAACCAGAGGGCTCGTCGCCACTCAGCGGCAACGAGGGCGTGCGAGTGGCAACACCCTCAACCAGCCCGCACGAAAACAGCACCCAGAACCTCAGGCGGCCTGCTCGCTAACACAATGGCAAAGGATTTCGGCTCTGATCCGGGCTTCGATCTTTCTTTCTCGCGAGCATTCTCTCGTCGAGGAAACGCTCGTCGCGGATCGCTTACCGACGCCCAAGCGATGAAGCGACTGCGCGCCACCGTGTGTTGCGGCCATCGTCGCGGCGGAGGTTCGCGCCGACCACACCCACGCGGGCGTCCGGAAGTTGCGGGCGCCTCGCGATGCGGCGAGGCTCGGTCCGCATGCTCGTCCTCAAGCTCTCAACCGAGATTCCGCTGGCCGAACCCAACGCGGAGTTCGGGTTCATCACCTGGCTTGATGTCGCGATCCGCGAGTTCGACTCGCAGAATCGTGCGCCGGTCGGTACCGCTCGGGTTGCCTTGATCCACTGCGGCGAGGCGCTGAACCACGGAGTCTCGATGCACGACGTGCTCGACCAGGACAGCGAAGGACTCGGCGTCCTGGACGGCATCTTCTTCGAGGATGGATCGCTGAAGGACGATTACGGCAACGGCGTCGGGTCGGACGTTCTCTACTTCGACAGCCTCGAGCTTCGACTGGATTGGCATGGCCGCAACATGGAAGAGGCCGTCGTGCGTCGGATCCTCGACGCGTGGGGGCAGGGCTGCGCGATCGGCGTGATGCCGGTGAAGAACGCAGACGAGGTATCCCGCTGGAACATGATCGGCTTCGACTGCGCGCACGAGCCTTCTTCGGGCGAGCCGGGCTACGTCTACATGGACTTGTCGCTGAAGCATCCGAGGATTGCGCAGACCGACGACGATGGGCACGTGGCATCCACGTCGACGCTCCTGTGACGGAGGAAAGCCATCGAGTGGTTGCTCGCGTCGTGAGGCTCACCGCTGTCGGGTTCTCTTGCTGGTCTCCCGCTGGCGTTGGCGGCGCACCTGGCGTGAGATCGGGGCCTGCTCGTCGATCTTGGGCTCGCCGGCCAGCGCGCCGTCCCGCAGTCCCTTCACCAGCTCGATGGTCTCGCTGACGTACCGCACCAGATCGTTGTAGGTGAGGATGTGCAGCCCGGGGGTGACACGCTGCTTGCGTCTGAACTCGTCTTGAATGGTGGGGTCGACGTCGTAGCCTGCGATGAGCGTGCACCTCGGGGCGTCGAAGTGCAGGTTGCGCGACGCACAGTAGGGGGCCTGCGTGCGTGCGAAGTCGAGATACCGTTCGCACTGCGCCATCGCGTCCATGCACGTGGCGTTCGGACTCCCATCCTGCCGCGAGAGTTCCTCAAAGGGTCGCTTGATCTCGATGATGTCGTGCCGGCCGTCGCGAGCGCGCTTTCCGAGAAAGTCAGGGATGCTTCTGTCGTCGAGACGCTCGTGCCGGAATGCCTGCGAGTACTCAGCGCCGAGAATCCACGGGTAACGCTCGAAAAGCTCCTGGTACTTGCTCTCGTCGTTCTCACCGCGCGCGAGGAGCGCTTGCAGGTCTCGAAGTGGCTGCTCGATGTTCGCCACTTGGTTGGCCGGGATGGCCTTCTGTCGCGCCTGGGCTTCGTCGATCGGGATGAAATGGAAGTCGTCGCGGCCAAGCGCGTCGCCCTTCTTGGCGTCGCGCGCGATCACCGCAGCTTTGATCGTTCCCCCCTGGTGCAATAGCATAAATCCTTCGTGCGGCTTGTCGCCTTCGCAGTGCATGACGCCGTCCTCGAACCACTGCGGGCCGGAGACCGAGAGATAGAGCGTCTTGTCATCCTTGGCCTTGGCTTCGAAGGCGTACGAGTTGTGAATCGCGACGCGGAGACGCTCGACGAACGCCAGGCGATCCTTTCGGGCTGAGAAGAACGCGGCGAAACTCTGATGTTCACGCACCTCGGCTGGGTCCTGAAGGCTCCGCAATAGCTGACCGATCATGACCTCGTCGAGAAATCCTCGGAAGTCCTCGTCCGGGAGGCGCCTCAGGATCCCCGTCAGCGATTCGATCGCAGCGACGGCTTCGGCCCTCAGATCCTCTTCGTTGTTCGGCATGGGCAACTCCTTGCGGTTCGAGGCTCGCGATCATCCAAAGCTGGGAAAGCGATCGCCGAAGATCACGCGCAGCTTTCCCATCGCGGTCTCGTTGTCACCGTTGTGGGTCGCCGACCATGCCTCGAGCGCGAGACCCTTGGCCCGCTCCAGGCGAGAGCGCAATTCAAGCCAATCGTCCGTGTCGTACTGAAACCAGTTTTGTCCGGTGGCCGAGGTGAAGTCGTCGGCCCTTTCGAAGAACTCCAGGACCGCATAGGGCCAGTCGTCCTCGGCCCACTCGGAGCGGTCGGTCGTGAAGTGACACTCCAGAGCGACCTGCTCGACGTGAAACGAGAGGACGTATCCCGAGTGTGCGGCGTTCCAGCATTTGATCATGCGGACGAGTTGCCGACGACGAAGAGGGAGTTTGCTCATTGCCGCGTCGTGCAGAGCAGGGGCGGTCTGGATCCATTCGCCTGTGTTCGAGTCGGGGATGTAGAGCAGCGACTTGCCATCGGTGGTCACACGCTTCGCTGGGACGAGGTCCACGTTGGGCCACGTCTTAAAGTACAGCGTGACCGCTTGCCCATTCTTCTTGACGATGCGCGCGTCGTATCCCGACAAGACCTGCCGTACCGATTCGAGAAGCTGCGTGCAGGTCTTGTCCTTGATGTGCTTCGAGTAGTGGAGCACGGCGACGATGTCGACGTCCGAGGATCCTTTCAGCCCAGTGCCTCGCACGAGCGAGCCGGTAGGAAACACGTCAAGCGTGTCCATGCGACCCGCAAGAAGCTCGACGATGTTGTTTCGGCGCGTCGTCGCGATCGCTCGAAGATCTCCGCCGATGGTGATGCGCTCCAAGAACTGATCGAACGCAGTATCCATCAGGTAAGGCATGTCACGACGCGCCTTGCACCATGTGGGTTCGCCATGTGGCGTCGAGCTTGCTGCCGACGCGCCAATACGACCATCCCGGCAACGGTGGCGTTTTCGCTAGCGCCACCTCGTAGGTTGTTAGAAGTTGTCCAAGTTCTGTCTCATCGATCGCGTCCTCGGTAAGAAGCTTGAGCTTCGCCGCCTTGTCGAAGACGCGCGGCCCGACGACGCCGAGCTTGTAGAACGCGAGCGTCGACTGGATGACATGGCCGGTGCCGAAGAACACGATCAGGGCTGAGAATAGCTGAGCGCCCTGCGGTCCGCCGTTGGGGTCCGTGGTGAACGGGTGTTGTCGCAACCAGTACCAGGCGAACCTGATCGAAGCCACCAACCCGAGCAAGGTCAGCGCGCCGTAGAAGAGCATCGAAGTGTGGGCCTGCTCCTTGGTGAAGAAGGCCGATTCCTGAAGGTTCTCCGCGAGGCGCTGCTTCCCAACGGGAAGGTTGGATGTGTAGTACGAGCCGCGTGGCTGAGGATCGAAGCTCTTGAGGGTCGCACCTCGCACGTCCGCGTCCGCGACCTCTTCGGCGGACGGCTTTCGACCCATCCCTTCCGAGAACAGGAGGAATCGCCGCACGCGATCACCGGCCGATTGGTATCGCGTCCCGATCTCGCGAAGTAGCAACAGCAAGATCGGGCCAGCGAACGCGGCAGCCGCGACGTACGCGGCCCCTGTGTCTTCAGTTGCGACCGCGACGAACGCGATCACGGTCGCAACTACTTGGAGTGCCTCTCCGCTGCGGACGCAGAGCTTTGCGACCGAGTACTCGCGGCGCATCAGCTCAAGGAGTGATTGGACGTTTGCCATCGCGCATCCTAGCCAGCTGGGAAATTCCCGTTGAAGACCAGTCCCCAGAGGCGATAGGCCTCGGTGACGTCGTCACGGCCCTCCGCCACGAGCGCTTTGGTCGCCCGCTCGGCAGCGGCTTTCACTGTCGCGAGTGCGATCTCCCTTTGTGACTCGGTCTTCACGGCTGGAATGGCTCCGGAGATGCCGAGCGGATCGCGATGAGCCGCGAGCTTGCGCTCGGCGAGTAATTCGAGCGCGCCCGCCACGCAGGCTGAGTAGCTCTTCGGAACCGTGCAGACCTTCGCACCTGCCAGTGCGATCTCGATGTGGAAGTTGAGAATGGGTGTTCTCGGGGAGCGACAGTTGATCCAGTACTTGAGCAGCTGCGCAACGCGTTTGAGCTTTCCGCCGCTCTGTCGGTCGATCTCGATGAGGTACTGGTTGTGTGCTTCCGGGCAGGTCTCCAGCCAACCTCCGGTTCCATCTGGGATCGAATAGATCGGCCGCATCGCGCCGAGGAAGTCGATCGTTGTCATGCGCTCGAAGAATGCGGGCACGATGTCGACGCTGTAGCGACCGCCGCCGAAATTCGCGACCACCGCGCAGTGGTCGCGACCTATATCGGTTTCAATGAACCGATCCTTCAGCTCACCGCGCATGCTGTTGAGCGCCGTCGCCGAGCTGACGAGTCGGTCGCCCCATCGAACGTCGGCGCGCTTGATGCGAGCGAGAAGGTCGAGGTCGCTGTGCATGTTGATCGCGCACCCTCGATCGTGGCTGCCGATCACGTGGACCTCCGCACCTGGATAGACCGTCTTGATCCTCCGCGTCACCGTTTGCCGGTGCGTGTCGTACTTGCCGAACTCGTCTGTAGTTGGCTGGATGCGCTCGACGAGCGTTGCGAAGCGTGCGGATACGGTCATGGAGCGGTTCCTCTATTGATGCCGCCGAGGACCACGCACTCGCCGACGTTGGAACTGTATCAACGGGGGTGACAAGGGCCTCGCGCCGGAATAGAGGTGCCCGCAAACTATTTAGATGTCGGCACATTCGCCCTAGATCGGTCCACGCGCACACATGTTCAGGTGGAGCCCTCGACCCGCGTTGACCGAATGAGGGGCGGGGGCTATCGTTGTGTTGCTCGTGCGCGCCCGGATCCTTGCCCTTCTGCTCGTGCTGTCGATCGTTCCGTCGACGATGGAGCTGGTCGAGGCTGTTGTGCACTGGGCAGAGCATGGCGATTCCGCGCATGGCGAGGGGCACGATTCGTCTGCGCTCGGAACCGACGAGCACGGTTGCTCGGGCACGTTCCATCTCTGCCCCTGCCACACCGCCAATTTGATGGCTCCGTCCGTCGTCGTCGCTCTGAACGTCCACAGCTTCGTCGATCACGAGGCATGCTTCGAACCTGCATACCGTGTTGGCCTGGGCGCTACGGCGCCACCGATCCGACCTCCGCTCGCGTGACGTTCGCTGAAGCCGCCGCTGGGTAATCCGGCTGCGATCACGACGAACGAACGAACGAGGCGTGGGCTCTCCGCGCCTGTGAGGTCACATGCAGCGTCTCAAAGCGCTCCCGCGGCTCGCCGCGGGAGCATCAATTCTATTCATCAGCGGCCATGTCGCCGCTGCACCCATCACCCTCGACCAGGCGATCCAGCGCGCCAACGGTCGGCCGCTCGTCGCAATGGCCGGGGCATCTGCGGCAGCAGCGCGGCACGAGGCGGATCAGGCGAGCTTGCCTGCCTACAACCCCGAGGTCACGGTTGGTGCGGGTCCTCGGCTTGTTGGCGACGACCGCTCGATCGCCCTGCAGATCGGGCTGGGACATACGATCCAGCTGGGCGGCAAGCGGAGTGCGCGACGCGCCGTGGCGGATGCCCGGATCGACGCGGCTGACGCGGAGCGATTCGCCGCGAACCTGATCGCACGCGCCGAGACGTGGCGAGCCTTCCAGCTCGCACTCGTACTCCGCGAGCGGGTCGCGATGGCCAAGGAAGCCGAACAGGTCTCGATCCAGGTTGAGGAGGCCACGAGGGAGCGACAGAAGGTCGGGTTCGGGACGCAGCTCGAGCTCAACCTGACGACGGCCGAGGTCGGTCGCGCTCGACACGATCGTCTCGACGCCGAGCGAAAGTACGACGCAGCAGTTGCGGGGCTGGCGAGTGCGATCGGCGCCACGGCGACCGAGTCGATCGAGCCCGCCGGCACGCCGTGCCGACGCCCCCACTCATCGGTGACACGAGGCAATGATCGCCCGAGCCATCCGCGAACGGCCCGAGGCTCGGCTCGCCTCGCTTCGTCGAAGGTGGCGCGCGCCGAGGTCAGGGTTGCCGATGCGGATGCGATACCTGACCTCACGCTGGGCGTCAGCTACGGCTACGAGCGCGACCCCGATCTCACGGCGCAGATGGTCCTCGCGACGGCGTCGATCGGGTTGCCGCTGCTCAACCGGAACCAAGGTAAGCGCCGCGCCATGCGCTCGTTGGTCAAGCGCGCAGAGATCGAGGTCGCGTGGACCACCACCGAAATCGAGCGGGAGATCCGGGTCGCTGTTTCCGGCTACCAACGCGCACGGGAAGCCGTGCTCGGGTTCGACAAAGAGGTCAACGAACGGCTGCACGAGAACCTCGAGCTCGCCCGTGCCTCGTACACGAGCGGCAAGATCGACTACTTCCAGTTCAACGTCGTGAGGCGTGAGCTGCTCGCGAGCCGCAACGCGTACCTCGATGCCTTCGAGGAGACGATCGAAGCGTGGTCGGCCGTCCAGCAAGCAACCGGCGGCGAGGTGATGCCATGAGGCGGTTCGTGATCGTGTTGGCGCTGGTCGGTGCATGCGGCAAGAAGGGTCCCGACGGGGGCCATGTCGAAGGGAAAGATGCGCACGGGCATGCGGAGGGCAAGGACGAGCACGCCGAGAAAGGCGAGCACGCCGAGAAAGGCGAGAAGGGCGAACACGGAGAGAAAGGCGAGAAGGAAGAGCATGGCGACGAACACGAGGAGGGTGTTGTCCGCCTGACCAAGGAGCAGGTCGCGACCGCCAAGATCACGAAGGTGATCGCGGCGACCCGGGCGGTGTCCTCGGAGATCCAGGCGACCGCCGAGATCGTGCCGCCGGATGACGGCATCGCGCGGGTCGGATCCAAGATCAGCGGGCGAATCACCCGGCTTCCTGTGCCGGTCGGCGCCATGGTCAAGGCCGGCCAGCTGATCGCTGTCGTCGATTCTCCCGAGCTTGGAACAGCGAAAGCCGACTATCTCGTCGCCTCGGCACAGTCACGCCTGACCCGCGAGACGGCCGACCGCGAGAAGATCCTGTTCGAGAAGAAGATCTCGGCCGAGCAGGACTACCGGGTTGCCGAGGCGGAGGCGACGAAGGCACGGGCATCGAAGGAAGCCGCCGAGGCGCGACTGCACACGCTTGGCTTCAGTGACGCACAGCTCCAGCGGTTCACCGCCGAGCAGCACTCCTCCTCGTCGATCATGGTCACCACGCCGATCGCTGGCGTTGTGGTCGAGCGCCCCGTGTCGCTCGGTCAGGTGATCCAGCCTGAGGACACCGTCGGCGTCATCATGGATCTCCGATCCGTGTGGATGCAGGTCGATGCATACGAGCGGGACCTGGCGCAGCTCGCGAACGGGCAGAAGGTATCGGCGCGTGTTCCGGCCTGGCCGGAGCGCGAGTTCACCGGCGACATCCAGTCGATCGGCGCCGTCGTCGATCGCAAGTCGCGCACTGTGAAGGTACGCGTAGTCATCCCAAATCCCGACGGTGCACTCAAGCCCGGGATGTTCGCCAAGGTCAATCTCGCGGGGAGCAAGGGCGAGGCACGCCAGGGCTTGTTCGTACCGAGCGCCGCGGTTCAGCGCGACGGGGACAAGTTCATCGTGTTCGTGCCGCTCGGCGAGACGGAGTTTCAGCTCCGCGAAGTTGAGACCGGCGTCGGCACGGACGGATGGATCCAGATCACCCGCGGCGTTGCGGCCGGGGAAAAGGTCGTGACCACCGGTGCCTTTCAACTCAAGTCTGAAGCTCGCCGCGAGAGCTTCGGCGGCCACGAGCACTAGGAGGATCCCATGATCGAAAAAATCCTCGAGTGGTCTCTCAAGAACCGCGTGATGGTGATCATCGCGTCGCTGGTGCTCGTCGCCGGTGGGCTCATGGCGATGGTCTCGCTGCCGATCGATGCGGTCCCTGACGTCACCAACGTTCAGGTGCAAGTGCTGACGTCCTCACCGGCGCTCGGACCCGAAGAGGTCGAGAAATTCATCACGACGCCTATCGAGCAAGCGATGAGCGGCCTCCCGGATCTCGTCGAAGTCCGGTCGACCTCGAAGTTCGGTCTGTCCGCGGTGACGATCGTGTTCGAGGACGGCACGGACATCTACTTTGCCCGTCAACAGATCGGCGAGCGGCTCGCCGCTGCAAAGGACTCGATTCCGCCCGGGTACGGAGAGCCGGAGATGGGGCCCGTCTCCACGGGCCTCGGCGAGATTTTTCAGTTCGAGGTCCGCGCAGACGGGACCGGCGCGAAGACGCCGATGGAGCTCCGCACGATCCTCGAGTGGGAGATCGCGCCACGACTACGCAGCGTCGCCGGTGTCGTCGAGGTCAACGCGTTCGGCGGTGAGCTCAAGACGTACGAGGTCCAGATCCGCCCCGACGACATGACGCGACTCGACGTCTCGCTCGATCAGGTCGTCGAAGCCCTCGAGCAGAACAACGCGAACGCGGGCGGCGCGTACATCGAGCAGAACGCCGAGCAGTACCTGATCCGCGGCGAAGGGCTCCTCGCGAACGCCGATGACATCGGAGACGTCGTCGTGCGGGCGAGCGAAGACGGAAAGCCCGTGTTCGTTCGCAACATCGCATCGGTCGCCCTGGCGCCGATGGTACGGCAGGGTGCCGTTACGCGCGATGGGCGTGGCGAGGTGGTGACGGGGATCGTGATGATGCGAATGGGGGCGAACTCGCGCGAGGTCGTGACCTCCGCGAAGGAAGCGCTCGAGGCGATGAAGCCGTCGCTCGCGAAGCTCGGCGTCAAGATCGACCCGTTCTACGACCGCACGGATTTGGTCAAGAAGACCGTGAACACCGTGGCGACGAGCCTGATCGAAGGCGGCGTCCTCGTCGTCGTGATCCTGTTCCTGATGCTGCGCAACCTGCGCGCCGGGCTCCTGGTGTCGCTCGTGATCCCCCTCTCGATGCTCGTCGCATTCCTCGGCATGCGGCGGTTCGGCGTCTCGGGAAACCTCATGTCGCTCGGCGCGATCGACTTCGGGTTGATCGTTGACGGTGCCGTGATCGTGATCGAGAACTCCGTTCGACTCCTGGCGGAGCGCTGCCATCAGCTCGGTCGTCCCGTGACCGCCGAGGAGCGGACCACAACCGTGCTCCAGGCGAGCCGTGAGGTCCTTCGCTCGGCCACATTCGGAGTGTTCATCATCGCGATCGTCTATCTGCCGATCCTGACCCTCACCGGGATCGAAGGAAAGATGTTCAAGCCGATGGCGCTGACCGTCTTGTTCGCCCTCGCGGGCGCCCTCGTCCTCGCGATGACGTTCATTCCCGCGGTCGCGTCGCTGCTCTTGCCGCGCCGACTCTCGGAGAAGGAGAGCTTTCTGGTGGTCGGCGTGCGAAAGGTGTACGAGCCATCGCTACGCGGTGCGCTCCGGCACCGCTGGTCCGTCCTGATCGTCGCGGTCCTGGTCCTCGCAGGCAGTGCGCTCGCAGGCTCGCGGCTCGGCAGCGAGTTCGTGCCGAAGCTGGACGAGGGTGCGATTGCGATGCAGGCGATCCGGCTTCCGAGCATCTCGCTCGAGGAGTCCGTGCGACAGACGACCGAGCTCGAGAAGATCGTCAAGCAGTTCCCCGAAGTCACCACCGTGATCTCGAAGACAGGTCGCGCGGAGATCGCGACCGATCCGATGGGCGTCGAGATCTCTGACATCTTCATCATGCTGAAGCCGCACGATGAGTGGACCACCGCCACGACGCGCGAGGGGTTGGTCGTGAAGATCGACGAGGCGCTGAAGCGCTCGTTGCCCGGGCAGAACTTCAGCTACTCACAGCCGATCGAGCTACGTGTCGCCGAGCTGATCTCGGGTGTGAGATCTGACGTCGCGCTCAAGATCTATGGCGATGACCTCGTCGCACTCGAGCGCATTGCCAAGGCCGCCGTCGCGGTGCTGTCGAAGGTGCCCGGGGCTGCAGACGCCAAGGCCGAACAGACGGCGGGCCTCCCGGTGATGCGGATCCGGATCGATCGCCGCGCGATCGCGCGCTACGGGATGAACGCCTCCGAGGTGCTCGAGGTGATCTCGACCGTTGGTGGTCGTGAAGTCGGCATCGTGCTCGAAGGGCAGCGCCGGTTCGCACTCACGGTTCGCTTCGACCCCGAGGCGCGCAACTCCGTCGAGAAGGTCAAGGGTCTAAAGGTGCGTTCGCCGAGTGGCGTGCTCGTGCCGATGTCCGAGCTCGCCGATATTCGCGTCGAGGAGGGCCCAGCGCAGATCAGTCACGAATCAGGCCGGCGCCGCGTGACCGTGGAGCTCAACGTCCGAGGGCGCGATCTTGGAGGCTTCGTCGCAGAGGCGAAGGCAGAGCTCGAGGCCTCAGGAGTGATTCCTGCGGGCTACTTCACGGACTGGGGTGGTCAGTTCGAGAACCTCCAGCAGGCTACGCGGCGGCTGATGATCGTGGTCCCGCTCGCCTTGGCGCTGATCTTTGTGATGCTGTTCGCTGCCAACGGATCCGCAAAGCTCGCCGCGCTGATCTACTTGAACGTGCCGTTCGCCGTCACCGGCGGATTGTTCGCGCTCGCGATCCGCGGGATGCCCCTGTCGATCTCTGCGGGCGTCGGCTTCATCGCGCTGTTTGGCGTGGCCGTGCTCAACGGCCTCGTGCTGGTGAGCTATCTCGAGGAACGCAGACGAGGTGGCCTGCCTGCACGGGAGGCCGCGTACGAGGGGGCGAAGGTACGATTGCGTCCGGTCTTGATGACGGCCCTGGTCGCCGCCCTGGGGTTCATCCCCATGGCGATCGCGTCAGGTGCGGGCGCCGAGGTCCAGAAGCCGCTCGCGACGGTCGTGATCGGTGGCCTCATCACTTCAACGGCTCTCACGCTCCTGGTGTTGCCGACGTTGTACGCGTGGATGCTCGGGCGCAAGGGAGGCGAGGTTGCCGTCGGAAAACTCGCCGACCCACCGGAGCCAACGAAGGAGTCTTCCGATGAGTGAAGTACGGTTCCACGTCCCGAAGATGGACTGCGCGACGGAGAAGGACGTCATCACGCGCAGGCTCTCGAAGGTCAAAGGCATCGAGCGCCTGGACTTCGATCTCATCGAGCGAATCGTGATCGTCGAACACGGCGAGAACGAGCAAGTGCCTGCGGCGGTCGAGGCCGCGCTCGACGACATCGACATGGCGCCCGCGCGCCTGGACGGGACGCGTCCTGCGGTCGCCTCAGCCGAAGGGGCTGACCACGATCACGCGGGACACGACCACGCCCCAGGTGCGCACGTGAAAGGGAAGACCGATGGTCTTCAGCTCGTGCCAATGGGTCAGAAGCGCGAGTTCGCGCTCCTTGCGTTCTCTGGTGCGTGCGCCGTAGCGGCCGAAGTCGTCGCATGGACGACCGGGAGCGAGAAGGGGTGGGCGGTGATTGTCCTCGCGGTGGTGGCGCTCGTCACCGGTGGTCCCAAGACACTTCGTAAGGGCATCGTCGCGGCGAAGACCCTGACGCTCAACATCAATCTACTGATGTTGATCGCGGTGGTTGGTGCGCTTGCGATCCAGCAGTGGCCGGAAGCGGCGATGGTGACGTTCCTGTTCGCCGTGGCCGAGGTTATCGAGGCGCGGTCGGTCGATCGCGCCCGCGATGCCATTCGCGGGCTGATGGTGCTCGCTCCTGACCTGACGCGGGTCCGACGGGGCGATGGGTGGATCGAAGTCGAGACGGCGACGATCGGACCGGGGGCAACGATTCAGGTACTCCCGGGCGAGCGTGTCGCGCTCGATGGCAAGGTCACGGCCGGCCGTACGTCGATCGATCAGGCCCCGATCACGGGCGAGTCGGTTCCCGTCGACAAGGCCGCCGGGGATCCCGTGTACGCAGGCTCCGTGAATCAACAGGGGATGATCGAGGTCGAGGTCACTGCGGGCGCGGGCGACACGACCCTCGCGCGGATCGCGCGTGCGATTCGTGCGGCCCAGAGTCAGCAAGCGCCGACGCAGCGGTTCGTCGATCGGTTCTCGCGCTGGTACACGCCCATCGTGGTCGTGCTCGCGATCTTGATCGCGATCGTTCCTCCGCTCGTGTTCGGGGAGCTGTTCCAGCCCTGGCTCTACAAGGCCTTGGTGTTGCTCGTGATCGCTTGCCCATGCGCCTTGGTGATCTCGACTCCCGTGACGGTTGTGAGTGGCCTCGCCGCGTGCGCGCGACGCGGCCTCCTCGTCAAAGGTGGTGTGCACCTCGAGCAAGCGCACAAGCTCCGTGTGCTCGCGGTCGATAAGACTGGAACGCTGACCGAGGGGCACCCGAAGCTCACCGATGTCATTCCGCTCGCGGATCTCTCCCGTGACGAGGTGCTCGCGCGCGCAGCAGGGCTCGAATCAACGTCGGCGCATCCGCTCGCGCGCGCAGTGGTAGCCGGGTTCACAGGTCAGGTTCCTCTGTCGAGCGACGTGATCGCCACCGAGGGCAAGGGGATCGAGGGCAACGTCGCTGGTGAGGCGATCGGAATCGGTAGCCACCGCTTCGCCGAGGAACGTCGCGTGTGTTCGCCGGAGGTCGAGGAGGCGCTCGCCAAGCTCGAACGAGAGGGTAAGTCCGTGATGGTCGTCTGGCGCGCAAGTGCTCCGATGCAAGTGATCGGAGTGATCGGCGTGGCGGACACCATCCGCTCGACAAGCGTCGAGGCCGTACGTTCGCTCCACCTGCGGGGTGTCCGGCTGATCATGCTGACCGGAGACAACAAGACGACGGCGGCGGCGGTGGCGAAACAGGTCGGCATCGACGACGTTGCCGCCGACCTTCTGCCCGAGGACAAGCTCGTACGAATCAACGAGCTCGTGAGTCAAGGTGTGGCTGTCGGGATGGTGGGCGATGGAGTCAACGATGCGCCTGCACTGGCTCGCTCGACGATCGGATTCGCGATGGGCGCCGCCGGATCCGATACCGCCCTCGAGACGGCCGACGTCGCTTTGATGAGCGACGACCTTCGCGGTGTGCCAGCGTTCATCGATCTCAGTCGGCGAACGTCGAACATCCTTCGCGCCAATATCGCGTTCGCGATCTCAGTGAAGGTCGTGTTCTTCGGCCTCGGCCTGTTCGGCATCGCGACCCTATGGATGGCCGTGTTCGCCGATATGGGTGCGAGCCTGGTCGTTGCTGCCAATGGCCTCCGCCTGCTGCGGACGAAGACTTGAACGTTGTGGGAGCCGGGCGGACCGTGTGAGCCTGCCCTTCGTCATTACGGCATCGTTGCTGCAAAGGTATGCGTTGACGCCTTCGGCTTGATAGGTAAGGCTCTACGCGTGACCACAGGTCGTGCTTCACGTCGATTCGCCGCGCTGAGCGTGGCGGTGACGGTGCTCGCCTTGTGGATCGTTCCGTCCACGATGGCCTACTTGTGCCTCATGGACGGGCAGTCACGATCGGAATGTTGCTGCCCGCAGAATACGAAGACGTCGGAACCGAGTGACTCACCCATCGCGAAAGCGGCGAGCTGTTGCGAGGTTCGGGAGGTCGCGGTCGACGAGCCGCCCTCGATGCAGGTTGCGCCGATCTTCGAGATGGCACCGCCGGTGCGAGCCACCGCGATGGTGGTGGTCCAGGTGGCTCCTGTGGTCGATGACGCGAGCACGCCACGGGCGGTCGGTCGTGGTCCGCCCGCCAACGCTCACGATCACTTGCTCGCCAAGTCTTCGCTTCTCATCTGAGCGCTCGCTCGTCCGGTTTTGACGAGCTCGAGGCGCTGTCGCGCACGCGGATCGGTTGATCTGCGTGCCGCGATTCCAGGCGGCCAGCGTGAGCTGGCCCAGGAGAGACTGCATGAAGCGAACAATCGTAGTGGTCGGAACATCGTTGATGATGAGTTGTGCGGGCGGGACGGCTGCCAGCCGGCATCCCGCATTGCTCTCGGAGTACCGGGAGCTTCAGGCTGCTCGTGTCCGCCTCGATGACGCACCGCTATTCGCAGAAACGGAGGAGTTAGAGCGAGGTGCGTTGATTCAGGCAGTGCTTGCGCGAAATCCAGATGTCGCCGCCGCGCAGGAGGCGTTTCGAGCTGCGGTCGGCGAGATTGATCAAGCGACCGCGCTCGAGGACCCGATGCTCACGTACGAGATCGCGCCGCTCAGCGTCGCGAGTAGCGACGCGGCGTTCGGTCAGCGGATCCAGCTCTCTCAGCAGCTTCCGTTTCCGGGCAAGCGCCGCCTCAAGGGCGACGTGGCTGCCGCGGAAGCCGAAGCCATGCGCGGGGATGTGGAGGCGGTTCGTCTCGAGCTCGCTCAGATGGCGTCGGGGCTATTCGACGACTACTACCTCGTGACCCGGTCGTTGGTGATCAACGCGCACCACCAGGAGCTGGTCGCGCGCGTGAAGAAGGCTGCCGAAGCTCAGTACGTCGTGGGCCGCGCCGCACAGCAGGATCCGCTGCAGGCAGAGGTCGAGCTCGCTCAGCTGGAGAGTGACCACGTGTCGCTCGAAGCGGAACTCGACCTCGTCGTCGCGCAGCTCAATCGACTTCTTCACCGGGCGCCGCAACTGAAACTCCCACGGCCGCCGGCAACGCTCCCTTCCTACAAGGCGAGCACCGAGACGGTTGCCCAGCTGCAGGACCTCGCGATCTCGAAGCTGCCGCAGCGCGCGTCATCCAGTGCGCGGATCCGAGGTGGTCAAGCTGCGATCGCCCTCGCCGAGAAACAGTTCTATCCCGACTTCGAGGTGATGGCTTCGTACGACTCGATGTGGGACATGCGGGAGCACCAGTGGATGGTGGGCATCGGGATCAACCTCCCGTTCCAGCGAGCGAGTCGACGCGCTGCCGTCGACCAGGCCGAGGCTCGGGTCGCGCGCGCTCGATCCGAGGACGACCGACTCGTCGACACGATTCGCACCGAGGTGCATCGCGCGCACCGCCGCATGCTCGAAGCAGTCCGCATCGTGGAGATCTTCGAGCAGCGATTGGTGCCAGCCTCGCGCGATCACGTCAATGCTGCGCTCGCGGGATTTCCCAGCGGTCAGACTGGCTTCCTCGCGGTGATCGGTGCCGAGCGGACGCAGCGCGAGGTCGAGCTCAAGCTCGAGGCCGCGCGGGCCGAGCTATCGCGCCGACACGCGGCACTCGACCGGGCGGTGGGTCGCATTCCTGGTCTCGCCGATGGAGGTGTCCGATGAGGCGGCGATTCCTCGTTCCTGCGGTCCTCGCGCTGAGCCTGCTGATCGTCGGTGTTGTCTACCGGCGCCAGCTCGTGGCGTGGTTCACGGGCGCCACGGTCACCGGTGGTTCGGAATCGGCTGTGACGAAGACAACGATCGGCACGCTGACGATCTCGGCCACGCTTGCGCCTGATCCTCCACGGCAAGCGGGCAACACGCTTCGTCTCGCCGTGTCGACAGCGGACGGTACGCCGGTCGCTGGAGCCAAGGTCTCGATGGGCTGGGTCATGCCGGCGATGGGATCGATGGCGGAAATGCGCGGGGCTGCGACCATCTCCGAGGAGGACGGTGGGCGCTACCTCGCACGGTTCGACCTGCCGATGACGGGGAGCTGGACGCTCGAGGTGAAGTTGGAGAGTGCCATGGGCACGGGAAGCGCTCGCTACACGATGACTGTCGGGTCGTCGGGGTTAACCGCGAAGGGTGGCTCGCTGCAGAACGGTCCGAGCGGCAAGAGCACCGATACGGTCCGCGAGCCGATGCTGCCGCCGCAACAGTTTCCACCCGAGGTGCTCGCGCACGTCCGCAACGCCTTCGAGTCGTACGAGAGAGTTCGGGTCGCACTCGCGGCGGACCAGATCGCCGGAGTCGCGGTCCCTGCACGGGAGCTCGCGAAGTCGATCGCCGTCGCGAAGCAGAAGTTGCCGGGGGTGCCGTCCGAGGTCACCGACTGCATCGATCAGAGCGCCAGCGCCGCCGAACGCCTCGCGACGGCGAACGACCTCGACACCGCGCGCCTCGCATTCGGCGAGATCAGTCGGTTATTGATCGCGCTTGCCGCTGCTGATCCGCGGTTGCAGCAGGGTTGGCATGTCTTCCGCTGCCCGATGACAGCGGGATTCAAGAAGTGGTTCCAGCGCACCGATACCAAGGCAAACCCATACATGGGAGCGAGCATGCCGACGTGCGGAAGCACGTCGACGTGGGGGAGCGCAGCGGAGGACGGAGCCGCGTCCGCGTCGCACGAAGGACATGGTCACGCGGGGGCGGATGTCGCGTTCCACACGTGCTCGATGCATCCGGCGGTGAAGCAGGATGGCCCCGGCAAGTGTCCGATCTGCTCGATGGACCTGACTCCGGTCACCTACGAGGAGACCGAGAGTGGTGTGATCTTCGTCGACGAGGCTCGCCGCAAGGACATCGGGATCGCAACCAGCAAGGTCATCCGCGCGTCGATGACTCGCGCGATCCGTGCGGTCGGTCGACTCACGTACGACGAGACGCGGCTCGAGGATGTGACGCTCAAGCTCGGCGGCTACATCACGAAGCTCAACGTCGAGACCACCGGGCAGGTCGTGACCAAAGGGCAGACGCTGTTCACCCTGTACAGCCCTGAGCTCTACGCCGCACAGCAGGAGTATCTGCTCGCCAAGACCAGCCAGGTGAGCGCACTCGGCAGCGGTGCTCCGGGCCGAAGCGACTACCTCGTTGTCGGCGCGGAAAAGAAGCTCCGTCTCTGGGGCCTCACCTCGGGCCAGATCGACTCGGTCGCCAAGCGCGGTGAGCCCATCGAGAACGTACCGTTCGCGTCGCCGGCGAGCGGCTACGTGATCGAGAAGGCGGTCGTCGAGGGCGCGTCGGTGATGGCGGGTCAACGGCTGTTCCGGATCGCGGCGCTCGACCGCGTGTGGGTCGAAGCCGACCTCTATGAATCAGACCTGCCGCTGATCAAGAAAGGCCAGAGCGCGATCGTGTCGCTGAGCTACATGCCCGCGAAGACGTTCGACGGCAAGGTCGCGTTCGTCTATCCGTACATGAACAAAGCCTCCCGCACGGGGCAGGTGCGGATCGAGCTGCCAAATCGCGGACTCGAGCTGAAGCCGGACATGTACGCGAACGTCGACTTCAAGATCGAGCTCGGACCGCGTCTGCAGGTGCCGATATCGGCGGTCGTGTACACCGGGCCACGGCGCCTCGTGTTCGTGGACGTCGGAGAGGGCCGTCTCCGACCGCAGGTCGTGACGCTCGGCGTTCGCACCGACGAGCAGGTCGAGATCCTCGACGGCTTGGGTGAAGGTCAGCTCGTCGTGACATCCGGGAACTTCCTGGTCGCTGCGGAGAGCCGGATCCGGTCGTCGGCGAAGTTCTGGAGCGCCGAGGAATCCGGTGCGAAGCCGGGGAGCGGCCGATGACACCGGCCGAGCCCCAGCGCGCGGGCGTGATCGGAGCAGTGATCGCTGCGAGCGCGCGGAATCCCTTGCTCACGATCATGCTGGTAGCCGCGCTCGCCGCGTGGGGTTGGCTGTCGTTGCGGCGGGCCCCGCTCGACGCGATTCCGGATCTCTCCGACGCACAGGTGATCATCTTCACCGAGTGGATGGGGCGGAGCCCGGACCTCGTCGAAGACCAGATCACGTATCCGATCTCGAGCTCGTTGCTCGCG
This sequence comes from Kofleriaceae bacterium, assembly GCA_037720695.1. Lineage (GTDB taxonomy): Bacteria > Myxococcota_A > Polyangia > Haliangiales > Haliangiaceae > JABFXX01. Next base: position 6,354 of record JBBJLY010000093.1, on the reverse strand, counting down.
GCCCCGAACGTGAAGTTCGTCCGCGGTCAATCGATGTTCGGTATGTCGTTCGTCTACGTGATCTTCGAGGACGGCACCGACATGTACTGGGCGCGGAGTCGCGTCCTCGAGTACCTCAACGAGGCGCAAGCGCGTCTCCCCGACGGGGTCACGCCGACCCTGGGTCCCGACGCGACCGGGGTCGGCTGGGTGTTCGAGTACGCGGTCGTCGACAGGACCGGGAAGCACGATCTCGCGCAGCTGCGGTCGATCCAGGACTTCAACATCCGCTACGCGCTCGAGAGCGTCGAAGGCGTCGCCGAGGTCGCTGCGATCGGCGGCTACGTCCGCCAGTACCAGGTTCAGATCGATCCCACGAAGCTGCTCGCGCTCGCGGTCTCGCTCCAGGACGTCATGATGGCGCTCCGGCGCTCGAACGAGGATGTCGGCGGCCAGGTGATCGAGATCGCGGGTCACGAGCACGTGATCCGTGGGCGCGGGTACGTGAAGAAGCTGAGCGACCTCGAGCTGATCCCTCTCAAGGTCGGCGAGGACGGCGTGCCCGTCTACGTGCGCGACGTGGCGGTCGTCAGCTTCGGGCCGGACATCCGGCGCGGGCTCGCCGAGCTCGACGGCGAGGGCGAAGTGGTCGGCGGCGTGGTGATCATGCGCTACGGCGAGAACGCGCTGAACGTGATCGACGCGGTCAAGGCGCGAATAGCGGAGATCAAGCTGCCGCCCGGCGTCGAGATTGTGATCACCTATGATCGCTCGGGGCTGATCCGTGACTCGATCGAGACGCTTCGCACGACCTTGATCGAGGAGATGGTGGTCGTCGCGATCATCATCTTCGTGTTCCTGCTGCACGTGCGGAGCGCGCTGGTGCCGATCTTAACGTTGCCGATCGGCGTGCTGCTCGCGTTCATTCCCATGTACTACCAGGGGCTCACCGCGAACATCATGTCGCTCGGTGGGATCGCGGTCGCGATCGGCGCGATGGTCGACGCGTCGATCATCCTGATCGATAACGTCCACAAGAAGCTCGAGGACTGGGAGCACGCGGGCAAGCCAGGCAATCGAGGCGACGCCATCATCGCCGGGATGCAGGAGGTCGGCCCGTCGATCTTCTTCGCGTTGCTCGTCATCACCGTCTCGTTCATCCCGGTGTTCACGCTCGAAGGGACCGAGGGTCGGTTGTTCAAGCCGCTTGCGTTCACCAAGACGTACTCGATGGGGTTCGCCGCGATCCTCGCGGTCACGCTGACGCCGGCACTCGCCGCGATCCTGATCCGCGGCAAGATCCGTGGTGAAGAGAAGAACCCGATCAACCGGCTGCTCGTCGCTGCCTATACCCCGGTGGTGAGGTTCGTGGTTCGCCATCGGTGGTCCGTGATCGTCGTGGCCGTGCTCGCAATGCTGCTGACGATCCCGGCCTACTTCCGGCTCGGCACGGAGTTCATGCCGCCGCTCAACGAGGGCGCCATCCTCTACATGCCCACCGCACCGCCGGGCATGTCGATCGCGGAGGCGTCCGCCGTGACGCAGCGGATGGACAAGGAGCTCAAACGCTTCCCCGAGGTCGAGACCGTGTTCGGCAAGATCGGCCGCGCCGAGAGCGCCACCGATCCAGCGCCGATCGGCATGGTCGAGACCACGATCGTCCTCAAGCCGCGGTCCGAGTGGCGCAAGGGCATGACCTGGGATCTGCTGATCAAGGAGATCGACGAGAAGCTGCAGTACCCCGGCATGCCGAACATCTTCTGGATGCCGATCCAGACCCGAACGGAGATGCTCTCGACCGGGATCCGCAGCCCGCTGGGGGTTCAGGTGTTCGGCGACAACCTCGACGACATCGAGGAGGCGGCGATCGCGATCGAGCGCGTGCTCGCGAACGTACCGGGAACCAGGAGCGCCTTCGCGGATCGCTCGACGGGCGGCTTCTATATCGATGTGATCGTCAACCGAGAGGCGGCTGCGCGTCACGGCCTGACGGTCGGCGACATCAACGACGTCGTGCAGATCGCGATCGGCGGTATGAACGTGTCCGAGACCGTCGAGGGACGCGAGCGCTACCCGATCAATCTTCGCTACGCGCGGGAGTACCGTGACGATCCTTCGCTGCTCGACAAGGTGCTCGTGGCGACGCCGATGGGCGCGCAGATCCCGCTCTCGCAGGTGGCCACGATCGAGACGGTGACCGGTCCGCCGATGATCCGATCGGAGGACGGCAAGCTCGTGGGATTCGTCTTCGTCGACACCGCGCGTCCGATCGCGGACTACGTGGAAGACGCGAAGCTCGCCGTCGCGCGCCACGTCACGCTGAAGGATGGGACGCGAATCGCATGGGTCGGGCAATTCAAGTACTTCGAGCGGGCGAAGGAGAAGCTCAAGATCGTCGTTCCGATCACACTGCTGATCGTCTTTCTGCTCCTCTACTTCAACACACGCTCGCTGATCGAAACCGGCATCGTGCTGCTCGCGGTTCCGTTCTCGCTGATCGGCTCGATCTGGCTCCTCTATCTGCTCGACTACAACATGAGCGTCGCCGTCTGGGTCGGGTTGATCGCGCTTGCGGGTCTCGATGCCGAGACCGGGGTGGTCATGCTCCTCTACTTGACGTTGTCCCATCGCCGTCACGAGGCAGAGGGGCGCATGCAGACCCCGGGCGACCTCGAGGACGCGATCGTCGAAGGCGCGGCCAAGCGGATCCGACCAAAGATGATGACGGTCCTCACCATGATGATCGGGCTGATCCCGGTCCTGTTCAGCGCAGGAACGGGCGCCGACGTGATGCAGCGAATCGCCGCGCCCATGGTCGGCGGTCTCGTGACGTCGTTCCTGCTCGAGCTCACCGTCTACCCCGCGATCTTCGCGATCTGGAAGTCCCGCGGCCTTCGCCGAGCCTCCGCCAAGCCCCCCGCTGCGAGAACCATCCTCCCCGAACCGAAAGCGAGCGAGTCATGACCGCGTTCCTCAAGTACCTCGTCCCCGCAATCTTTGTCAGTGCCGCCCTGATCGGCGGATGCAACAAGGACAAGGTAACTGGCCCAGCGCCGAGCTCCACCCCTCCGACGCCGTCGGCGCGGGCTGGCTCCAATCGGCTCGAGATCGTCGTCACGGAGAATGGCTTCGAGCCGGATCACTTGCCCGTCGAGAAGGGCAAGCCGACCACCCTCGCGTTCACGCGCAAGACCGACAAGACGTGTGCGAAGGAGGTCATCCTTCAGGTCGGCGATGGCACCAAGGTCGAGAGAGCGTTGCCCCTGAACGAGACCGTGGAGATCGCTGCGACCTTCCCGAAGGCCGGCGAGGTTCAGTTCGCCTGCGGCATGGACATGGTCAAGGGGCACATCGTCGTGCAGTGACCTGCCGCGAACCGGTTCTTGGCACTCGGCACACACTTCATCGTTTGTGCTTCGCGGTGAAGCCAGCGTCCTCTACGGCCTTGATCGCGTCGCTCGCCATGCCGTCACGACCGTCGTAGCGAACCACCGCATTCCCGGATTCGAAGTCCACGGTGGCGGAGACCACGCCGGGCACCTTCTTGATTCGCTTCGCGATCCCGCTCGTGCATTCCCTGCAGTCCATCCCGGTTACCTCGAGCGTCAGCGTTGCCTTCGCCTGTACGTCGGCGGATCCGACCATGGCGTTCTCGCTTCCGATCAGCGGGTAGGCAGCCAAGGCGACCGTGAGCAGCGTCGCCACCCAGAGGCCGACGCGCGCAGCCTTGCGGTTTCGTGGAGCCCCACAGCCGCAGTCGTCCTTCTGCGGGCGGTACGCAAACCAGAATCCCGCAGCGAGCGCAAGGCCCGTCACGATCAGGAAGTACGGCCGATAGGGTGCCAAGCCCGCAGCGAACCCCGCGCCGGAAACTCCGACGATCGCCAGGATCGCCGGGACCACACAGCACGCGGACGCCGCGATCGCAGCGGTCACGGCGCCGAGCATCGGTAGCGTCACACCGCGCTGAGGTACCGGCTTGCCTTCGTCCCGATCGCCACGAAGCCGTGTCCGGATCATGTCGACACTCGGGGCTCCGCCCGCGTAGAGCCGGCACGACGACGACTCCGACGAAACGGGCGCACTCTGCCCGCCCACGTCCTCGCCATCGACGAGAACCGTCGGCGAGCCCCAGCCCCGCGCCCAGGTCGGGGCGGCCGGATCCTGGACATCGATCTCCTCGATGACGAGATCGAGTCGCTCAGCTGCGATCGCGTCACGCGCGGTGGCGCGCGCCAGATCGACGTTGGGGCAACCTTGGAAATGCAGGAGCTGGATCTTCATGGGCGTGGTTCCTCACCGCCATCAGGCGATGTCGAGTTGTTGTCCAGTGGAAGTGCTAACTGGTCGAGAAAGGGGCACGTTCCGGTGGCGCTGCCGTCATCGCAGCTGGTCGCGAGCCGCGCGAGCGCGTCTCGCATCGCCGCCAGCTCGACAATTCGTCGGTCGATATCGGCAAGCTTCGAGAGAGCGCGTTCGCGAACGCGGTCACACGGCATCCGCGCCGAGACTCGCAGGGTCAGGAGTCCCTTCACTTCGGCAAGGGAGAATCCGAGCGCCGTGGAACGTCGAACGAACGCCAGGCGGCGGACCGCCTCGCCGTCGTACTGGCGCTGGCCAGCCGAGGATCTGCGCACCCGACCGAGCAAGCCTTCGCGCTCGTAGAAGCGAACCGCATCGATCGACAGCTCGGCCTGCTGGGCGACCTCGCCGATCTTGAGCGTCGGCTCTGCAACGGCGGTTTTGGCGATCGGCATCAGTGCACCATAGAGCTGGAGTCGACTCCAGGTGCAAGGCGTTTCGAGATTGGCGCCAAACCCGAAGCAGTTTCCAGCTGATGCAAGTATTTTTCGAACCTCGCTTGCCCCTGGAGTCGGGTCCAGGTCCAAGCTGTGAACATGCGCACCCCGGTCGTTGCCGCCCTCCTCGGTTTTTTGTTCGTCGGCTGCGAGTCCAAGCAGGCGGCACCTGCGAAACAGCAACCCGTTGTTACCGAGACAACGCGCGCGCCGCTCGTCGACCTGACCTCGGCAACGTCACTCAACGCGGTTCGGACCGCGTTCAATGTGCACAAGGGTGAGGCTCGCTTCCTCACGCTCTTGTCCCCCACGTGACCCGCCTGCACCCGCGGGGCCCGTGAGGTCCGCAAATCGATCATCGACGACCCGAGAGTCTATTCGCTGCACGCGATCGTGGTGTGGATCCCGATACTCGACTCAGACGAACGATCGTCGGCGGACGGCATGACAAGCACCTACGCCGACAAGCCCATTCCGCAGTTCTGGGACGGCGAGAAGCTGCTCGGCAAGGAGGTGAGCCGCAGCCTCGGCATCGAACCCGAGCGCGCGGCATGGGACATCTATCTCTTCTATCCGCCGGATGCGGAGTGGACGGAAACAGGCTTGCCGCCTCCGGCGAAGGTGATCGCGCAGTCCGGAGGCGCGGTGGTCGGCGCGAAGGGAACGCTACCGCCCAAGGGCGATCAGACGCGACTGCCCAGATGGTACGAGGGCCGCGCGGATGTCGTCGGCGAACAATCCGAGCTGGCCGCCCTGCTCACGGCGATCGCCGTGCCATTCGTCGAGCAGTACAGGGCTGCTCATCCGGGCGCGCCTGCGAAATAGCGTCCGCGACGAGACGAATGCGCACGACGATCTCGGCCGTGTCGTCGCCGAACGCGGATCACGTACCCCGTGGCGCTCGACCCGGACACGATCCTGCCGAAGTATGCGAGAGGGATCGGGAAGGTACGCTTCACGCAGCGGAACTATCAGGCTGGTGACGAGCGCGCGCTCGAACGAGCGATCCTCGCCACGATCGGCGAGTCTTCCGCCGCCTGACGCCTCAGCGTGAGACGGACGACGACGGACACAGATTCGGTGTCGATGCTGATGACCCGGTCTTATGCGCGGCGTCGTCGACGCGCTCAAAGAGCACCACGCGCACGTGCACGAGCCCCGCGAAGGAGAGCACTCGCATCTCCATCGCCACGAGCCCATGGACCGCGAGCACGAGCGCGGCTCGCGCCAGCTGTCCGGCGCAGCGCACATCGTCCGAACAATCCGAGGGTCTGTACGCCGCGCGGACGGATCCTCGCAGACGTGCCCCTATGGCTAATTATCCGGAGTAGGGCGTGATCACTGAACGAGAAAGCAGTGACATACCGATCCCTTAGTTAGTTAGGGTTCATGCACAAGGGAGATGGAAATGGACCAGCAACCACATACGCCACAGCAACTGTGGCGGAACGCATTCGACAAGCAGGCGAGCGACGCGACCATGGCCGCCGTCTACAAATACGCGGCGAGTATCAGCCGCCGCCGTGAGCTCGCGCGCGCGACCACGGTCGGAGCGCGGCGACGGCCGCAGCGCCTC
>JBBJLY010000293.1:0-9554 GCA_037720695.1 Kofleriaceae bacterium | reverse complement strand
TGCAAGCGGGCCGCGGGTCGGCGAGCTCGACGAGGAGATGGTCTACGAGAGCCGCAAGGGCGAGACCTTCATCCTCGGCGCGTCGACCTGGCGGATCGAGGACATCACGCGCGATCGTGTGATCGTGCCGCCCGCACCGGGCGAGCCCGGCAAGATGCCGTTCTGGCGTGGCGAGGGTCCCGGTCGCCCGATCGAGCTCGGTCGTGCCCTCGGCGCATTCTGCCGCGAGCTCGATCACAAGCTGGTCGACGATCCGGTGGCCGCTCACGCGTGGCTCGGCAGCGAGTACAGGCTCGACAGCCACGCCGCCGACAACCTGATCAAGTACGTCTCCGATCAGCGCGTCGCGACCGGCGGCTTGCCGACCGATCGCGCGATCACGATCGAGCGATTTCGCGACGAGCTCGGCGACATCCGGGTCTGCATCCTGACGCCGTTCGGGAGCCGGATCCACGCGCCGTGGGCGCTGGTGCTCGCGAAGCACCTCGAGTCGACGCTCGGCTACCCGATCCACCCGCTGTGGACCGACGATGGCATCGCGCTGCGGTTCGCCGACGGCGATCTGCTGCCCGATGACGATCAGCTGATCCCCGATCCCGACGAGGTCGAGGCTGCGCTGGTCGACGAGCTCGCGCGCTCGACCATGTTCGCGACCCACTTCCGCGAGAACGCCGCGCGCGCGTTGCTGTTGCCACGCCGCCGGCCGGGTCAGCGCACGCCGCTGTGGGCGCAACGCCTGCGCGCGCAGCAGCTGATGGGTGTCGCGCTGCGGTTCCCCGCGTTCCCGATCACGCTCGAGACCTACCGCGAGGTCTTGCGTGACGTGTTCGATCTGCCGGCGTTGATCGAGGTGCTGCGTGGGCTGCGGTCGCGCGCGATCCGCGTCGAGCCGGCGAACACCGACGCCGCCTCGCCGTTCGCGCGCTCACTCGTGTTCGACTACGTCGCCGCGTTCCTCTACGAAGGCGACGCGCCGCTCGCCGAGCGCAAGGCCCAGGCGCTGACGCTCGACCGCGATCTGCTGCGCGAGCTGATCGGCGGTGGCGAGCTGCGCGACCTGCTCGATCTCGAGGTACTCGACGCGGTCGAGGCCGAGCTCCAACAGACCGTGCCGGAGCGCCACGCGCGCAACGCCGACGAGGTCCACGATCTGCTGCGCCGGCTCGGCGACCTGACGCGCGACGATGTTGCGGCGCGCTCGACGCTCGAGACCGGGATACTCGACGACGCGCTCGCCGCGCTCGTGCAGACGCGGCGGATCGCGCAGGTTCGGATCGCGGGCGAGGCGCGCTACCTCGCCGCCGAGGATGCCGCGCGCTATCGCGACGGGCTCGGCGTGGCGTTGCCCCGGGGCTGCCGGCCGCGCTGCTCGAGCCGGCGACCGCCCCGCTCGAGAGCCTGGTCGGACGGTGGGCGCGCACCCACGCGCCGTTCACCGCCGACGGCCCCGCCCGGCGCTGGGGGCTCCCAGCCGGCCAGATCGAGCCCGTGCTCGCGCTGCTCGAGGCGCGCAACCAGCTGGTCCGTGGGGAGCTGCGTCCCGGCGGCGCCGGCAAGGACTCGTGCGATCCGGAGGTGATGCGCCAGCTGCGGCGGCGCACGCTCGCGAAGCTGCGCGCCCAGGTCGCCCCGGTCGGCGGCGCGACCTACGCCGCGTTCCTGCCGCGCTGGCACGGGCTCGATCAGCCACGTCGCGGCGTCGGGGCGCTGCGCGATGCGATCGGCCGGCTCGAGGGCGTCGCGCTGCCGTTCTCCGAGCTCGAGTCGCGGATCCTGCCGGCACGGATCTCGGACTATCACCCGCGGATGCTCGACGAGCTGGGTGCGGCGGGCGAGCTAGTGTGGGTTGGCTCGGGCGCGCTCGGCGTCAAGGATGGGCGCGTGATCCTGCTGCGTCGCGATCGCGCGCTCGCGCTGGCTCCCGATCCACAACCGCCGGCGCAGACCTCGCCGATCCACGACGCGATCGTCGCGCACCTCGCGCAGTCGGGCGCGTCGTTCCTGGTCGCGATCGAGCAAGCCGCCCAGGCGGTCGCGCGTCCGGCCGCGGTCGTCGACGGTTCGCGCCCCCCGGCACGCGAGTCGCTGCGGCAGCAGGTCACGGAGGCGCTGTGGGATCTGGTGTGGGCCGGCGTGATCACCAACGACACGTTCGCGCCGCTGCGCTCGCTGTCAGCGCCAGCATCGCGGCGGACCAGCGCGCACGCGAGCTTCGGTGGCCGGTGGTCGCTGGTGTCGTCGCTCGGCACCGCGCCGACCGGCACGATGCGCGGGCACGCGATGGCGACCGGCCTGCTCGAGCGCTGGGGCATCGCCAGCCGCCCGGGCGCGCGCGTCGACGAGCTGCCGGGTGGGTTCTCCGTCGTTGGCGACGTGCTGCGCGCGATGGAGGATGCCGGCACGGTGCGGCGCGGGTTCTTCGTCGAGAGCCTCGAGGGTGCGCAGTTTGCGTGGCCCGGCGCGATCGACCGGCTGCGCGAGACGCCGCGGGGTCAAGCCGCGCGGGTCGACGTGCTCGCCGCCGTCGATCCGGCGCAGGTGTGGGGCGGCGTGCTGCCGTGGCCTGCGCTCAACGATCCCGCGGCACGCCCGGCCCGGCGCGTCGGCGCCACCGTGATCCTGGTCGAGGGCGAGCTCGCCGGGTGGCTCGAGCCCAAGGCCAAGCGGCTCGCGACCGGCCAGCTGCCCAGCGAGACGATCGAGCTCGCGCTGACCGTCGGCCGGCCGCGAGTCGCGGCGCGCGCGCGCCGGCGCGAGCTGCTGCTCGTGTCGATCGACGGCGTGCCGGCCGGCGAATCGCCGCTCGCACGCGGACTGATCGCCGCCGGCGCCCGGCTCGACTATCGCGGCGTCGTCGTGCGCGGCGACCGGCCGAAGCTGGAACCGGAGCCGATCGCCGACGAGGCCGAACCGCCGGAGGACGACGCCGACGTCGAGGTCGAGGCCGGGGGCGCCTGAACGATGCCCGAGGGCGATACGATCTACCGGATCGCGGTGCGCCTCGCGCCGCGCCTGATCGGCAAGCAGCTGCTGCGCGTGACGACGCAGGGCCTGGTGCGCGATCTCGTGGGCAAGACGGTGACCGCGGTCCAGCCGACCGGCAAGCACCTGGTGATCGAGCTCGAGGGCGGTACGTATTTGCGAATGCACCTCGGGATGAACGGGCGGGTGCGTCATTACTCGCGCCCCGAGGGCGAGGCTCTGCTCGCGAAGATGTCGCCGGGCCGCGCCAGCCTGGCCCTCCACACGGATGACGCGGTCCACCTCTGGATCAACGCGCCCACGGTGGAGATCTCGCATCGCCGGGCACCGATGCACCGGCACGCGATCGCGTCGCTGGGGCCTGATGTCCTTGCCGACGACTTCGATAGCCGGCAAGCCGCGTCGCGCGCCGCGCTGCACCCCACCCGCATGATCGCCGAGGTCGTGCTCGATCAGCGGATCGCGTGCGGCATCGGCAACATCTACAAGTCCGAGAGCCTGTTCGCCTGCAGCGTCGATCCACGCACGCCGGTCGGCGCGCTCGATCTCGCGAAGCTCGAGGAAATCTATACGGCTGCGCGCGAGATCATGAGGACCAACCTCGGTCCGGTGCCGCGCAAACCATTCGCCGTGTACTCGCGAACTGGCAAGCCATGCCCGCGCTGCCGGGCGCCGATCGACTGCTACATGCTGGGCGCGACCCCTCGTTGGACGTGGTCCTGCCCGCGCTGCCAGGTGCCTGGGACTGTGGCCGGTACCGGTTGTTAGCGGCGGGCGAGCACGCCGCCGGCTAGTTGAGTGGTCGGCGCTGGCGGCTTCAGCGGCCTTCAACTAGCTAGAATCTGGTGGTGACGGACTGGTATCGCGGTTGCTCATCCCGGGAACGTCTCTCGAAAGGATGTCTCCCATGGCCACCGCCCGCGCCTATGCACCCCAGGTCTCCCCCCTCTCCAGCGAAGTCTCGACGACGCTGACGGTCGGCGCGCAGGTGGCGTACGAGGTGTTCGCCGACGCCGTCGAGATCCCGCGCTGGCTGCCGATCGTGCAGACCGCCCGCGTGATCTCGCGGGGCATCGATGGCCGGCCCGGCCGGGTGTCGTTCACGCGCAAGCTCGAGCGCGGCTCGCTCGGCTACACGCTCGAGTACAGCTACGACCCGACCAGCCTGACCGTGATGTGGTCCACTCCCGCGGACTCGAACGTCGTCCTGACTGGAGAGGCCCGCTTCATCCCGCTGTCCAACCGCGCCTGCCTGATGCTGTACCGGCTCGTGCTGGACCTCCCGATCGTCGACGACCTGATCAACAGCGAGCTCGACAAGCATCCGGCGTCGCTGGTCGTCGCCGAGTTCCGCGAGCACCTGCGCAGGCTGTGCTAGCTGGGCGTACATCTCCCCGACGAGGAACGTGAGAGATCGCCACGGTTCTCGATTGGCCGACCTGCCGTTGGCTGTGTATGTTGGGATATCGTGTCCTCCGAGCGGCGTCCTGACTTCAACCACCCGCCGCGCCCCGCGCTGGTCCGCGCGGCCTCCGAGCCTGCCGAGCCTGCCGAGCCCGTGTTTGCATCGGGCACGCATCCCGGTGCGCTGTTCGAGGCAAGCGATGCCGCGTATCAGTTGCGCGAGCTCGAGGCCAAGCTCAACCGCTGTCTCGCCTCGCTGTCGATGCACTTCCAGCCGATCGTGCACGCGGCGACGCGCGCCCGCTTCGGCTACGAGGCCCTGCTTCGTTGCACCGACAAGGCGCTGCCACATCCTGGCGCGATCCTCGACGCGGCGGAGCGACTCGAGCGCATCCCGCAGCTCGGGCGCGCGGTGCGTGCCCAGACCGCAAAGGTGATCGCCGCGGCGCCAGTCGAGCGCGGGCTCGTGTTCATCAACCTTCACCTGCTCGATCTGTTCGACAAGCAGCTGACGTCGCCCTTCTCGCCGCTGTCCAAGGTCGCGTCACGCGTGTGCCTCGAGATCACGGAGCGCACCTCGCTCGAGGGCGAGCTCGATCTTCGCTACCGGGTCGCCGAGCTTCGCGAGCTCGGGTTCCGGATCGCGATCGACGACCTCGGTGGTGGGCACGCCCGGATGGGCACGTTCACGCCGCTCGACACCGACTTCGTGAAGCTCGACATGTCGCTCGTGCGTGACGTCGATCAGCACCCGATGAAGCAGCGCCTGATCCGTTCGATCAACGAGCTGTGCAAGAAGCAGCAGACGATGATCGTCGCCGAGGGCGTCGAGACCGAGGCCGAGGCCCAGGTGCTCGTCGATCTCGGTTGCGATCTGCTGCAGGGCTATGTGATCGCACGCCCTGCCCCGCCGTTCGCCGATCCGCTGTAGAACGCGGACGTAAATGTAAACCTAAACGTAAACGTCGATCCCGACTTCGCCGCCGAGCGTCGGGGGACGACGATCCCGCTGCTGCGCCGGGCTCGAAGTGCCAGGAACACGGGGTAACGCGTTTACGTTTCGATCTCAGTCGAGATCGAACGCGTACAGGATGCCGCGGTTCGACATCACGAACAGCTGACCATTGCCGGTCACGGTCGGCGGTGCGGAGATGCCGTCGCCCGGATCGAAGTACTCGAGCGTCTCGCCGGTCTTGCGATCAGCGAGGAACAGCCCGTCGTTCGACAGCGAATACAGCAGCAGGTCGCCGAACACCACCGGTGCCCCCGGCTCGCCGCCGCCGCGCGCGCCGACGCGCCACATGATGTTGCCCTCGAGATCGAGCGAGTACGTGCCGAGGTCCGCGACGCTCACGTACAGCACCTTGCCGTCGGACGCGATGCCACCGACGTTGCCAGTCGCGCTGGGCTGCGCGGCATCCCAGAACGGGAACCGCCAGCGGACGAGGCCGGTTGCCTTGTCGAGCGCGTAGACACCGCCGGACGATGACGAGGCATAGACGCGATCACCGACGATGATCGGCGTCGCATCAACATCCATGAAGCGGTCGGCTTCCGCCTTCAGCGAGGTCGACCACGCGACCGAGCCGCTGTCCTTGCGGAGCGCGACCAGCGTGCCGTTCGAGAACCCGGTGTAGACGAGGTCACCGTCGATCCGCACGCCGGCATGGCCGCGCAGCGTGTACTCCTCCGGCGTCTCGCTCTTGTACTGCCACTTGAACTTGCCGTTGACCGGATCGACCGCGACGACCTGGTCGGCCTCGTTCGCGAACACGATCACATCCATCGTCGCGACCGGCGGCTGTCCGATCGGCCCGCGGCTCTGGTAGCGCCACTTCTCGACCCCGGTCTGCGCATCGAGCGCGAGCAGGTTGCCGTCGGACGTGCCGACGTAGAGCATGCCGGCCCCGATGAGCGGCGCGCTCGACACCGCGCCGAGGTACTTGCGCCAGCGGATCGCGCCCGTCGACGCGCGCAGCGCGAAGAACATGCCCGAGGCCGATCCGATGTAGACGGTGTCCGCCGAGACCGCGCCCTGCGCGAACTCCTGCGGCGAGACCTCGGTCATCCGATCCGCGGTGACAAATTTCCAGTGCAGCGACAGCCGATCCTCGCCGAGGGGCTCGACTGGCACCGCGCTCATCGCGTCGGCGCGGTGATGCGGGACGCGAACACAACCGGACACGACAAGGGCGCAAAGGACGGCGGCTGATTTCACGAGGCTCCGAGATTGGCGAGCCGGCGCTCGATCAGCTCTGCGAGATCCGAAGCGTCCGCGCCGGCGGCCTTCGCCTTCTCGAACGATGCCTTCGCCTCGGCCGACTTGCCGAGCTTCAGCTGGACGCGGCCGGTGTGATAGAGCGCGTACGCGCGGCGGACCCCGTCGTCGGCCGGTTGCATCTTGGTGAAGGCGTCGAGCGCCTCGGTGTAGAGCGCCTGGCGCTTGGTCGCGTCGGGCTCGGCGGCCGCCTTGCTCTCGAGCGCAATGCCGAGATTCTCGCGGGCGAGCACGCCGTCGAGGTCCTTGTCGTCGACGCCCTTCTTGAGCTCCTCGATCGCCTTGTCGAGATCGCCGTTGTCGAGATACACGCCGCCGCGGAACGCCGCGGTCGTGTGCCCGGTGCCCTGCTTCTGCATCTCGGTCAACACGGCGGCCGCGCGCGCCTTGTAGGTCTCGAACGTCTCCATCTTGAGCTGCTCGGCCTGCTCCTTGGACACCACCGGGCGGCCGGCGACGCGCATCACGGACCCGAACTTCTCCGTGGTCTGCTCTTCCTTGCTGTGCTTGTAGGCGCGGACACCGAACACGATGCCGAGCACGACCGCGAGCAAGATCGTGCCGATCATGATCTTCTTCAGGTGCGGCAGCAGCCGATCGACGAGCGACTCACCTCCGAGCTGGACCGGCGTGGGAGGCACGGCCTTCGGCTTCGAGGGATCCGGTTTGACTTTGTCGTCTGCCATGGCTCGCGCGGATGTAGCACCCGTATCGGGCGGCCGTCAATTCGCACCCTTGGACCATCGATCTTCCCCTGGAGTTGCCTAGAATCGAGCCCGTGAAGCGTGCCGCCGGCGCCGTCCTGTGCCTGGTCCTCGGGACCAGCGTGGCACGTGCAGAGGATGACCAGGCCCTGTCGGCGGGCATCGGGTTCGCCACGTTCAGCCTGCCGGGCGAGCCGACCGGTGACATGGAGCCGACGACCGTGTCGCCCGGTGGCGGCGAGGCGCTCGCGGTCAGCTACGAGCGCGCGATCGGTCTCGATGTCTCGCTGCGCGCCGAGCTCGCGGGCGCGCTGTTCCACGGTGGCAACGACGAGGACCAGAGCAGCGTGTCGTACGCGGCGCTCGGCGACCTCGGGGTCACGTTCCGGTTCGACGTCGTGCGCTGGGTGCCGTATGCGTTTGCGGGCCTCGGCGGCGTCGCGTCTGGTGGCGGGCCGATCGCGGCGGCGGCCGGCGGCCTCGACTTCGTCGTCGTGGTCGGTGGCGGCGTCGACTACCTGGTCTCGCGTGCACGCTCGCTCGGCCTCGAGGCCCGGCTCGCCAGCTTCGGCGGCGACATCACGGTGTTCACGGTCGGCGTCCGCGGGACGCTGCGCTGGGGCTTCTTCTGACCGGCTACTCGTCGGGCTTGTGGCGGTCCTTCTTGGCCTTGACCACCAGCCGCAGCGGCGTGCCACGGAAGTCGTAGCGATCGCGCAGCCGGTTCGACAGGAACCGCTTGTACGACTGCGAGAGGCCGTCGACCGTGTTCGCCCACAGCACGAACGTGGGCGGCCGCGCACGCGCCTGGGTCAGGTAGTTGATGCGCACCGCTCGGCCGTGATGGATCGGCGGCGGCATCTCCTCGATCACCTCGGCGAAGAACCGGTTCAGCTGCGCCGTCGGCACGCGCCGCTGGTGCGACGTCGCCACCTGATCGACGAGATCGAGCAGGCGATCGACCCCATCACCCCGCTGGGCTGACAGCATCACGGTCGGGGCCCAGGTCAGGAAGTGGAACGTGTCGGTGAGCTGTTCCTTGAGCGTCGCCTTCGCGGCGTCGTTCGTGATGGTGTCGGACTTGTTGAGCGCGATCACGAGCGCTCGACCCGCGTCCTCCACCATGCCCGCGATCCGCGCGTCCTGTTCGGCTGGCCCGATCTGGGCGTCGATCACGAGCACGACGACGTCCGCGCGATCGATCTGACCGAGCGCCATCGAGACCGCGATCTTCTCGATGTCGACGTCGATCTTGGCCTTGCGCCGGATCCCTGCCGTGTCGATCAGCAGGTAGTGGCGATCGCCGATCGAGAACGGCGTGTCGACCGGATCGGTCGTGGTGCCCGCGACGTGGTGAACGAGCGAGCGCTCCTCGCCAAGCATGCGGTTGGTGAGCGAAGACTTCCCGGCGTTGGGACGGCCGACGAACGCGACCCGCAGCGGACCGCGTTCGTGCTCGGGCTCCTCGGCGTCGGCGTCGGCCCGGTCGAGCGCGTCGAACAGCGGATCTGACTCGTCGGCGGCGTCCACTGCGGGCGCGGGTCCGACGACCTCGACGATCGACTCGAGCAGCGCGTCGATCCCCCGGCCGTGGGCGGCCGAGACCGAGAACGTCTTCGCCAGGCCGAGCTCGTGGAAGTCGTGCACCAGGTCCTCGCGCACGGCGTGATCGATCTTGTTGACCGCGAGGAAGATCGGCTTGCCGCTGGTGCGGAGCTTGTTCGCGAGCTCGTGATCGACCGAGGTCACGCCGGCGCGGCCGTCGACAACGAGGATGATGGCGTCGGCTTCATCGATCGCGCGCAGCGCCTGCCGGTGGATGCCGGCGCCGATCACGTCGCGCTCGGCTTCTGGATCGAGGCCGCCCGTGTCGACCAGGCGGAGCTCCGTCCCGAAGTAGTCGGTCTCGCCGTAGCGGCGGTCGCGGGTCAGGCCGGGCGTGTCGTGGACGAGCGCGGGCCGCCCACCGACCAGCTTGTTGAACAGGGTCGACTTGCCGACGTTCGGCCGGCCGGTGATCGCGATCAATGGGCTGTTGCTCATGCCTCACCTCCGTACCCGAGCCGGCGGAGGTCGGCTTCGCCGCGGCTCCACTCGGCGAGCACCTTGACGAACAGCGACAGGTGAACCGGCTTGCCGAGCGCCTCGGACAGCGCGATCCGCGCCGCGATCCCGAGCTCGCGGAT
>JBBJLY010000092.1:0-27321 GCA_037720695.1 Kofleriaceae bacterium | reverse complement strand
TTGTTAGCGCGTGTGGCACGCGATCAGATCGTCGTTGCAGCGGCTGCATATGTCACGCAGCGAGAATTTTGCTCGGAACCATTCCGAGAGGTGATCGCCGCCGTGCCAGATCTCCACACGCTCGACGTGCTGGTCGCAGGCGGCGCGTACGGGAGCGAATTCGCCGCGCGCTGGGAGGTCTATCTCGCGCATCGCGAGCGTGGTTTCGTCGGTGCGCGTGCGATCGGCGCGAGCTTTCACGATCGCGTGGCCGCGGCGACCGCGATCGCCGGCGGATCGCTCGATCTCGCGCTCGTGCGCTACAACCCGGCGCATCCGGGAGCGCAGCGTGATCTGTTTCCGCATCTCCCGGCCACCCGCCGCACGCGCGTGCTCGGCTTCACGAGCACGGGCGCCTACAAGGCAGCGCCCGCCGTCGCCGATGATGTCTGGCTTCCGGAGCTCACCGATCACTACCGGTTCGCGCTGTCCCGACCCGAGCTCGACGGGCTGCTGTGCTCGCCGACGCAACCCGCCCACGTCGGTGAGCTCGCCGCCGCGATGGCCGAAGGTCCGCTGTCGATCGCAGAGCAGGAGCACATGATCGAGCTGGCGCTCGCGCACTAGAACGGGGCGCGAACGACCAGCGAGAGCCGCGCATTCGTGTGCGGATGCACGAGCGCGAGCGACTCGGCGTGCAGCATCAGCCGGCCATTGGCGCGCCCGTACAGTCGGTCACCGGCGATCGGCGTGGCCAGTCCCTGCGGATGTGCGGCGTGGACTCGCAGCTGGTGGGTGCGGCCGGTGCGCGGCGCGAACGCCACGCGCGTCTTGCCGGGCTCGCGCGCCAGCACGCGCCACTCGGTGATCGCCTGGCGGCCGTGGATCGGATCGTGGATCTGGCGTGGTCGATCGTCGAGGTCGACGCGGAGCGCGAGATCGATCGTGCCGTGATCGCCCGCGACCTCGCCGTCGAGCCAGGCGATGTAGCGCTTCTCGACCTCGCGCCGCGCGAACTGCGCCTGCAGCGCCGCGTGCGTCTCCGGATCCTTGGCCGCGAGCAGGAGCCCCGACGTATCGAGATCGAGCCGGTGCACGAGCGTGAGTTGCGGTGCGTGGTGCCGCGCGCGCAGCCGCGTCAGCACCGAGTCATGGCGTCCGCCCCGACCGGGCACCGATAGCAGGCCGCACGGTTTGGCGACGACGATCACCCAATCATCCTCGAACACCGGCGCCGGTTCGTCAGCCGCGATCGCGTCGAGCCCGAAGCTCGGCGCGGCTTCCGTCGCGAGCCCGTCGAGCATGTGCGCGAGGATCGGTCCGCACTTGCCGCGGCACGCCGGATAGAACGTGCCGGCATGCCTGCGCCGGTCGGCGGTGGTGGACCGCACCAGCGCTCCGCGAGCGCGGCGGGCGCAGACCGTGGCGGTACGCGTAGGCGAGCAGCTTCGGGGCCGCGCAATCACCCGCGCCACCAGGTGGCTCGTCGGGTGCGAACAGCTCGCGCAGCGTGCGGTGCTCGCCGCGCGCACTGGCCAGCACGTAGGTGTCCTGGATCTGCACGAGCAGGCCGCGCGATCGCTCCGCGCGTCGCGCCGCGATCGCATCGCGCGCAGTCACCAGCTCCTGGACTTGCGCCTCGAGCCTCGTGCGCTCGGACTCGTGGCGCGCGCGCAGCCGGCGCTCCTCGGCGGTGTCGCCGCGACTTGCCTGATCGAGGGCGTGCACATCCTCGCCGCGATCACGCGCGGCGCGGCGAACGAGTCGGTTTGCCTGGTGACGAACGCGGAGCGCGGCGCGCTCACGTGCGTGCGCGGCTCGCAACGCGGCGAGCGCGAGCTCGATCGGCACCACGCGTTCGCTCGCGACTGCGAGTTGCGCCGCGATCACGCCGAGCTCGGCCTCGCCGGCTGGCCAGAACGCCGCGCGCGCGTCCAGCCCGAACACCGGCGGAACGAACCCTGGCACCTCCCACCGGCCGTCGAACATCCCCGAGAACCCGCGCACGAAGCCGATGCGCCCGGCGCTGTCCGCGACGACGAGCACACCGAACATCTTGCCCTCGCGAAGGCCCTCGGTCGGGAGCTGTGCCGCGGCCCGGCGTGCCAGCACGTGGGGCTCGGCATGCGAGAACGGGCTCGCGAGGCGCGCGGGCAGCTCTCCGCTTGCCGGCTGGGGATCGAAGTACGTCACGAGCGCGGGCACGACGCTGGGACCTTACCCGAACTGACCGGCTATCCTCGCCGGACGTTGAACGACAGGCACCCCATGGTTCGATCATCGAGGCTCGCGCTCCTCCTGGTCGGCTGCTGGACCTCCCGTCAGCCCGAGATTCTCGTCACACCGACGGGTCGGTCTCGGCGACCTACGCGCTCGCTTCTCCCGCGTACGACACGTTCGGCGGTCGATGGAGCGCGCACGAGAGATAATCCGAGTGCGACTAGTGCGACTGAATTAATGCGCAACTTGTGCAGTGCTGTCCGGTTCTCGGACAAGCGATGCGGTAAGCACGCGAAGCCCCGTCGCAGGTCGCACGGCATCGCCGCTGCGGGCATGGCAGCGATGTCGCGGTATCCGAGATGGCGCTGGAAGGGATGTTTCCCGGGCGAGGGACCGTCCACCTCCACGAGGCGGTCGCCGTCGCCGTCGCCGTCGCCGTCCACGACATGCCGACGACGACGATCTGGAGCGTCCTAATCGGTGATCTGGTCGAGCAACGCCTCGGCGGTGTCGATCGAGCCGAGGCGGGCGCGCAGCTTCGCCCACGGGTCTCCGCGCTTGTCGAGTCGCTTGCGGAGATCGCGCAGCTTGAAGCCATCGGGCTCGAGCTTCGCCGTGATCTCCTTCCACTCGATCGGGGCCGAGATCGGAGCGCCCGGTTTGCCGCGCACCGAGTAGACGGCGACGATCGTCGCGCCGAGTGCGTTGCGCATGACGTCGAGATAGAGCCGGCCCTTGCGATCCTTCTTGTAGAACTCGCTGGTCACCTTGTCGGGGTGCCGCTTGCAGAGCAGCGCCGAGATCCGCGAGCACAGCTGCATCACCTCGCCGTAGCTGGCGCGGCCGTCGAGCGGCGCGACCACGTGCAGGCCCTTGCTGCCCGTGGTCTTGACGAACGCGGGCAGCTCGAGCTGCTCGAACAGATCGCGAAGCACGAGCGCGGTCTCGCGGACGAGAGCGAACTTGCCCTCCGGCGGGTCGAGATCGAACACCAGCAGATCGGGATGCTCGGGCGCGTCCTTGCGGCTCGTCCACACGTGAAACGCGATCGAGCCCTGGTTCGCGAGGTACACGAGCCCGGCGGTCGAGTCGACGATCGGATACACGACGCGGGTCTTCGCGCCGAGCTCCGCGCGTCCGAGCCAGTCCGGGTAGTGCTTCTGAAAATGCTTCTGGAAGAACCCGCCCTTGTCGATCCCCTTCGTGTAGCGCTCGACGGAGATCGGGCGGTCGCGCAGCTCGGGGAGCATGTGGTCCGCGATCTGGTGGTAGTAGGCGATCAGCTCGGCCTTCGTGATCCCGGACTCCGGAAACATCACGCGATCGGTGTTGGTACACGCGATCGTGATGTCATCGAAGATGTACTCGACGCTCATGGCGACTAGTGCTTGCCGAGGGACGCGAAGTCGATGAAGCCCTTCATCGGCTCGGTGTCGACCAGGCGGACGCGGACCTGATCGCCGACGTCGAGGCCACGCTCGCCCGTGACCACCCGGCCCTCCGCGGGTGGGCGAAACAGCCGGACATAGGTGCCCTTGTTCGACGCGCCGGTCACGATGCCGTCGAACTCGTCGCCGATCCGCGACGACAGCAATACCGCCGCCGCGATCTTGCGCATCGTGCGCTCGACCTTGCGCGCGGCATTCTCGCGTTCGGTGCAATGGGCCGCGATCGCGAGCAGCTGGTCGTCCGAGTACGGCTGCCGCTCGCCCGCGGCGCAGGCCTTGAGGAGCCGCTGGGTGACGAGATCCGGATAGCGCCGGTTGGGCGCCGTCGAGTGGCCGTAGTCCTCGACCGCCAGCCCGAAGTGGCCGATGTCGGCCTCGGTAGCGCGCTGCAGGATGTATTCGCCCGGGCCGAGCAGCTTGACGACCGAGAGCGAGAGGTCAGCGAACCGCTCGGGTGCTGCGGCGCGCCGGGCCTCGAGGAACTTCGCGAGCGCGGGTGCGCTGGGCTCAGCAGGTAGCGTGTGGCCGTAGTCGGCGGCGAGCTCGATGATGCGATCCCAACGCTTTGGTGCGCGGACCACGCGACGGATCGAGGAGAAGTTGTGGGTCTCGAGGAATCGCGCGGTCGCACCGTTTGCCGCGATCATGAGGTCCTCGACCAGCTCACGTGCGCGGTTCTTGCGCGTCACGACGAGATCGACGACGCGTCCGTGCTGCGCGACCGGTCGCGCCTCGATGGTGTCGAAGTCGAGCGCGCCGAGCTCGAACCGGCGGCGGCGCATCCGGGTCGCCGCCTCGTAGTGGAGCTCGAGCTGCGCGGCGATCTCGCGATCCTGCGGCGCTGCGCTGCGCTGGCCCTCGAGCCACGCGCCGACTCGCTCGTACACGAGCTTCGCGTGGTTGCGGACCTGCGCCCGGTAGATCTTGGTCTGCGGGTCGTCGAGCGAGCCATCTGCCCGCACGACAAACTCGGTGACCACGGCGAGCCGATCGCGGTCCTCGAGCAGCGAGGTGCGATCTTCCGACAGCTCCTCCGGCAGCATCGGAAACACCGCGACGCCGGTGTACAGCGAGGTCGTGTTGGCATGCGCATGCTCGTCGATCGGCGAGCCGGCGGGGACCAGGGCGTCGACGTCGGCGATCCCGACCTGCATCCGGATCGCGTCGCCTTCGCGAACGGCGTGCTCGACCTGATCGAGGTCGCGCGACTCGGTGTTGTCGATCGACGACCACGGCAGGTGGCGGAGGTCGACCGCGCCCTCGATTGGATCGTGCGCCGGGATCGAGCGCTCGGGTCGCGGGGTCTCGAGCGCGAACCCTTGCTCGCGGAGGACGCGGCGCGCCACCTCCACCATGTCGATTCCGGAATCACGGCGGTCGTGTGACATCCGCGCGACGATAGCCCATGCCGCTCACGCCCGGAGCATCGCGAGGATCAGCCCGTGAAATTGACCGGAGAGCCCCGAGGCCGTCTGGCCGAGGGGCAGCGGAGGTCGTAATTGACCGCCGCCGCAGCGAAACAGCCAGCCGACGTGCGCGCGGCATTGCCCGCACAGGGCGACCTGCCAGCTCCATCCCGGAAACCAGGTGAACGCCTGCTCGGTCGCGCCGACGTGGATGCAGCCCGGTGCCGCGACGAAGCAGCCGAGGTGGTGCAGGAACCCGCCTGGATTGACGAACGTGTGCTCGTGCGCGCCGTTGATCTCACTGCGATACGCGCGCTCGCTCAGCCGGTGCGCACATGGCGCGCAGCGCACCGCGGCGGCGTCGTCGACGGCCGCTTGCCGATCCGCGTCCGCACGCTCCTTCGCCACGCGACATCAGGTTAGCGCCAGCTACGGCGCGCCGTCGACGATTTGCTGCGCAGTTGCTGCGTCGAGCAGCCCGGCCGCCGGCAACCTGCGCGTCAGCTCGCGCCATGCGGGATCCGCCTTGAATGCCTGCTGGAGCAGCGGCATCGCGCGGTCGAGGCGGCCCTTGCTCGCCAGCCCGACCCCCTGCCAGTACACCATCTCCGGACTGTCGGGCACGAGTCGCGCCGCGGTCGCGTAGTGCTCGGTCGCGCGATCGATCTCGCCCTTCTCGACCGCGAGATCGCCTTGATTCATGTGGTCGTAGGCGCGCGACAGCGTGACGAGGCGGCGCAGCTCGACGAGCGGGGCGGCGGAGTCCTCGATGCGCAGATCGATCTTGCGCTCGGCCCACGGCTTGTCGGTCTGCTTGCCGCTGACGACCAGCATCGCGGCTGACTGACAGCCGCGCAGGTCGCCGCCGGCCGCTTGCGCCGCATCGAGCGCGGCCAGCATCCGATCGGCGAGGTCACCCTTCGTGGACTCGAACGCCGCGCGCATCGCCGGCACGACCTTGTCGTTGCCCATCAGGTTTGCCTGGACGGTGTAGCCATCGCCGACGTGATGGCTGGCGTACTGGATGCACCGCGCGCCGGTATGCGACGCGGCGCGTCCGGTGGCATCGACGAAGCCGAGCTGGCGGACCGCGGATCCCGGGTCGGCCGCGATCAGTTGCGCCATCGCCTCGGGTGCCGGCGTGCCTGCCTTCATCAACGCGAGGCCTTTGGGGCCGTAGGCAGGCTCGGAGAAGGATTGCGTCGCAACGGCACCGACGCCGGCCTCGGCCCAGATCACGATCGAGCCGACCGAGAACCAGTGCGATTGCACGGCGACGCCGAGGTCGCCGGTGACAGGATCGCGCGCGACGATCGAGAACGTGTTGGCGGGTCTGATCGCCGAGCCCTGGATCACGGATAGCGGCGCGGTCGCGAACTGGTTGGTGTTGCGGCAGTAGCCGGCTGGCTTCGGCGCCGGATCGCGGGGCGCAGGATCTTTGGAGCCCTGACAGGCCACGATGAGGACGAGCGCGAGACGCCACATGAGATGAGAGTTTCACGATTCGGTGCAGCGCCGGGTCACAGATCGCCTGCTAACGTTCGCGCGATGTCTGCCGCGGATCCCCCGGCCATCCGCCTCGCCGACTATCTCGGCTTGCGCGACGACGGTGGGGCACGCGTCAAGCGGTTCGGGGAGATCGAGCTTCGCATCTCGGGAGACCCCAGGGCCCCGACGATCGACGTCCACGCCGGGCTCGCGCGCTGGCTCGATACCTACCAGGTCGCCTCGTTCGATGGATCGCGGATCATGATCGCGGGCCAGGGCGAGCAGCACCGGATAACGGCGTTGCTCGATGGCGAGGCGGCCGAGCTCCTGATGGAGCTCCCGCCGATGACGACCGAGGTCTCGGACTTCGGCGTCCGGACCAAGCTCACCGTCCCGCTCGCGATCGAGGCGCAGTCGCACCTGGTTGGCGTGGTCGTGCAGCTCGCGGGCGCGATCGAGCGTGCGGCGGCAAACGTCTCGGTCGCGGCCGAGCTGGTCTCCGCGGTGCCCCCGCTGCGCCGCGCCGCGGAGGCCCACCAGCTCGCGCTGACGCCGTGTCCGCTCGGGCTGCTCGGCAGCCTCGGAGGCTGTGCGGTGGATCTGTTCCGCTTTCGCCCCGAGCGCCACCGTCACCTCGCCTTCATCCACGTGTCGGTCCCGGGCGTCGAGCCTGGTGGCTGGCTGGTCAATGCGCGTCATCCAAAGTGGGGCGCCCGCACCAGCGGCGCGATCGCCGCGATGTTCCGCCGTGGCCCGCGGACTGGCAGCTGGAAGTTCGATCGGCGGTTCCAGCTCGTGCACGGCCGGCGCGTCCGGCTCGGTCGCGATGCCGCGAGTCTGCTCGCCAACACCGCGGACGAGTACGCCGTCAGTATCGATGCCGGCAAGATCGTCGTCGGGTTGCCACTACTCGATCAGCGCCGGCTCGCGGGCGTGACCGAGCTGATCGGCCAGCTCGTCGAGGCCGCGCGCTTGATGGGGACCGCGGCCGAGGAAGACGCGACCGCCGCGGGCCCGTATCGCTGAGCTTATCTGCTCTCGAGGACCGACTCGGTCAGCTCGATCCGGCTCTGCACGGCGCGGATCAGGCTGTCGACCTCGGCGCCGTCGAGCCGCAGCTCGTGCATCAGCCGCCGGCGGGTGCGCTCGAGCAGGGTCTGCTTCGCGTTGCCGATCCAGCGCGCGATCGTGGCGCGATGCACCCGGTACATCGGCGCGATGTCGTCGATCGTCAGGCCGTCGAGGATATGCAGCCGCAGCACCGTGCGTTCGGTGCGATCGAGCTCGGCGACCGTCGCGAGGAACGCGGCCCGGAACGCGATCGCCGCATCGTGCTTGATCGCGGCGAGTTGCGGGTCGTCGTGTGCGACCAGCGCATCGAACAGGGCGTCGTCGTCGACTGGCATCGCCGCTTGATCGGCGCGCCGGGTCTTGCCCGCCTCGCGCGCGGCAACCACGCGGATCCAGCGCCCGAGCGCGCCGCGGCCCGCGTAGTGGGCTAGCAGCGGGCCGCGCCCGTTATGATCGACCATCAACATCGCGCGCAACCGCTGGCGGGTCTCGTCGGCCACCGTGCGGTCCCAGGTCGACAGCACGACGTCGATGATCGGGCCGAGCTCGCGCTCGATCGCGTGCACGGCGGCAGCCTCGCCCGCGACGCAGGCACACGCGAGGTAGAGATCGTCGAGGCACCAGGTCGCGAGCTGGTCGTCGAGCGTGACGTCGTCGGGCCGGCGCGCGGCGAGGTAGTCAGCGAACGCCGCGAGCTCGACGCGGACGTCGGGACGCGCGTCGCGACAGCGCTGCCAGGCGACGGCGAGGGACTCGGACTGCATCGCGCGACCATCATACGCGGGCCGCCGCCGTTTCTGCCGCCGTGGTTGCGCGACGGCAGGGACAAGGTCACGATCACGCCGTGGATGCAGCGTGCCCCGCCGGCGGAGCCTGCATCGAGGTCGAGGACGCGCTCGCGTTCGTCGACGACGGGCTGCCGCGAGAGCGGCGTGACGAGATCGAGCACAAGATCGACGCCTGCGCGCGCTGCCGCGGGGTGATCGCGGAGGCCGCACGGGATGGCGTGAGAACCGTGCGCGACGCGGGGAACGCGCGCCAGCGCCCCGCGTCGATCGACCAGCTGGCGCCGGGGACCGCGGTCGGGCGCTATATCGTCGAGCGCGCGATCGGGGCGGGCGGCATGGGCGTGGTCAGCCTCGCGCGCGATCCCGAGCTTCGCCGCGCGGTCGTGATCAAGCTGGTGCGTCCGGACTTCGGCGAAGGTCGCGACGACCTCGAGGATCGGCTGCGGCGCGAGGCGCAGGCGATGGCGCAGCTCTCCCATCCGAACGTGGTCCAGATCTTCGACCTCGGGCGCCACGGCGATCGCGTGTTCCTCGCGATGGAGTTCGTGCCGGGCCAGACGCTCGATGCGTGGTTGATCGAACGGCCCCGCTCGATCGCCGAGGTGCTCGCGATGTTCTGCCAGGCCGGCGCCGGCCTCGACGCCGCGCATCGCAGCGGGCTCGTCCATCGCGACTTCAAGCCCGCGAACGTGCTGGTCACCCGCGACGGGGTTCCGAAGGTCACCGACTTCGGGCTCGCGCGCAGCCTCGCGGTGCCGACCACCTCGCTGGCGATGCGCAGCGCGACCGGCGTGCACGCCATGCTGACCCAGGCCGACTCCGTGCTCGGCACGCCGGCGTACATGGCACCCGAGCAAGCCGCGGGCCGCGCGGTCGACGAGCGCACCGATCAGTACGCGTTCGCGCTCGCGCTGCTCGACGCGTTGCTCGCGCAGCAGCCGACCTCGCGCCGGGTCAAGCCGAGTGGGTCAGTGGCTGATGCGCTCGCCGAGGCGGGCGTCGAGCCGCGAGTCCGGGTCGCGATCGCGCGTGCGCTGGAGGAGGATCCGGCCGCGCGTCACGCATCCCTGGGCGCGCTCCTTCGCGAGCTGGCACCGCCGAGGCGCGAGCGCCGGGTGTGGCCGATCGCGATCGCGCTCGCGGTGGCCGCCTCCGCGATCGCGGTGACTGCCTTGGTCGTGACCCGCCGGGATAGCGCGAGCTGCGTCGCCACCGCGCCAGATCGCTGGACGGCCGCACGCGCGGCGACGCTCGCCAAGCTGGCAAGCGAGCCGGGTGCGTTCGCGGGATGGAGCGCCCGTCGCACGGGGACCGCGGTCGATGCCGCGATCGCCCGGCTTGGGACGGACGAGGTCGCGCATTGCCAGGGCGTCGCCACCGTAGATCCCGGTTGTCTCCAGCGGCGCCGCGTCGCGCTCGACCGGCTGATCGGAGGCGAGGATCCGCGGGCCCTGGTGCCCGCGCTCGAGGGCTGCACCACCCCCGATCCGGCGGTCGCGGCCGAGAGCGCGGCGCTGCAGCGTGAGCTCGGCGGCACCGTGACCGCGGAGCGTGCGCACGCGATCGCCGCACGAGGCCGCGTGCTCGCCGATGATCGCACCGTCGCGCTCGCGCTCGACCGCGCGGCGCACCTGGCGCTCGCGGCGGGGCAGCTCGCCGAGGCGGAGCGTGACTTCGGCGCGCTCGCGACCGCCGGCAACCGCGCCGGCGATGACGTCGCGCGTGGGCTCGCGCATCTCGGACTGCTCGAGCTCGCGAACCGTCACGCGAGCCTGCCCGCTGCGACGACGCACGCCGACGCCCTGCGCGCATTGCTCGCGCAGTACGGAGCGTCGCCGCGCGACGAGGTCACGATCGCGCTCGTCGAGGGCCCGGTGTTCGACGCGCTCGGCGATGCGGGCGCGCACGCGCGGTCTGGGCTGCGGCGACGCTCGCCGCGGCTCGCCTGGGCCCTGACGACCAGCTCCGCGTGCGGCTCGGTCAAGCGCGCTCGCGGTACGCGCGATTCGATCTCGACGGCGCGCGTCGCGAGGCCGGCACGGCGATCGCGAACACGAGTGCCCCGCTGCGTGCGCGCGCCCAGGCGCTGCTCGCCGAGCTCGCGCTGGCGGCAGGAGATCGCAAGGCCGCGGTCGCCGCGATCGCCGAGGCGCGCCGGCTCGATCCAACGGGTGTGACGCATGCGGATCAGCTGCGCGAGGCCCGCACGCGCGCGGCGACAGGGGACCCCGACGCGGCGCTCGCGGCGCTCACCGCGATCACGAACTCGACGCCGCTCGATACTCTCCGCACCGAGGTGGCGCGCGGCCAGATCCTGCACGCGGCGGGGCGATCCGCGGAAGCGCTGGAGATCCTCGTGCTCGCGACCAAGCCGATCGCGCAGGCGACCGAAGAGCGGGCCGGGAGCGCACTCGCGATGCCGGTCGAGGAGCGCGTCGACGCCTTGCTCGTGCGATGCGACGTCGAGGTCGCGGTGTCCGAGCTCTCGATGGGATGCTTCGAGGCCAAGCTGGCGCTCGACAAGTTGCACCCGAAGGCGCCCGCGCGGACCCGGTACATCCGTGCGCGGGTCCGCGATCGCCGCGAGCGACCGAATGCGTATGTCGAGCAGGACCTCGAGGAGCTGGTCGAGATCCTGCTCGTGATCGGTGCGCCGCCGGTGCAGATTGCCGAGGTGCGGTGGGACCTCGCACGCGATCCGACGGTGACGACGCGTGCCGCGCGCGCCCACGCGATCGCCGCGCGGACGCTCTACGCGGCGGCGGGTCGGCTCGCCGAGCTCGCTGCGATCGATCGCTGGCTCGCCGGGCCGGCGGTCGACGCGGGCGCCGCCGATCCGATCACTGCAGTCGATGCGTCCTCGGATCCCGATCGCGATCCGTGGACTACAACGCCGTGATGTCGTAGCCGACGGTGGCCATGAGGGCCATCGCATCTCCGACCTCGCCGACGTCGGGGAACAGCAGGCCGGCACGCAGATCGAGCTTGCCGGTGCGGTACCCGGCGCCGAGCGTCATCCCGAGGTTGGTGTTGGAGCTCGACATCGACTCGCCACCTCCGTCGACCGAGACCCGGTACATGACCAGCCCGAGCTCGGCCGCGCCATAGATCTCAC
Source organism: Kofleriaceae bacterium (assembly GCA_037720695.1). Taxonomy (GTDB): domain Bacteria; phylum Myxococcota_A; class Polyangia; order Haliangiales; family Haliangiaceae; genus JABFXX01. The sequence continues at coordinate 15,806 of JBBJLY010000092.1, read as the reverse complement.
TCGTCGCCGTCCGCGAGAACGCGTAGCGAGCGCCGGCGAACAACGGGATCTCGCTGGTCGACGAATCGGCGCTGCCACCGAGGCCGCCCTCGGCTTCCTTGCTCGTGTGATAGATGTAGCCAGCGCGCGCGGTGAACGTGATCGCGGGGCGAAACGGGATCTCGAGCCGGGCGAGCGCGCCGAACCCGAAGCCGGCAGCGTCGCCCCAGTCGCCGGTCGGCATCGCGACGCCGCCGTCGATCCCGATCGTCTTGCTACGCACGGCGGTGGGCGCGGCGACCTCGTCGGCAGCGGCGGGGGTGGCGAGGGTGGCGGTGAGGGCGGCGGTGAGGATCAGGGCAGATACGGTTCGCATGGGTTCTCCTGGGTGAGGCGCGGGTCGCGCTCGCCCTGGAGCCGGGTCGCGCGCCGCCGTCGCATGAAATCGTCACGACCGATTTCGTGCGACGGCGAGATCGCCGTCGGCTCCTGGCGATAGGAGGCAACATGCAAAGCAGCTCGATTCTAGGTCTCGTCACCTCGTCCCTGATCGCGGTCACCGCGAGCGCAGATCCCAGGCCCACGACCCAGGCCTGCCTGGGCGACTTCAAGACGTTCCTGACCTGCCCTTCGGGTGCCAAGGTCAACGGCACCGAGTGCCGCGGGTCGAGTGGGCACTGGTCCGGCAGTAGCCGGCAAGGGCCGTCGCTGTTCCTGCGCGATCGCTCGACCACCGATCCGGCGAAGGTCCGGGTCAACTTCGCGGCGAACTACGTCAACCACAAGAAGACGGGCCGCGTGTTCCACTTCGACAAGGACGGCCGGCTCGAGTCATGGACCGACACCGACGGTGACCGCTACCACGGGCTCAGCGTCAACTGCCGCGCCGACGGTCGCGTCGCGCACCTCGCGTACTACAAGCAGGACAAGGTCGTAGGCATCTCGCGCGCGTGGCTCGAGAAGGACGGCACGCTGTCCTACGCGATGGACCACGATGCCCAGGGCAAGTCGATCCCGATCGCGAATCCGTCGGCCGCGCTGATCCAGCGGCCGGATCAACTGTGTCAGCCAACGCGCTGCGACGTCACCGCGAAGCCGGACCTGTCCGGTGTTCCGAGGTAGCTAAGACACGCGCACGAACGGATTGCTGCGCGCCTCGTCGCCGAGCTTCGTCGTCGGCCCGTGGCCCGGGATGACGACGGTGTCGAGGTCGCGCGTGTACAGCTTGTCGCGGATCGAGCGCGCGAGCTGCGCACCGTCGCCGCCCGGCAGATCGGTGCGGCCGACCGAGCCGCGGAACAGCGTGTCTCCCGCGCACAGCAGGCGTCCGGCGTCCGCATCGTCGATCGCGAAGCACACCGAGCCCGGCGTGTGGCCCGGCGTGTGGACGACCGTCAGCGCGCGCTTGCCGAGCGTTATCTGATCGCCGTCCTCGATCCAGCGCTCGACGGGGACGGTGTCGCGCACCTTCCAGCCGAACATCTGGGCCTGCATCGCGAACGCGTCGTAGAGGAATGCGTCGCCGCGGTGCAGGCAGATCTCGCCGCCGTGCGCCTGCTTGATGTCGCGCGTGCAGTAGATATGATCGAGGTGCGCGTGCGTGTGGATGATGGCGCGCACCGTCAGGTCGTACTGCGCGACGATCTCCGCGATCCGCTGCACCTCGCCGCCGGGATCGATGATCACGGCATCCTTCGTATCGCCGCACGCGAGGATCGAGCAGTTGCAGTCGAACGCGCCGGCCGGAAACGTCTCGCGAAGCAGCACGGGACGAGGTGTACCCCACCCGCGATCAGTCGTCGCGCGTGAACCAGTACGCCCACGCGATCAGCACCAGCTGGAGCGGAAGCCGCGCCCACAGCGCCCAGGTCGGGACCGGATCCGTGCCGAGCGGCAGCTCGTTGACTGCCATGTTGACGTTGGCGGGGAACACCGCTACGAGCAGCGCGATCAGACCCCATGCGGCGAGCTTGCGGGTCGCCGGCAATACGAGGCCGAGCCCACCCAGGATCTCGAACACACCGGAGAGGTAGACCAGCGCTGCCTTCGCCGGCAGCACTTCCGGCATCATCCCGAGGTAGGGCGCCGGGTTGACGAAGTGGTTGAGCCCCGCGGCGACCATCACCACGGTCAGGAGCCAGCGCGCGATCGTCTTCACGCGCCGCCGCATGGTCACATCGCCGCGCCGGGAACGCTTTCGAGCGGCTCGATGTGGATGTTCTTGTCCTTGGGATCCGGCTGTCGGATCGACTCGGCGAACCGGTCGCTGACGCCGGGCGAGATCGCGACGCGGGTCTCGCGCGCGAAGATCTGGATCTTGCCGATGTCGCGCTTGGTGATGCCACCGCGGCGGCACAGCAGCGGGATCAGCCACTTCGGATCGGCGTTCTTCGAGCGGCCAATGTTGATCGTGTACCAGACGACCGGATCCTGCGACCCGGGTCCGCGATCTGCGCCTTGATCAGGGCCGCGGTCCGGGCCGCCGTCAAGACCGCGATCAGGGCTGCGATCAGGGCTGCGATCAGGGCTGCGATCAGGGCTGCGATCGGCGGGGCGATCGCCACGCTCGTGCTCGCGCGGCGGGCGGTGATCGGGGCGCACGTGCGGCTCGGGGTGCATCCGCGGGGCGTGCTCGCGCGGCGAGAACGGAGCGCGTGGACCGCGGGGCGCCTCGTCGCGGCGAACGTCCTCGCGGCGCGGTGCAGGCCGGGCATCCCCAAGCCGGCGCGGTCGCATCGACGGTGGGGCGGTCAGCTCCTCGGCCGCCGGGCGGGCCTCGCGACGCTGGTGGACCAGCGCGGCGACCAGATCTTCGGCGGGCTTGTCGGCGAGCAGCTTGCGCGCGACCTCGCGATCCTCCTCGGTCAGCTCGCTGGTCAGCGCGCCGATCTCGGTGGCGAGCAGCGTCTGATCACGCGCGAGGATCTCCTCGGTCGACGGCGGCGCGGACCACGTCGCCTGGATATGCGCGGACGATAGCGTGCGCTCGACGTAGCGGCGCGCCGCATCCGGCACCAGCAGGATCGCGAAGCCGCGCTTGCCCGCGCGACCGGTCCGGCCGCTGCGGTGGACCAGCATCTGCTTGTTTTGCGGCAGGTCGGCGTGGATCACGAGGCCGAGATCCGGCAGGTCGAGACCGCGCGCGGCGACGTCGGTCGCGACGCACACGCGGGCCCGGCCATCGCGCAACGCTTGCAGGGCCTGGTTACGCTCGCGCTGGGACAGCTCGCCCGACAGGGCGGCGACGCTGAACCCGCGCTCGCTGAGGTTGGCGGCGAGACGCGTCACGCCGTCGCGGGTGGCGCAGAACACCAGCGCGCCGGCCGCCTCGTGATAGCGGAGCAGGTTGACGACGGCGAGGTCGCGCTCGCGGGGGACGATCGGGATCGCCTGGTAGTCGATGTCGTGGTGCTGCTTGCTCTCGGTGCTCGCGGCGATCCGCTCCGCGTCACGCTGGTACTTCTTCGCGAGCGCGGCGATGTCCTTCGGGATCGTGGCCGAGAACATCAAGGTGCGGCGCTCGGCGGGGCACGCCTGGAGCAGGCGCTCGAGGTCCTCGCGGAAGCCCATGTCGAGCATCTCGTCGGCCTCGTCGAGCACGACCGCCTGGACGCTGGACAGCACGAGCCGGCCACGCTCGAGGTGATCGCACAGCCGGCCTGGTGTACCGACGACGATGTGGACGCCCTTGCTGAGCGCGTAGCCTTCGGCGCGCGGGTCCATGCCGCCAACGCAGGTCGTGATCCGGGCACCGGTCTCGGCGTACAGCCACGCGAGCTCGCGCTGGACCTGCAGCGCTAGCTCCCGGGTCGGCGCGACCACGAGTGCGAGCGGCTTGCCCGCCGCAGAGAATTTCGCAGCCTCGCCCAGCAGCGGCGTCGCGAGCGCCAGGCCGAACGCGACTGTCTTGCCGGAGCCGGTCTGCGCCGAAACCAGGAGGTCGCGTGCGGCAGAGCCGAGGATGGCCGTCTGGACGTGGCGTGGGTTCGACGTAGGACTGCTTCGCGAGAGCGGCCTGCAGGCTCGGATGGGCGGACGTGAACGACAAGGTCGCGCACCCTAGTCGGTACCTGCCTCGGGCGCAACTGGCGGATCGCTACCAGGCGTACTGCTTGAAGAACTCCCACGCGAGCTCGGTGGCGTCGGCGTAGAGCGGGCACGAATACACGCCCTGGCTCGCCGCGCCGCCGGCCCAGCAGTGGCCCATCCCGGGGAACGAGCACATCTCGACCTGGCCGCCTGCGGGGCAGTTCTCGTAGTGCAGGCAGGTCCCGCCCTGGACGGATCGGGTCGTGGTGGTCGTCGCGCAGCCGTTGTGCTGCGCCCACGCCGCGGCGGCGGGCGTGACGTTGGCGACCGGCAGGGCATGGGGGTCGTTGCAGCCCGCCGGGATCAACGGATCTGCGGCGCCATGAAAGATGATGGCCGGCCTCCGCTCGTTGGCGCAGCCGGTGAGGTCATGCGTGCCTCCCGAGTGGGGCGCGATGCCCCGCACGTCGGAGCGCATGCAGCCGGCGTGGTGCGAGAAGTAGCCGCCCATCGAGAACCCGGTGGAGAACACGTGCTCGCGGTCGAGGCACTGGTCCTCCGATATGTCCGCCTTCATCGCGTCGAGCAACGCGAAGTCATCGCCTGGAGCGGTGGGCGGCGCGCCGATGAAGCTCGGGCACAGGTCGGCGCCGACGTTCCACGGCGGGCTCGCTGTGTTGGGCCCGCCCTGACCATCGGGGAACGCGAGGGCGATCTGCTCGGTGTCGGCGAGCGCCGCGTAGCCGGTGATGTCGTGCATGAGCTGGCCAGACATCGTGAAGCCGTGATGGACGAACACCAGCGGCACGCCGGTATCCGGATCCGCGCTCGCGGGCAGATAGACGAGGTACGTGCGCGAGGCCGGCGACCTGCATCGAGCGCCGCGACAGGCCGCGCGCGCCACCCCGCGTGCCGCACGCGTTGGCGTCGGGCGAGGACGGCGTGTCGATGCTGCCGTCGCCCGGGTTGCTCGGCGCGGACGACCCGCATGCGGCGAGGGCGAGCAGGTGGGCGACGCGCATCCGGAGGAACGTAGCCGATCGGTGGCGTGATCCCGCGAAAACTTCGGCAACCGGCTGATGGCATCGCGTGCGCCACGATCTGTATCCCTCGCGACCGCCGACGGCTGGCAAGCTCGCCGTGATGACGCATCGAACCGCCGAGGAGCTGGAGGCAGGGCTCGCCGAGATCCGTCGCGCGCCTGTCGATCACGGAATCGTGGCGCTGATCGCGCGCCGGCCTCGCCCGGCCGAGCGCGACGTGCTCGCCGAGGCCACGCTCGATCCCGAGGTCGGCCTGGTCGGCGATCGCTGGCTCGACAAGCCCGACCGCGTGCCCGGCAAGCAGCTCACGTTGATGGGGGTGCGTGCGATCCGGCTGCTGGTTCCCGACGAGCAGGACTGGCCGCTCGCAGGTGATCAGCTGTATGTCGATCTGTCGCTCGCCGGCGACAACCTGCCGCCGGGTACCCGGCTCGCGGTGGGCGAGGCGGTGATCGAGGTCTCGGTCGAGCCGCACCGCGGCTGCGCGAAGTTCACCCAGCGATTTGGATCGGAAGCGATGCGCTGGGTCAACGATCAGACCGGCCGCGCGCTCAACCTGCGCGGGATCAACGCGCGGATCGTCGAGGGCGGCACGGTCCGGCGCGGCGACGTGATCCGCAAGCTGTGATCAGGCGCGTCGCCACGCGTAGCCGAGCCCCTTCACCGAGACGATGATCGCCGGCCGCTCCGGCTCGCGCTCGATCTTCTTGCGCAGCGTCGCGATCGCCATGTCGACCGAGCGCGTCTCGATGTCCGGCGACACGCCGAACACGTGCTGCAGGATCTCCTTGCGCGACGTGGTGCGGTCACGATTGCGATGCAGCCACCGGATGAGGTCGGCCTCGCGCGGCGACAGCGGCGTGGTCTTGCCCTCGCGCACGGCCACGCAGCGGGACAGATCGAACAGACAGCCATCGGCCTCCAGCAGGTCCGGCAGCTTCGGCACCAGGCGGGCGCGACGGCCGAGCGCATCGACGCGGGCGATCATCTGCGACGGCGCGAACGGGGCCTCGACGCTGTCGTCGGCTCCCGCGCGCAGGCCGGCGACTCGATCCTCGACCAGCCCGCGGTCGGTGAGCAGCAGGATCGGCAGCGCCTCGTCGCGGGCCCGCAGCAGCGCGCAGGTATTGACCGCGGCCTCATTCGGCCCGGCGAGCACGACCACCTCCGCGGCGACGTCCGACGGTGGCCGGTGCGCGCTCACGACCTCGTGCCCGGCGGCCTCGAGCACGTTGCGGAGGTTGGCGGCGTGCGTTCCGTCGAGGTCGATCACGAGGATGCGCATCCAGCTGATCGTGGCCGCGGCGCGTCAGATCATCAAGATCGTCCTTCGGTCAGCCGGGCGCTATGCTCGTGTGGCGCGAGGGAACCGTTTTCCCCGCTCGCGCGTTGGGACTGACTCATGAGCCTTCTCCAGCCTTTCCAGTCGTTCCGGGCCGCGCGGCCCCCGCGTGCTAACCCCCACGTGGGGCCGGGCCTCAAGGTCGGGAGCGCGGCCGGGCTGATCGGCGCGGGCTTCGCGATCGGCGCGCAAGGCGGACCGGGCGTGATCGAGGTTCCTGGTCCGGCCACCGTGGTGACCGACCCATGCAGCGTGCCGGCGGGGATGACGCTCGAGACGTTGCCAGCGCACGATCGCGTCCAGCTGATGCGGCGCGTGCTGGCGTGTCAGGACCGCTACCACGGCTTCATCACGCCAGATCAGTACGACAAGACGATCGCGGCGATCGATGCCAGCTGGCTCGCAGCCGCGGTCGAGCCCGCGATCGCGAGCACGCCGATCTGGGCGTCCACCGTACGCGGCTTCTCCACCCAGTACACCGAGGACGCGTGGTCCGCTCGCCAGGTGCTCGGCGCGCCGGATGTCTATCCCGGGACCGGAGACCACGAGCACGCGTGGGCATCGGAGACCGCAGACGACCGCGCCGAGTGGCTCGAGGTCGGGTTCGCCCAGCCGCGCGCGATCTCGGGCGTCGAGCTCTACGAGACGTTCAACCCCGGTGCGGTCGGTCGGGTCGAGCTGATCACGACGACCGGGCGCCGGATCGAGGTCGCGGTCGACCGCCAGCAGACGGCGCGCCACCTCGTGCCGGTCACGTGCACCAGCGAGCCGATCGCGGCGGTGCGGGTGCACCTCGATTCGAAGGCGGTCGAGGGCTGGAACGAGATCGACGCGATCGGCGTCGTGCCCTGCACGTAGTCTTCGCGAGGACGCACCCGCAGACCGGGCATGCCGCAGCAACCGGTGCCGCCGTGAGCAACTTGTCGTTCGTCGATCAGGTACGATGCGCCTCCGAACGTGGAGGTGCGTATGAAGAAGGCGATGCTCGTTCTCGGTGTGGTGCTCATTGCAGGAGTCGCGGTGTCGAAGCTGCGCTCGACCACCGTGAACGCACCCGCGACCGACGACGAACTGGTGCTCGACCGGGTCTGGATCGACCACATCCCGCGCCATGACAAGGACGTCGTCCAGGCGTTCGTCGCGCTGACCGAGCAGCCGTTCGGTGTGTTCGCGGCGCCCTCGCAGTGGAAGGGCAGCTACGAGGTGTTCCGCCACGAGACCCACGCCGGCGAGCTCCGCATCATCTATCCCCAGACCAACGAGCGCGAGCAGGTCACGTCCAAGGCGCGCCGCTGCACCGAGAAGGGCATGGACTACTGCCTCGAGCTCGAGGGTTCGAGCCGGGGCGTCAAGCGCTACTACTCGAAGCAGGGCTGGGAGATCGACGGCGACCTGGCCACCGCTCGTCTCAAGATCGAAGCGCTCGCGCACCCGAAGCACTGATGTCGATCGATCGCGGCGATTCACACTTCACGGACGCGAAGACCTGGAATCGCGCCTGTCGCCACATCGGGTTGTTCCTGTGGTGGGCGTCGGCGCGCGGCCTGGCCTCGAAGGACGTCGATGCCAAGGCGATCGCGAAGGCGCCGACCAAGTACTTCATCAGCCAGTGCGACACCAAGCTGTGGGACGACGACTTCACGGTCGAGGGCCTCGCCTTTGCGGCCGCCGAGTACGACGCGTACCTGCACGCGGTCGCTGCCTATGCGCGACAGCTCGGCGTCGGTGACTACGAGATCCGCGAGAGCAAGGTCACCACGAAGCACTTCTTCGACTGGCTCGACAAGCGGCTGACCGCGTGGCGCGCGAAGCCGGCGAAGCGCACGCCAGCGCGGTCCGCGCGCAACAAGCCCGCGAAGGTCGCGACGAAATCCGCCACGAAGGTCGCAGCGAAGGTCGCAACGAAGGTTGCAGCGAAGACCGCGGCGAAGCGCGTGAAGAAGCCAGCCGCGCGGGCAAAAAAGTCCGCCTCGAAGTAGCGCGCGTTCCGGCGGAGCGCGGCTTGCTCCAGGCCGGGTTCGATGCGACACCCGCTCCATGCAGCGGACCCTGATCGTCGCCTTGCTGGTCGTCGTCGCGTGCCGCAAGGAGCCTGCGGAGCAGAAGCAGCAGGCTCCGAGCCCGGTGCCCACCGAGCCAACGCCGGCCATGATGGTGGATGCGCCGGCAGTGGTGCCGACGCCAACGCCAACGGAGCCGGATCCGGCGAAGGATCCCGCGACGGATCCCGTGAAAGATCCCGTGAAGGACCCGGCAAAGGACCCGGCAAAGGACCCGGCAAAGGATCCGGCAAAGGATCCGGTCAAGGACCCGGCAAAGGACCCAGTGAAGGATCCGGTCAAGGATCCGAAGCCTGTCGATCCCGGCGGCGGCATCGCGAAGGTCGGCCCGCAGATCCACCAGGCGTGCGGTGCCAAGGATCTCTGCGGTCATGGCCTCAAGTGCCTGACCTACTACGGCATCGCCGGCGCGCGCGGGCCGCAGTTCAAGACCTGCGAGGTCCCGTGCACGAAGGCGACGAAGTGCCCGAGCGGGACCAGCTGCGGCGTGATCGCCGACGGGCCCGGCCAGGTCTGCCTCTGAACGCTTGACCATTCGCCAACCGGTTGGCGGCGCGCGATCCGTGCTGGCCGAACGGCGTAGCGTGTCCACCGATGCTGTCCACGCGCGAGCTGCTGGTCCGCAACCGCGACTTTCGCCGGTTGTTCCTGGCGAGCGTGGTGTCGCTCGCGGGAGACTGGTTCTCGTTCGTCGCGGTCGCAGATCTGGTGACCGAGGTGACGGGGCGTCCCGGTGCCGCCGCGTTCGTCTATGCGGCCACCGTGCTGCCCGTGTTCCTCGCGTCGCCGCTCGCCGGCTGGGCGGCGGATCGGTTCGACCGCCGGCGCATCCTCGTGATCGCGGACCTCTCGCGAGTCCCGGTCGCGCTCTCGCTGTGCCTCGCCGCGATGTGGGGCAGCGTCGAGCTCGCGGTCGGGGCGATCATCGCGCTCGGCGTTGGCGCCAGCTTCTACGATCCGATCGCAAGCGCCTCGACGCCGAACCTGGTGTCGAAGCAGGAGCTCGCGACGGCGCAGTCGCTGATGGGCGCGGTGTGGGGCTCGATGCTGATGGTCGGCGCCGGGATCGGGGGTGTGGTCGCCGAGCTGCTCGGCCGCCAGACCGCGTTCGTGATCGATGCGATCTCGTTCCTGGTGTCGGCGTGGCTGGTCGCCGGGATCCGGCGGCCGATGCAGGAGGCGACCGCCGAGCAACGGACCAGCGTCCGGTTCGGCGACGTCGTGCGCCATGCGCGGACGCATCCGATCGTGCTGCGCCTGCTGTTCGCGAAGGGTGGCGTCAGCTCCGCGAACGGGATCGTCGGGCTGCTCCCGGCGTTCGCGAACACGCGCTTCTCGTCGGTGCCGATCGCGACCGGCCTGCTGTTCGCGGCGCGCGGGATGGGCGCGCTGATCGGTCCGATGCTGTCGCGCGCGATCGCGGGCGTGACGCCGAGCCGGCGTGCGATCGTGATCATCTGCGGTACCTCGACGCTCGGCTACGCGGCGTTCTACGCGGTGTTCCCGCTCGTGACGTCGTTCGGGCTCGCGCTCGGCCTCGTCGTGCTCGCTCACCTCGGCGGTGGGGCGCAGTGGACGGCGTCGACGCTCGGGCTGCAGGTCACGACGCCCGACCACATGCGCGGTCGCGTGATGGCGCTCGACTACGGCCTGGCGACGCTGCTGATCGGGGTGTCCTCGATCTGCGCGGGTCTGCTCGCCGACGCCTCGAACGCGTCGAATGCGACATGGTGGCTCGCGATCGTCGCGGCGATCTACGGCGTGGCGTGGCTCGGGTGGAGCTTGCCGGCCGCGCGGACGGAGTAGGCGGCTGATCGGCCCGCACCACCCGCAGCTGTGCCACCGATCCCACCCGAGGTGAGCTACAGCTGATCGCATGATCCGCACGCTTCGCGACGACGAGCTCGCCTGGGCGAACGAGCGTTATCAGGCGATCGAGTTCGCCGCGTCACCGCCCGGCACGTTCGGGCTGGTCGCCGAGCAGGCCGGAGACCGCGTCGCGCTCGGCCGGCTGGTCACGCTCGAGCCCGGCGTGATCGAGCTTGGAGGGATCTGGACCGACGAGCGCGTGCGAGGTCGCGGCCTCGCGCGCGAGATCGTGACGGCGCTGATCGCACACGGCGGCGCGACCCGCCTGTGGTGCCTCCCGTTCGCCCACCTCGCGGCGTTCTACGAGTCGTTCGGGTTCGTGCGCGCCGAACCACCGTGGCCAGCCGGCGTCGCGGCCAAGCTGTCGGCGTGCGCGAGCCATCCGATCCCGACCGGGGTCGTCCAGCTGCGCGAGCCTACTCGTTGATCACGCGGCCGGTCGTCGCGCAGGAGAGCCAGCGTGTGACGCCTGCCGCAGCGAGTACCAGGCCGAGCGCGAGCAAACCCACCACCAACCAGCTGGAGCTCGTGCAGGGGCCACGTGGGGTCACCACCCGCGACGTGGTCGGCATCGCGTGTCCGGGACCCAGCTCGCCCTTGCCGAGCTCGATCGCGTAGGCGGTGGCGAGCCGCGCGAACTTGATCGCATGCGCTGCGTTGTTGCCACTCTGCTCGAGCGTGTCCTGCGTGGTGTGGATCGACGGGTTGTGCTGACGCATTCGCGACTCGAACGGGAACGACGCTGGGACGCCGGCGCGGAACCACGGTGCGTGATCCGAGCACGCATAGCCGCAGGCATCGAGCCCCCAGGTCGCGTGGACGTAGGTCTCGATCAGCTCGATCATGAACGCGTTCTGTGCCGCGCTCGTGAAGTCCTTCATCAACCAGATGTCCTTCTCCGAGCCCTGGTAGTTCGTCATGTCGAGCTGGAGCGCGCCGACGACGTCGAGCTTGCGCTTCTGGTGATCCTTCACGATTTGCTGCGAACCGCGCAGCCCGACCTCCTCGGCCGCGTAGGCGATCAGCTTCAGCGTACGAGCTGGCCGGTAGTCCGCCGCGAGCAGCACGCGCGCGACCTCGGTCAGCGTCGCGATGCCGGATGCGTCATCGTCGGCGCCGGGCGCGATGCGCGAGCCGTTGCGGAACGTGATCGAGTCGAGGTGCGCGCCGAGCACGACGATCTCGGACGTGGTCCCCGGGATTGTCAGGATCACCGAGCGCTGCGCGTAGCCATGATCGAATAGCTCGACCGTGACGTCGGGTCGGGTCGTGAACGCTTGCCAGCGCGCAGCCAGCCAGGTCGACGCCGCCGCGCCGGCCGGGGACTGGTAGTGGCGGTTCGGCATCGTCGAGAGCTCGCCGATCGTCTGGACGATCTTCACCCGATCGAGCGCGGGCAGCACGGCCTCGACGACCGCGGCCCGATCGAGGGTGTAGTCCACCACGCGCTCGCCTGCTTGCGCATGGAACACGGCCTCCGCCTCGGCGAGCGAGTCGTGCCACACGAACCCGCCGCAGCGGTGGTGCTGCTCGTGCATCTGCTCGGTCAGCGCTTCGAGCCGGGCCGGGTCGAACGCGACGACCGCGATCTCGGTGTCGGCGTCGACCACCGTGAGACCGGGGTCGATCGCGCGGGCGGTCTCGAGCGAGTCGCGGTCGATCGAGATGTACCCCAAGGGCACTTGCTCGCCTGGCGGCTCGCTGGCGTACTGCGAGCTCTCGGTCGGTGCCGCACAACCGGCGATCGCGGCGAGCAGGATCCACGTGCGCATGATCCAAGCGTAGCGCCTGGTTACGAATCTGGCGTTGACGTTCGAGGGACGGATCCGTAGGGTCGTCCGAATCATGCGTGTCCTGCAGCCATCTATCGTGTTGTCGTTGTTTCCCGGCTGACCCTTCTACTTCAGGAGCGACATGCATCGAGATACGCGTGGCCATCGTGGCCACAAGGATCTGCAGGTGTGTCGACAGGTCTTCGATGCCCTCACGCTCGCGCTCGCAGAGCTCGACGATCCCGTGATCGCCGACCTCGTGCTCGTGTCCGTGACGCCCGCCCCGAGTGCCGCACGCGTGCAAGTGACCCTCGTCCCGATGACTCCCGGCTCGTTCGATCCCGATGCAGCGCTCAGGCGCCTGCACGAGGTCGCGCCCGAGCTGCGCGAGGAAGTCGCCGCCGAGGTCTCTCGCCGCCGCGTCCCCGAGCTGGCGTTCCGCATCGGAATCCCCGTCGATCCCCAGCAGGAGTAAGTAACAGGACTGCTACAGAGACCGCCGCATCGAGCTGTAACTTGATGCGGCGGTCGCGTTTTAGGACCGTACGCGCGTGAGAACCAGCGTCGGCCTCGTGATGTTCGCGCTCTGCGCGTGCGGCTCGCCTTCACCCGGCACGCGTGACGGTGCACCACCCGACGGCGATCCGGCGCAGGACACGTTGCCCGCGACCTGGACCACCGAGCCCGCATGCGCCGGCACCGCGGACTCGATCTACACGACGCCGACCCAGCTGCCGCCCGATCGCGGCGATGTCGTGCAGTGCGTGCTCGGCGACCGCATGGAGACCGCGGAGGTCCAGGCCGAGATGGCGAGCGAGGGCGCGGAAGGCGTGGTCGCGCAGACCGGCGCCCGCATCGTCAAGCTCGCGTATCGCACGCAGCGCAGTGACGGCACCGTTGCCGTCAGCACCGCCAGCGTCTACCTGCCGCTCGTGCCGCGTGGCTTGCCGGCTCCCGTCATCCTGATCGGCCGCCCGACCTCGGGGATCTCGGATGGCTGCGCGCCGTCCAGGAAGCCTCGTCCCGAGCGCAACCTGGCGCTGCCGTTTGCCGCGCGCGGGTTCGTCACGATCACGCCCGACTACGCCGGCCTCGGCAACGAGGGCACGCACGCGTATCTCGACAACCACGAGAGCGCGAGCCAGCTGTTCGACGGCGCGCTCGCGCTCCAGCGGCTGGTGCCCGGCGGCCTGATCGGCGATCCGGTCGGCGCGGTCGGCTACAGCCAGGGAGGTGGCGTCGTGCTGTCGGCGCAGGGCCTCGAGCACGCGCTGACCGGCAAGCGAACGATCAAGGGCATCGCCGCGCTCGCGCCGCAGTGGCCGATCTCGACCCGCTCGTTCGGCTACGAGGACGTGCTGCGCAACCCGGGCGACCTGACGGCGCTCGCGGGCCTCGCACCGCCGACCGTGACCGTGCTCCGGCACTACGGCTACCTGATGAACAAGGTCGGTCCGGCGAGCGGTGGCGAGGCGTTCCCCGCCGAGGAACGCGAGTCGATCATCGACAGCATCGAGTCGCTGTGCACGGTGCCCCTCGGTGGCGCGCTCGACGCACAGCAACGCCACCTCCGCGATCTGGTCGACGATGGCTTCCGGCTCGCGATGCTCGCGTGTATCGACGGCACCGCGGGGTGTACCGGTCGCGCGCAGCAGATCCACGCGTGGATGACGGGTGACTTCGTCGTCGCCGATCCGGCCGGCGCGAAGGTCCTGATCGTCCAGGGGCTCTCGGATCAGGTGATGCCTGCCGCGAAGGAGGCCGCGTGCGATGTCGCGAAGCTCCGGGCCGAGGGCGTCGAGCCACAGATCTGCAGCGACGGGACCGCGACGCACGACAGCATCCTCGAGAAGCGGATCGAGGACGTCGTGGCCTGGATCGAGGCGGTCGCGACCGGTGCCGCCGCACCGAGTTGCGGCTCGCAGGCGATGCCCGATTGCGATCGGTGAGGCCCTGCACTGCGTGGTACCACCGGCGACATGAGCAGCCGCCGCGAGTTCTTGCAAGGTGCCGCCGTCGCCGCCGTCCTGCTGCCGCGCCAGGCGCGCGCGCAGAAACCCAGGGCCACCGAGCTCCCGATCGTGATCGCGACCTGGGACTACGGCAGGTCGCTGTGTGCCGCGGCGCAGGGCGTGTTTGCCAAGGGCGGCGACCTGCTCGACGCGCTCGAGCGCGGGGTCAACGTCGTCGAGGATGACCCGGCCGTGCACTCGGTCGGCTACAACGGCCTGCCCAACGAGGACGGCATCGTCCAGCTCGACGCATCGATCATGGATGGCCGCACGCATCGCGCCGGCGCGGTCGGGGCGCTCGAGCGGATCAAGAATCCGATCTCGGTCGCGCGCAAGGTGATGGAGCGAACCGAGCACGTGCTGCTCGTCGGTGCAGGCGCCAACGCGTTCGCGAAGAAGCTCGGCTTCAAGGAGCAGGAGCTGCTGACCCCCCAGGTCAAGGCCGAGTGGGAAGCCGCGCGCAAGGAGCGCAAGTCGTTCTGGCGCGACGACAAGCACGACACGGTGTGCGCGATCGGGCTCGATGCGAAGCGCGACATCGCGACCGTGGTGTCGACGAGCGGGCTATCTGGAAAGCTATCGGGCCGGCTCGGCGACTCGCCGATCATCGGCGCCGGCAGCTACTGCGACAACGACGTTGGCGGCGCCGCGGCCACCGGTATCGGCGAGCTCGCGATCCGCAATGCCGCGTCGTTCGCGATCGTGGAGCGCATGCGCGCCGGCGTCAGCCCGACCCGCGCGTGCCAGGAGATCCTCGATCGCATCGTCAAGAAGTCGGGCTACGTGAAGACGGATCCGAACGCGCAGCTCGCGTTCATCGCGCTCAACAAGGCGGGCCAGGTCGGCGCGGCCTCGCTGCGCACGCAGAAGAAGCTGTTCCGCTATGCGGTCTCGCGCGGCACCAAGGCAGCCCCGGTGCTGGTCGACGTCAAGCCGCTGCTCGGTTAGCTGTAGCGGACCACCGCGAAGATCGCGGCCGCGATCGCGAGGATGACCAGCACCGAGGCGAGCATGATCCCGAGATCCGATTGCTTCGCCGGCGGTGCGGTGAGCTCGAGGCGCAACGCGGGCCGCGCGAGCGGCTCGTCCTCCACCAGCACCGCGGGACGCGGCGCGAGTGCGGTCAGCACGCTCCTCGGATCTGGCGCCTCGCCCTCGAGCGCGATCACCAGATCGTCCGCCGCGACGTGCACGGGCTCCGGCGTCGGGATCGGTACCGCATCGGAGCCACGGGCGCATGACTCGGGGCTTCGCGTGGGCTCACCAGCGACGGTCGGCGCGCGCATGCTGTACATGGCCAGGGCCTCGAGCTCGACTCGCGCGAGGGGTGCCGTGACCTTGTCGTTGCGGTTCCGGCCCTCCATCGGCGACTGCCAGCGTACCAAGGCCCCTCGACGGATCGCAGACAAACCGCGAGATGTGATGTACTCGCGCTCGATGTCCTCCGAGAAAGCCGCACTGGTCGCGGTGATCGCGCGCCGCCGGCGAGTCGCCAGCGTGCTGACCGTGGTGATGGTCGGCGCGTACTTCGGGTTCATCGCGCTCGTCGCGTTCGCGAAGCCCACCGCGGGCACGCTGCTCGCCGGCGGCCGCGTCAGCATCGGCATCGTGGTGGGCGCGTCCGTGATCGTGCTGTGTCCGATCCTGACCGCGCTCTACGTCCGGTGGGCCAACCGTCATTACGACCCTGCCGTCACGGC
>JBBJLY010000292.1:0-9609 GCA_037720695.1 Kofleriaceae bacterium | reverse complement strand
GATGCCTTCCACGCGATCCGACATCGGGCGCTCGCTCGTCGCGTGCCGCCAGGACCGCGATGCCGAGCGCCGGGGCGCCCTCGCTCTCGAGCTTCAGGACCACGAGCCGGATCGGGTCCTGGACCTCGTGCCGGACGCGCGTGGCTTCACCGGGCTCGGCCGGCGGGGGCACAACCTTCGCTGGTGTGATTGGAGCTGGCGCGGGCAGCGCGCTGCTCGCACACGCGGCAAGCGCGAGCGCGCCGACGACCTGGCCCCTGGCCGACATGCCGCCGAGCATGCCACGGCTCGGCAACCGCGCCACGATCACCCGCCGCCCTGCGTCTTCAGCATGTCGCGGACCCCACCCGCGACGAACTCGACCGCGACCGCCGCGAGCAGCAATCCCATCACGCGCTCGAACGCGCGCAGCAACGTCTTCGGTAGCAGGCGCTCGGCGTTGGCGGCGTAGCGCATCAGCAGCCACGACGCGAGGCAGGTCACGGTGACCGCGACGAACACCGAGATCGTTGGGATCGGGCGCCACGCTGCGCGTGACATCAGCACCATCACCATCGCGATCGCTCCCGGGCCTGCGAGCATCGGGATCGCGAGCGGAAAGATCGCGATGTCATCGCGTGTCTGGCTCTCCCGCTGTTCCTCCTCGGTGGTGCGCGTCGCCGAGGTCTGCGCGCGCATCATGTCGATCGCCATCAACAGGAGCATGATGCCTCCCGCGATCTTGAACGCCCCGAGCGAGATCCCGAACGCCTTGAAGATCAGGCCGCCCGCCACCGCGAATGCGCCGAGCAGCAGCCAGGCGGCGAATGCGGCACGCAGCGCGGTGCGGCGGCGCTGCGCCGCGCTGTCACCTGCGGTGATGGTCAGGAAGATCGGCAGGTTCGCGAGCGGATCGATCACGAAGAACACCGCCGACAGCGCGACCACCGCGAACTTGAGATCTTCCTCGGTCACGCCCGCGCATCATATCGGGAGCGGCTCGCGCGCCGCACGCCAGGCGGCAGGAATCCCGTCCGCGCCAGTCGCACCGACGATGATTCCTCCGACGATCGCGCAGGTGGTATCGACATCACCACCGACGAACGCGCACGCCCACGCCGCGCCCGCGTAGTCCGCGAGGTGGGTGGCCGCGCACCACACCGAGAACCCGACCGTGTCGGCCGCGAGCACGTAGCTGCCGTTGCCGAGCTCCGCCGCCACCGTGATCGGCTCGGCGTGCAACAGCGGGATCGCGCGGCGCACGTTCTCTCGCGTGGCGCCATCCGGCGTGTGCGCGACGACGAGCTCGAGCAGGGCACGCGGATCTCGCTCGCCGGCGAACACGGCGGACGCCGCGACCGCGATCGCCACGGCACCGGCCGCGCCGTCGGGATGTGCGTGCGTTGGTGCCGCCGAACGTCGGGCGTGCTCGACCGTGGCGGCGAGCTCGCCCGCAAAGTACGCCCCGATCGGAGCCGCACGCATCGCGCCGCCATTCCCGCACGAGCCCTGGCCGCCGAACAGCTGCGACGCTGCGGCGATCCAGGGTGTGCCACTCGCGATCGCGGTCAGCACCTCGTGCGCCCCGCGGCCGTACCCGCGCGCCGGATCGGCGGCATAGCGGCGGCCAAAGGCGATCGCGAGCTCGTCGGGGTCGATCCCGCCGTGGCCCGCGAGCTCGCCGTAGATCGACATCGCCATCGCGGTGTCATCGGTCCACATCCAGCGCTTTGCCGGTGGGTCCGTGCGGTCTGCGACGGACTCCGCGCGCCGCTGCGGGCCGCAATGCAGGAGTTGCTCGCCGAACGCGTCCCCGACGGACAGACCCTCGAGCGACAGCCGTGCACGATCAATTGGCTTCATGGTGTAAAGATAACACTATCAGATAAGCGACGGCTGCGCTAGCCTGGCCGCGTGACGGCCCCGCGAATTCTCTACTTGCACGGCTTCGGGTCCGGACCGCGCTCGGCCAAGGGGATGGCCTTCGCCGATCATCTCGCGGCCCGCGGCCTCGTCGTTGACCGGCTCGATCTCCGCGTCCCGTCGTTCGAGCACCTGCGACTGTCGGCGATGCTCGAGGTCGTGCGCACAGCGATCCCGCCCACCGATCGCGCCATCGTGATCGGCAGCTCGCTCGGCGGGCTGACCGCGGCGCGCGTCGCGGAGGGGGATCCGCGCATCTTCGCGCTGGTCCTGCTCGCGCCCGCATTCCAGCTCGCCACCCGCTGGCAGCAGCTCCCGGGTTGGTCCGAGTGGGAGCGCACCGGCTGGCGCCAGATGCACGATCACACCACCGGCGGCACCGCGCAGGTCGACTTCGGCTTCGTCCAGGACCTCGGGGCGATCGACGTCGGGTTTCCGGACGTTCGTGTCCCGACGCTGATCCTGCACGGCACCGCCGACGATGCGGTGCCGATCGAGTTCTCGCGCCGATTTGCCGAGGGCCGCCCGAACGTGCAGCTGATCGAGCTGGCGGACGATCACCAGCTGATCGCGTCGATCCCGCGCCTGCTCGCCGAGACCGACCGCTTCCTCGCTCGCGTCCTCGATCCCGTCGCCGGCTGACCGGGTCATGGGTTTGGCGCGCGCGGTCACCCGCCGCGCGGGCCGGCGATGGCACTCAGCGGGCATGCGCCTGCTCGACCTCGTTGTTGTCGCCTTCGGCGTCGGCCGGATCGCGATCGGCCTCGCCCCGTTCCTCGCCGCGAAGTTGACCTCGCAGCTGCTCGGGTTCCCCGCCTCGCATGACACCGCCACCGCCCGCCTGATGGCCCGGTTCTTCGGGGTGCGCGACATCGGCCTCGGGATCCTGGCGTTTTATGCCGTGCGACATCCGGAGGCGGCGGCCTTCGTGTTCGCGTTCAACGCCCTGATGGATCTCGGGGACCTGGTCGCGATCACCATCCCGCTGATCAAGCGCCAGGGCATCGACCGGGCGGCCGCGCTCTCCGCCCTGCTCGCGATCGGTGGCGGAACGGGCTGGCTGATCCTGTGGCTGTTCGCGTGATACTCGGTCGATCCATGGGCTCCGTGAGTGTCCTCCTCGTGCGTCCGGTCGCCGCCGCGATCGGCAGTGCCGGCCTCGACGCGTTCTGGGGCGCGACTGACCTGACGCCGGAGATCCTCGCCGACGACGACGCGCGGATCTCGGCCGCGCAGTTTTGCGTCGCGTGGTCCGAGGGCCTGCGGCTGACCGGCGATCGAACGCTGGCCTTGCGGATCGCGTCCGCCACACCGGCCGGCGCGTTCGGGATCGTCGAGTACGTCTGTCGCTCGGCACCGACGCTTGGCGAGGCGCTGCGACAGTGGGTCCGTTACCTGAACCTGCTCGACGATGCCGTGACGGTCGGGCTCGTCGTCGAGCGCGATCGCGCATATCTGCGGGTCGAGCGCGAGAGCGAGGCGCCCGCCCCCGCCTCGCACGAGCTGTGCTGGGCGCTGGTCGCGAAGTACGCACGAGAGCTGTCGCAGGTGCCGTTCCGCGTGCTCTCCGTCGAGCTCGCGCATGCCGCGCCGGCCGATGCGGCGGCCTATCGTGCCTGGTTCGACGCCCCGGTCGTGTGGGACGCCGAGACCACACAGCTCGTGATGCCGAGCGCCGTGCTCGAGGCCAGCCTCGCCTCCGCCGATCCGAAGCTGCTCGCGATCCTGACCCGCGCCGCCGACGAGCTCGCGAAGCAGGCGACTGACGAGCCGCTGCTCACCACCCAGGTCAAGCGCGCGCTGCGCGAGGCGTTGCGTAGCGACGAGGCGCAGGTCGACGTGATCGCGAAGCGGCTCGGGCTCACCGGGCGCAGCTTGCAGCGCCGGATGAAGGACGAGGGGACCTCGTTCCAGCTCGTGCGCGAACAGGTGCGCCAGGAGCTCGCGCATCGCTACCTCGACGAGGGGCTCGCGATCGCCGAGATCTCGTTCCTGCTCGGGTTCTCGGAGCCGAGCGCGTTCTTCCGCGCGTTCAAGCGGTGGACCGGGCAGACGCCGGTCGAGAGTCGCGCGCAGCGGCGCGAGCTGTCACCCGCCTGACGGGATGTGCGGGCCGATCACGGTCAGCAGCACGAGCGTTGCCAGCATGATCACCGTCGCCCACAGCACGATCTTGGTGGCGCGTGCGCTCGCCTCGTTCGAGATCAGGGTTGCGCGCGGCAGCTCCATCGCCTTGGCACCGTCGGGCAGGTCGATCACCCCAGGCGGCGGTTCGCGGCGCACCACGAAGTCACTCTGCGCGGACGAACGGGGCATGGTCCTGTGATGCCCGATCCCGACAGGGCCCGCGTGTGGCGCGATGTCACAGCCACCCGGTCAGTCCTGTGGCGGGGGCGGTCACTCGCGACGCGACGCGGGTAGGCGACAACGGCGCCATGACGCTCCCGACCTACGACAGCCACCCGATCTGGCACCGCTACCAGGCGTTCTTTCCCGCCGGGATGCGCTGCGGAGCGGGCTCGACCCCGCGCGAGGAGTACTGGCGATGGCAGGGCCTCGACGTCCATCTCGACCGGCTGGCCGTCCCCGATTCGCCGCTCAAGGTGATCGTGCTGCACGGCGCCGGTGCGTACGGCCGGGTCATGGCCCCGGCGGCGGTGCTCGCGCAGCGTTACGGCTACGCGACCGTGTCGCCGGACCTGCCGGGCTACGGGCTGACGCGCGTGCCGTGGAAGCGGATGACCTATCCGCTGTGGATCGACTGCGTCACGGATCTGATCGAGGCCGAGCACGCGCGCGACGGCCTGCCGATCGTGCTGTTCGGCGTCAGCCTCGGCGGGCTGCTCGCGTATCAAGCCGCAGCCCGCAATCGCCGCGTCATCGGCCTGGTCGCGACCACGCTCGCCGACCCGCGCGAGGCGGCGGTGCGCCGGGGATTCGCGCGCCATCCGCTGCTCGGCACCGGTGGACTGTGGCTGCTCGACAAGCTCGCGCCATTGACTGACGGGCTGCCGCTACCGATGGGGCTGATGTCGAAGATGCACCGGATCTCGAACAAGCCGGAGCTGTCGGCGCTCGTCAAGTCGGACCGGCTCGGCGGCGGGAGCTGGGTCCCCGCACGGTTCCTGCGCACGCTGATGACGACCGCACCGGCGGTCGAGCCCGAGGCGTTCCATCACTGTCCCGTGCTGCTCGCGCATCCCGGCGACGATCGGATGACCGACATCGCCTTGTCGCGCCGGTTCTTCGAGCGGCTCGCCGCCCCCAAGCGGATGGTCGTGCTCGACGGCGCGAGCCACATGCCGACCGAGCATCCCGGCGTGGATCAGCTCGAGCGCGCGGTGCTCGAGTTCATGGCGTCGGTCTCGCCACGCGAGGCGAGGCGCTCGGCCTAGGGGCTCGCGGAGCCCGCGCTCACCGGTGTGAACGCGCGCGACATGCACTCACCCAGCTGCCGGCCGAGCGCCATGGTTTCAGGGCTGGCATCCGGCTGCTGGGCGTCCAGCTTCTTCGGCTGGGACTCGGCCCGCAGTCATCCTCGCGAGGCTCACCGCGGGTTCAACCGCCGCGGCAGTTGCCGCCATCGCAGTCGAGCGCGCAGGTCGAGCCCGGCGTGCAGCCCTGATCGCAGTTGCCGCCGTCGCACTCCATGTTGCAGGTCGCGCCGGTATCGCAACCCGACTGGCAGTTGCCGCCGTCGCACTCGACGTTGCAGGTCGCGCCGCCCTGGCAGTCGACGTTGCAGTTGCCGCCATCGCACTCGATGTTGCAGGTGCTGCCGCCTTCGCACACGAAGCCGCAGTTGCCCTGCGGGCACTCGAACACGCAGGTCCCGGCCGAGCGACAGAACTGTGCGCCGTCCATCGGCGTCGACTCCGCCGCGTACCCACCACCGGGTGGCGGAGGCGGCTGCTGTGCGTACTGCGGCGGGGGCGCCGCCTGCACGCAGGCGACGAGGACGAGCGCGAACGACACGAGAAGTCTAGTCATGGGGCCTCGGGGTAGAACAAGCCAGGAGTCGCGACCCGCGCCCCCGGTTGACCTACTTCATCACGAATCGCAGGGTCCGCGCTCCGGCCAGCTCGGCGTGCGTGATCTCCGCCGCGTCGAGCGGGACGCCGTCGAGCACGATCACGGCGACTCCCGTCCCTGCCCCGTCAGCGATGATCTCGAGCTCCCGCCCGCCGACCACGATGCGCGCGCGAGGAAACCGAGGGGCTGCGAGGATCCAGCGATCGCTGCCGGCGATCGGATACACGCCGAGCGCCGACAGCACGAACCACGCACCGAGCGTGCCGCCATCGTCGTTGCCAGCCACGCCATCGGGAGTGTCCCGGTAGTACGAGTCCTGGATCCAGCGCACCCAGCGGTGCGTGAGATCGGGCCGACCGAGCTGCGCGAACAGGAACGCGGCATTCAGATCCGGCTCGTTGCCATGCCAGTAGTACGGGCGCGGAAAGTTCGCCGCGGCCTCGTCCGCGCGGTCGAAGTCGAGCTTCGCGAGCTCGAAGAACTCGGCAAGCTTCACGATCGCAGCGTCGCGGCCACCGAGGATCTCGGCGAGCCCGTCCGGATCGTGGATCCCGGCCATCCACATCGAGTGCCACGCGTTGGCCTCGGCATAGTCCTCGCCGAGCTCCAGCGGATCGAATGGCGTGGTCGGAAACGTGCCGTCGGCGTGCTTGCCGCGCAGGAACCCGACCTCCGGATCGTACAGCCGCCGCCAGCCAAGCCGGCGTGCGAGCAGCGCGTCTCGATCGGCGGTGTGGCCGAGCGCGCCGGCGAGCTGGGCGAGCGCGAAGTCGTCGTGGGCGTACTCGGTGGTGGTCGAGACCGAGCGGCCGCGCGAGCGATCGACGTAACCGAGCTGGAGGTACGGCTCGACGTCGTTGCGCCCGCCGCGACCACCCGCCGGGGCCACCGGATCGATCGCCGCCGCCCGCAGCGCCGGCCACGCCTGCTCCGCTCCGGTGTCCGTCACGCCGCGCAGCACGGCATCCGCGATCACGATCGCCGCGCTCGCGTCGAGCATCGTGCCGGTCTCGCCGATCGCGAGCGGCCAGCGCGGGAAGCTGCCGAGCCCATCGCCAAACGCGACGAGCGAGCGCGCCGCGTCGCGCGCACTGGTCGGGGCGAGCCACGCGTAGAGCGGATGGACCGTGCGGTAGGTGTCCCACAGCGACAGATCCGACATCTGGTGATAGCCGGTCGCGACGCGCGGCGTGCCACCCGCGAGCACGTACGCGCCGTCGGCGTCGTCGATCACCGTCGGCATCAGGAACGCGTGATACAGGCTGGTGTAGAACGTCCGCCGCTCGGCCTCGCTGCCGCCGGTCACCAGCACGGCCTGGAGCCGCGCCGCCCACGCGTCTCGCGCGCGACCCGCGACGGTCTCGAAGTCCGCGTTACCGACCTCGGCGTCGAGGTTGCGCCGCGCGCCGTCGATCGACACCAGCGAGATGCCGAGCGCGAGCTCGACCTCCGGCCCGACGGTCAGCACCGCGCCGACGCCGGTTCCCCGCGCGCTCGCCACCGCGGCCGGCGCGTTGCCATCCGACCATACGAGGGGCGAGCTGAACGCGCCGCGGGCGACGAAGTACACCGTGTAGCCGCCGAACCCGTCGGACATTCCGCCGAGGTGATGCAGCTGGCCGCTGATCTCGCCTGCGCCAACCGAGATCTCGGCGTGATCGATCTCGCCGCCCTCGAGCGTCTTGTCGAGATCGATCACCACGGCGCCGGCACCGCGATAGCGGTGCACCGCGGCGCGTGCGGTCGCGGTCAGCGCGGCCTCGATCCCGTTCGCGAGCGTCACCTCGTAGCGGCCGGCGGCCGCGTGCTCCGACGCCTTCGCGAACCGCGTCTCGTAGGCGACGACGCCCAGCTTCGCCGGATCGAACGCGGCGATCGGCATCACGGACAGCACCCCGTAGTCGGTGGCGCCGGCGCCGTGGAGATGCAGGTGCGAGAACCCGCGAATCTTGTCGTCCTCGGCGAAGTAGCCCGCGTAGTGCAGGAAGTTGATCGTACCGAACAGGCCGCTGGTATCGGGCCCGAGCTTGACCAGCCCGTGTGGCACCGCGGCCCCGACGAAGCTGCTGCCATGCGCGAACCCGAGCCCGCCGGTCCCGATCGTCGGGTCGACGTACGCGACGGGATCGGTGACCTCGGGCGCAATGACGACGGGGTCGTCACCGCACGCGATCAACACGCTGGCGACGACAAGGCGCTTCACGCCGGCAATCTAGCCCACGCCCCGCGCACGCAGGCCCGCCATCCCGCGCGCGTCATGAACTATCGGAGCCACGCGCCGTCGTCTACGCTCGCCCCATGTCTGGCTGTCCATGGTTGGCTGCCCGTGTTTGAGTGGTTGACCGATCGCCGCCGGCGCAAGCTCGAGGAGGCGCCGTTCCCGGCGCACTGGCTGCCGTTCCTCGACGACAACGTCGCGTTCTATCGCCGGCTCGATGCGCTCACGCAGGCGCGCCTGCGCGACCTGACCGTCGTGTTCATCGACGAGAAGACCTGGGAAGGCTGCGGTGGCTTCGAGCTCACCGAGGAAGCCCAGGTCACGATCGCGGCCCAGGCGTGCGTCCTCCTGCTCGGTCGCGAGCACGGGCTGTACGAGGACGTCGACTCGATCCTGGTCTATCCCAGCACGATGGTCGCGCCGCCGCGGCAGCGCGGCTTCTTCGAGCTCTCGAACACCGTCGCCGACCGCGAGACTGCGCTGCATGGCCAGGCCTGGATCAAGGGCCCGGTCATCCTCGCGTGGGACGACGTGCTCGCCGGTGGTCGTGGTCATGGCAAGCGCAACGTGGTGTTCCACGAGTTCGCGCACAAGATCGACATGCAGGACGGCTCGATCGACGGCACGCCGCCACTCGATAGCGCCGCCGCGCGCCGCGCCTGGGCCGAGGTGTGCTCGAAGACGTATCTCGAGCTCCGCGCACGCGTCGACGCGGGGCAACCGACGTTCCTCGACGACTACGGCGCGACCAACGAGGCCGAGTTCTTCGCGGTCGCGACCGAGACCTACTTCATCCAGCCGACCAAGCTGCGCGAACAGGAGCCCGCGCTCCACGCGCTGCTCGCGGAGTTCTATCGGTTCGAGCCGCCAGCGCGCTGAGCGCGAGCTTCGAGCGCCTCGAGCGCGAGGCGTGGCACCAGTGTGGGGTCCTGATTCCGAAACCGCGGCTCGACCGTCAGCATGGCCACCGCCCGCCTCAGCTGGATCAACGCGCGTGCCTCGTTCCCGTGGCGCAGATTGTACTTTGCCGCCTCCAGCGTCGCCGGTCCGGTGTCGACCTCGAGCTCGAACAGCTTGTCGGCGAGCTGGCCAAGCTCGTTGACGTGGCGCCTGAACAGCCGCCTCGCCAGCCGCTCGCGCGTCGGCTGATCCAGCGTCCGTGCGGCCTCGCCGAGCGCGGGCAGCCCTCCCGCCAGCAGCGAGCACAGCAGACGGACGTCCTGACCGCGTTGACTCGTCCCCAGGTCGAGGCGTGCAAGAGCTCGGTCGGCCCGCTCGGGCGTCGCGCATTCACGGTCCAGCAAGGTGCTCTCGATCAACTCGTCGGTCTGATCGCGCAGCATCTCGGCGCGCGCCTGGGCCACCAGTCTGTCCTGTTCGGGACAGGTGGGCGGCAGCCTGGCCGAGGTGCCGGCGTCGATCAGCTCGCTCGAGCGGCTGGTGCGCCTCGACCTGTC
>JBBJLY010000291.1:0-9637 GCA_037720695.1 Kofleriaceae bacterium | reverse complement strand
GCAGCTGGCGCGCGAAGTCGCGACCCTCGCCGAGCGACTGCGAAGGCGCCGGGGGACCGGAGTCCGGCAGATCGTCGAGCACCTCGAGCCGGGGCTCCTGGCGCGCTGCACCAACATCCAGATCGTCGGCAAGCTCGTCGAGCTCGTCGCGGGCCGCGGCCGCATCCTGCTCGGCGACCGACGGCGCGGGCTCGCGATCCAGCAGCTCCGCCAGCGGCATCGGCTCCGACCACCGGTCGTCGTCCTCGCGGCGCTCCGTCATCGCGACCGAGTTGTCACGCGGTCCGGTCCGCGTGCGCGGCGGCAGGGGTGGCAGCGTCGGCGGTGCCGCCGGCGCGACGGGCACCGGCGCCGTGGCCTGCCCGGGCAGCCGGCTCTGTGGCGTGCCGTTCCACAGATCCGGAGGCGCGCCGGACTCGTCGGGCGGGTCGCGCAGGATCAGCGTTGGCTCGCGCGTTGGCGCCTCGGGCTCGTCCCACGGGCCGGGCGGCGCGCCGTCGTCGGCACTCTGCCGGCGCGGTCGGATGATGAGCGGCGGCGGAAGTGTCGGTTCGTCGATCGGCACCGCCGAGTCGGTGACATCCACGATGTCGTCCTCGTCGTCGGTGACGCCTTCGATGATCGAATCCGCGAGCGTGGACCACCTCCGGCGCTGCTCCGCGCGATTGGAGGTCGTCGGATCGTCGTCGATCTGGTTGGGGACCGTGCGCGGCGCGCTGAGATCCACACCCGCTGCGCGGACCTGCAGCACCGCTTCGAGCGCACTCGCGACCGCGAACCGCAACGCGCGCGGCGAGATCGGGCGCGCGACGAATCGATCCGGAGCGAGCTCGCCCGCATCGAGCACGGTCTTGATCGGTCCGCGGTCGTCACCGACGAGCACGACCGCCACCTCGGCGCGCGGCATCATGCCGCGCAGGGTCTCGACCAGCGAGGTCGCATCGCCCGCCTCGAGGCTCGCGGTCACCACCACGACGTGCGGCCGCTTCGCCTCGGCGAGATCGATGGTGCTGTCCCCGCCCGTACTACTGGCGACCTCGACCC
Organism: Kofleriaceae bacterium; assembly: GCA_037720695.1. Taxonomy (GTDB): domain Bacteria; phylum Myxococcota_A; class Polyangia; order Haliangiales; family Haliangiaceae; genus JABFXX01. The sequence goes on along the minus strand of JBBJLY010000291.1, from coordinate 8,593 downwards.
GCGACACCACCGGACTCGGCAGCGGCTCCGACAGGATGCCCGCGAGCTCGCCGACACGATCGGCGTCGGCGACCACGAGCACACAAGGGATGGACAGATCAGACACGTGAGCCCCGACGGTGGGCGAGTATACAGCGGCTCGCGCGCCCACGTTCACATCGCCGAGATTGGATCGACATCGAGCCCGACCCGCACCGAGCGCGGGACCTCGATCGTCAACAGCCCGCGCGCGACCCGCCGCAACGCGTGGCGGTCACCACTGCGCAGCCAGACCTGCCAGCGCGTCCGCCCGCGCAGCCGCTCGATCGGTGCCGCCACCGGGCCGCGGATCTCCACCAGCCCTCCCGCATCCGGACGGTTCGCGATCTGCTCCGCCAGCTCCGCCAGCCGCTGCGCGATCCCCGCCACCTCGTGCTCGTCTTTGCCATCGATCCGCACCGCCACCAACCGACCGTGCGGCGGGTACCCGAGCTCCTCGCGTGCCGCGAGCTCCGCCTCGAAGAACTGCTGGTAGTCGTGCGCCGCCGCCGCCAGCACCGCCGCCGAATCCGGCCGGTACGTCTGGATCAACACGCGCCCCGGCCGATCGCCGCGCCCTGCCCTCCCCGCGACCTGTGCGAGCAGCTGGAACGTGCGCTCGGACGCGCGAAAATCCGGCAGGTTCAGCCCGGTATCCGCACACAGCACCCCGACCAGGGTGACGCCCGGAAAGTCGTGACCCTTGGTCACCATCTGGGTCCCGACCAGCACATCGATCTCGCGCCGCGCCACCCGCCCGAGCACCGCCTCGATCTTCGAACCGCTCGCGACATCGCGATCGAGCCGCGCCACCCGCGCGGTGGGAAACTCGGTCGCCACCGCGTCGGCGACCTTCTCCGTCCCGAGCCCCTTGCGCTCGATCGTCCCGACCGCGTGGCACTTCGGGCACGCCTCGGGCACCCGCTGCTGGTAGCCGCAGTAGTGACAGCTCAGCCGGTCATTCCGCTTGTGATATGTCAGCGACACGGAGCAATGCGGGCACCGAAAGGCATGCCCGCACGCGCGACACAGCACGAACGTCGCAAAGCCGCGCCGGTTCAGAAACAGGATCGTCTGGTCGCCGGTCTCGAGCGTCTCCTTGATCGCCTTGCGCAGCGGCGCCGACAGCATCGCCTCGCCATCGGGCATGTACGTCTTCAGATCGATCACCTCGACGATCGGCATCGGCCGCGCGGTCGGTCGCTTCGTCAGCACCAGGTAGCGATACTGCCCGCGCTGCGCGTGGGCCATCGTCTCGAGGCTCGGCGTCGCCGATCCCAGCACGCACACCGCCCCCGCCCGCTGTGCCCGCACGAGCGCGACATCGCGCGCGTGATACCGCACGCCCTCGTCCTGCTTGAACGAGCCATCGTGCTCCTCGTCGACGACGATCACGCCGAGGTTCGCGAGCGGCGCGAACACCGCCGACCGTGCTCCCACGGCGATCGTGGCATCGCCGCGCCACAGCCGCGACCACTCGCCCAGCCGCTGCTGCTCCGACAGGCCGCTGTGCAGGATCGCCACCTGATCGCCGAACCGCGCGCGAAATCGCGCCGCCAGCTGCGGCGTCAGCGAGATCTCCGGAACCAGCACGAGCGCGGTGCGCCCTGCGTCGAGCGCGGTCGCGATCACGCGCAGGTACACCTCGGTCTTGCCGCTGCCGGTCACGCCGTGGAGCAAGAACGCCGCCGGCCGCACCGGCGGTGTGCTCGATGCCAATGTCGCTGCGGTTGCCGACTCCGATGCGGTCGCCGCTTCCGATGCCGATGCCGTTGCGGCTGCCGATGCCGTTGCCGATGCCGATGCCGATGCCGTTGCCGCGTCCGATGCCGTTGCGGTTGCCGCTTCCGGTGCCGTTGCGGTTCCCGCTTCCGGTGCCGTTGCGGTTCCCGCTTCCGGTGCGGTCGCGCCTGCCGCCACAGTCACTGCTTCGGACAGCGGCGCCGGCGCCGGTGCTGCATCGGTGGCTCGCTTCGCGGACGCCGCTGGCGCCATCGGCACCGCCAGCTCGATCGGCGTCAAGCCGAGCGCGCGAACGATCTCGGTGACCGCAAAGGCCTGCTCGTCGGTCAGGATCGGCGGTGCGATCACCAGCATGTCGGGGCTGGTCGCGACCGCGCTGATCGCCTGCTCGCGATCGCCGAGCTCGACAAGCCCCGCCTTCGCGAGCTCTCGCACCAGGTTCTTCGACCCTGGCAGCTGGGTCTCGAGCGCGTCCAGCGCGATCACCTGGCCGCTCGCGAGCGCGTCGACGATCGCCCATCGCTTTGGGGCGCGGGAGACCGCATCGCGCGCGACGTCGAGCGGCACCGCAAGCTTCACCGTGCGCTCGCGACGGAGACGGGTGCGCGCGGCATCGCGCTGCTCGCGGACGCAGGCCAGCTCCTGCGTCACCAAGGCCTCGACCACCTTGCGGGTGCCAGGGTTCATGCCGCTCGACGGGAGGTCGTGCGATAGCAAATTCGCGAGCACCGCGCGCTGCTTCGCCGGCAACGCCGAGCCGAGCTCGCTCGCCATCTTGCGGCCGGCCTCGGTCAGCGTGACGACCGAGCGCGCGCCGATCCCGCTACCCGCAGGAAGCGCCGCGCGCAGCGCCTCGCCGGGTGGCGCCTCGTAGTAGTCGGCGACCCACAGGCAGAGCTCGACCAGGTCGCGAGGCAGCGCCACCTCGTCGAGCACGTCCGACAGGTCGACGATCTTGATCCCGGGCTGGGGTGTGACGCCGGTCTGCACGACGATGCCGGTGACCTTCTTGGCCCCGAACCGGACGAGCACGCGCGCGCCCACCACCACCCGCGCCGCCAGCATCGCGGGAACGCGGTAGTGATAGCGGCCGAGGACGGGCAACGTGACCGCGACCTCGACGTAGCGCGCGGCCTCGGTCACGCCCGCTCCTGCTGCACCGCTCGCGCCGCGGCGAAGCGCGCGAGATCACGATGTGGCGGTTCGCCGTCCGGACCCGATTGTCCGGCGCGCGGATGCAGCGTCCGGGCGCACGACCGCGAGGCGCACGAGCTCATCGCCGGCTGCTCGCGGCGCCAGGCATCACTTGCCGGCTGCGGCGATCTCGCGGCACAGCTCGACCACCTGATCGCGAAGCTCTGGACGTTTCAGTGCGTACGACAGGTTCGCGCGCAAGTAGCCGAGCTTGTCGCCCGCATCGTGCCGCGTGCCCTCGACGACGACGCCATAGAGTCCGGTGGGGGACGCGATCAGCTCGCGCAGCGCATCGGTCAGCTGGATCTCGCCGCCGGCGCCCGGCTTGGTCGCCGCGAGGTGACCCCAGATCTCGGGCGGCAACACGTAGCGGCCGACGATGGCCCACCGGCTCGGTGCAGTGCCAGCCTTTGGCTTCTCCACCATCTCGCGGATCCGCATGTGGCCGGAGGCGTCCCGTTCGCCCGCAACGATCCCGTACATGTGCTCCTTGCCGGCGGGCACCTCCATCACGGCGATCGCGCCGGCGCCCGTGGTCTCGTGCACCCGCACCAGCTGGCCGATGCCGGGGTTGTCGTCGTTGTCGATCAGGTCGTCGCCGAGCAGCACCGCGAATGGCTCGTCGCCGATCGCCTCGCGTGCGCACAGCACCGCATGGCCGAGCCCGAGCGGCTGCTTCTGGCGCACCGAGATCAGGCGCACGAGTCGCGAGATCTTGTGCATCGCATCCGCGAGCTCGGTATTGTTGCGCGAGCGGAGCGTGTGCTCGAGCTCGTACGCGTGATCGAAGTGGTCCTCGATCGGATACTTGTTGCGGCCGTTGATCACGACCACGTCGGTGATCCCGGCGTGGACCGCCTCCTCGATCACGAGCTGGATCGTCGGGACGTCGACGATCGGCAACATCTCCTTCGGGACGGCCTTGGTTGCGGGCAGGAACCGGGTCCCGAGCCCGGCTGCCGGGATCACTGCTTTTCGTACCTTGCGCGGAACGGTCATCTCGGCGGCACCTTACCATCCGGTCCGGACAATTCCGGACCATGGCCGACGACCGACCGTTCCCACCTTCACCGCGCCGGATCGCGCTCGCGCGGCGTGCGGGACTGCATGCGGCGAGTCCGCTCGTCGTCGGCGCGCTCGCGTGTGTCGCGATCGTGCTCGCGATCAGCCTGCTCGGGAGGGCGGCCAGTGCGCAACTAGGCCGCTGGATCGCATCCGCATGCGATGGCGGAACTGCGGGCACGCTCGCGCCCGCCGCCGCGGGGTCCGCGACCCTCGAGCTCGCGCTGCCATTCGTCGTTGCCGCCGCGCTCGCGGCGGTGGTCGCGCAGCTCACCCAGACCCGCGCGCTTTGGCTGCCTCGCCGCCGGATCGATCAGGCGCCCGCGCTCGATCGCGGCGCCGGTGCGCGAACGCGGCGCGCGTCCTTCGAGCTCGCCACCGCCGGCGCGATCGGCCTCGTCGCGGTGGGCTGGCTGTGGTGGGCCGCGCCGCGGCTCGCGATGCTGCCGACCACCCCCACTGTCGCGGCGTCTCTGCTACCGAGCTTCCTCGTCGCGATCGCGATCGCCTGGATCGCGGCCGGCGTCCTCGATGCCCTGCTCCGCCACGCCGAGCTCACCCGCGCCCTCCGCATGTCCGCCCGCGAGAAGCGCGAAGACGAGCGGTTATCTGGCGCCGACCCACGCTGGCGATCGGCGCGCGCGGCTGCGCTCCGCACCCAGGATCCGCGCAGCGCGCTCGCCGGATCGACGCTGCTCGTGCTCGGCGATGACACCGCGGTCGCGATCGCGTGGGACCCGATCCGCCGCCCGATCCCCGTCCGCACCGCCACCGGCCGGCGCGCGCGCGCGACCCAGCTGCTCGCCCTCGCCCGGCAGCATCGCGTGCCGATCCACCGCGATGTCGTGCTCGCGACCGCACTGGTCGCGGACGAGGGCCCAGTCCCCGAGCTGCACTGGCCGCGGCTCGCCGAGATCGTCGCCGCGCTGCGCGCTCGCTGACCGCATGGACTGCAGCGAGGGCCGACGCACGATCGTGCTCCAGATCGACGCCACTGCAGGTTGAACGAATCACTGGCCGGATCGCCACCATCCGGCAGGCGTCAGTTGACTTCCGTGATCGCCATGATCCGCCTCTGGCAGTCGACATCTCGATCAGCCTTGCTTGCCGTCGAGGTGAACGACTCGCAGAGCTCCGAGCAGGTCAGGAGGCGTTGTGGGGGGACGACATCATGACGAACGCGATTCCCGCGGGAACGCCGCAGTGCGAGATGTCACTCGCAGAATCCGCGGGAACGCCGCGACGCGATGTCACGGATGGTTCGACCCCGATCGCGCGCGACCTCCGATGCGCGGTGAGCGGACCGGTCAGAGTGTGCCGCGGACGAGCGCCGCGATCGCCACGGCCAGGGTCGCGATCAGCGTGGCCGTGATCATCACCAGCGCCGCCGGCACTGCCGTCGCGCCGGGCAAGAACACGCTGGTGCGTGCGGCCAGGCGCGCGCCCACGCCAACGGCGATCTCGACGATCGCTGCGGTCACCAGCCAGGAATTGCCAGCGTGACCGCCGCACCGATCAACCCAGCGATCGCGTCGACCGCGCGCGGCTGGATCGCGAGCAGCGCTGGCGCCGCGCGGTGACTGTCGGCGATCGCGGCGACCACGGTGACGTGGCCATCGATCCCGACGAACACCGCAGCCGCGAGCACTCCGAACAAGCCAGCGTACGGTCCGCGCGCGTGCCCGACCAGGTCGACCAGCCGGCCGGCCATCGCCGCGGCGAGCAGCGGGATGACCGCGACCAGGCCGAGCGTCGCCCCGATCACCAGCTCGCGCGCCGCGATCCACATGAGCCCGTCCGTGACCGCCGGTGGCCCGACGAGCAGCGCGGACCACACCCCGATCACCACCGCGAGCCCGAGCTGGACGAGCCGCGGCAACCCGCCGGCCAAGGTCGTCAACACGAGCACCGCGGCCGCGCCGCGAAGCGCGAACACGAGCAGCGTCATCCACCGGCCCCGGCCGCGACGATCATCGGCCACAGCCGGGCGACAAACACCTCGAGCTGGCGGCCGATCGCCGGCATGAACAGCACCAGCGCGATGCCCACCGCCGCGATGCGCGGGACGAGGCCGATCGACGGATCCTGGATCTGCGTGAACGCGCCCAGCAGCCCGGTGACGATGCCCGCGACGAGCGCCGCGACCAGCAGCGGGGCCGCGAGGAGCAGCGCGAGCAACAGACCCTCGCGCACGAGTGCGACGAGGCTGCCGGTCACGCGTAGCCCCGGAGCAGGCTCTCGATCAGGAGTCGCCAGCCATCGACCGCGACGAACAGCAACAGCTTGAGCGGCAGCGACACCGTCTGCGGCGACGTCATCTGGAGCCCGAGCGCGGCGAGCCCCAGCCCGACGACCAGATCGATCACGAGGAACGGGATGAAGATCAGCACCGCGATCGCGAAGGCCTCGCGCAGCTCGGTGGTGAGAAACGCGGGCGCCAGCACCCACAGCTCGTGGCCCTCGGGCGCGCGATTCATGCGCTGGGCGACATCGACGAAGGTCTGACGATCACGCGCGTCCGCGTGCCGCGTGAGGAAGCCGCGCAGCGGCTCGAGTGCGCGCGCGGTCTTGTCAACCTGCGGTTGATACTTCGCGGGGACCAGCTGCCGGACCGCCGCTTCGATCTCGAGTGGCGCTGCCGAGCCCGCACCACCGACTGCACCCGAACCCACCGCGCCAGCGCCAGCACCGACCGGGCGACCGTCCGCACCCAAGCCTGCCGCGCTCCCCGTGCCGGGAGCTATCTCGTCGCTCGAACCTGGGCCAGCGGAACCACGGACGGCTGGTGTCGTCGGCGAAGCCGGCGGTGCACCGCGCGTCGCACCGGCAGGGCCACGCCCCGGTGTCGTCGGCTGCGTCGTTCCGGGATCGAGCGCGGGCTCGGTCGACGCGGCGCGCACCATGTCGAGCGCGACCGGCGCCATGACGAAGAACGTCAGCACGAGCGAGATGCCCATGACGACGAGACCGGAGGGCGCATCCTGCGCGCCGATCGCGTTGCGCAACAACGAGAGCACGACCGACACCTTCACGAAGCTCGTCAGCATCAGCACGACAAGCGGGATCACCGCGACCAGCGCGATCGCGATTGCGCCCGTGACGCCGTCCTCGGTCATGACGCGCTGCGATCCCGTGCAACGTCGACCGCGCTGTCGGCGGGACGATTTGCATGCACCGGCATGACCACGCCGGGAGCGCTCGGCGCGGCCGGGTCCGCTGCCGCATCCGACTGCGCGACACCGCGCGCGTCGATTGCGGGCGTCGCGATCGCCGCGTCGTCCGGCGGTGGTGTGCCACGGCGGTTGAGCCACGCCGTTCGAACCAGATCCCCGAAATTCTGGCGGACCGGCGTGCGAGCGCGGACCGCGGCACCGTCGAGCTCCGTCAGGAGGGACAGCCCCATCTCGCTGGTCCCGACGAGCAACGTCTTGCCTGCGACCTCGACCACGTACAGCGACCGGCGCGGCTCGAGCGGCAGGCGTGCGACGATATCGAGCACGTGCGCACCGCGCACCCGCCCGGTCGACAGGAACTGCCGATTAGCTTCACCACCACGAACGCAGCGATGCACACCCCGCCCAGCACCACGAGGGAAGTCACCAACAGATCGCCATAACTCGCCGCCGCGCCGTTTCCCGGCATGCCCGCGTCTTAGCGTGCGGGTCTGACAGTCCTCGAACCGCGTCGACCGTGGGTGCAGCGATGTGGTCAGCAGCCCGGGTTCCGATCGCGCACTCGCGGCTGCCCGACGCACGCCAATCCGACGCCGAATTGAGCTCGCCTCGATCGACGACGCCGCGTGCGAGCGGTACGCCTTGCTGGACGTGTCCCTCCGCATCGTGTCCTGGAACGTCGAGAGCCTGATCCCCTGGCTCGCGCCGGCACCGTTGCGCGACCTCCCCCGCCAGGTCGCCGCGCTCGGCGAACCGCAGATCCTCTGCCTGCAGGAGATCCGCGTGCGTCCTCGTGATCATGACCTGATCGCGACGATGCGCGATTTGCTACCCGGCTACACGTGTCAGTTCGCGCTGTGCGACGACCCGCGCAACGTCACGTATCGCGGTGGTCGCGCGTACGGTGTCGCGACCTACGTCCACGACTCGCTCGGGCCGGCGCTCGCCGCGAGCCCACCGTGGGATCACGAGGGCCGCGTCCTCGTCACCGCGCTCCCCGAACGTCGCCTCGCGGTGGTCAATCTCTATGCGGTCAACGGCACCTCGAAGGCATACGTCGATCCGGCGAGCGGCGATCCAGCTGGCGATCGACACGCCTACAAGCAGCGGTTTCAGGACCAGGTGCTGACGCTGGCCGAGGAGCTGCGCACGACCGCCGACGTCGTCCTCGCCGGCGACTGGAACGTGTCGCGCAGCGCACACGACGTCACGCCGCGCCTGCGAACCGAGGAGCCCCACGCGACCGCGCGTGCACGCCTGAACGATCGCCTCGCGCGTGAGGACTGGATCGACATCTTTCGGCACTGTCATCCCGAGGCGCGGAGCTACACGTGGTTCGGCCGCCGCCGCGTGTTGGTGAGCGCGCGATTGATGTCAGCGAGTGCCATCTCGGCCGAGCCGGG
>JBBJLY010000290.1:0-9665 GCA_037720695.1 Kofleriaceae bacterium | reverse complement strand
CGGCGCCTCGGTCGGCGGCGTGCTCCGCGCGATCGCGCGCGGCGTCCCGGCCGGCTGGGGCGCGCCCGTGTTCGACAAGCTCGAGGCGGATCTCGCCAGCGCGATGATGGGCATCCCGGCCGTGAAGGGCGTCGAGAACGGCTCGGGCTTCGCGGGGACGCGGATGACCGGCAGCGAGCACAACGACATGTTCTATCGCCGCGACGACGGCACGATCGGCACGCGGACCAATCGCTCGGGCGGCATCCAGGGTGGGATCTCCAACGGCGAGCCGATCACGCTGCGGATCGCGTTCAAGCCGACCGCGACGATCATGCGGCCGCAGGAGACCGTCGATCCCGAGGGCAACCCGACGACACTCGCGCCGCACGGTCGCCACGATCCGTGCGTGCTGCCGCGTGCGGTGCCGGTGGTCGAGGCGATGATCGCGCTCGTGCTCGCAGATCACGCGCTCCGCCAGGCCGCGCGCGACGGCGGGTAGCCCTTCGCGATAGGCCGTAAACGTAAAACCTAAACGTAAACCTAAACGAAAACGGTCCGGTGGGAATCAAGGTTGTTGTCGCAAAAGTCTTCAAGCGGCTGCTTCCCCGAGACCGTTCTGGTCTGACTGATCCGATCTGGTCTGACTTGTCCGATCCGTCTCAGGGTGCAGGGTCACGATCGCCGGACGAGACCACGGTCGCGTGTGGCGCGACCAGCGCGCCGGCTGGAGCTCGCGTGCTGTCGCGTACGTCTTGCGGCGCTCGTCGAGGATGGCGATGTCGTCGCCGGCGTGACGCGATGAGGGAGTGACGAAGCCGATGCTGCTGTGCAGGTGGACGTCGTTGTACCAGGCGACGAACCGAGTTACCCACGCGCGAGCGTCGTCGACGGTAGCGAAGCCCTTCGAGGGATACTCCGGGCAGTACTTGAGCGTCCGAAACAGTGCCTCGGCGTAGGCGTTGTCGTCCGACACGCGCGGCCGGCTGAAGGACGGAACGATGCCGAGCTTGTGCATCGTCGCGAGCATCGTGGCGCCCTTCATCGGCCCGCCGTTGTCGGAGTGGAGCACCCAGCCGCGAAGGTCGACGCCCGGATTGTCCTTTCGGATCTTCTCGATGAGGTCGGCCGCGAAGTCCGTCGATTCGACGTCATGCACATCCCAGCCGAGGATCTTCCGACTCCACACATCCTCGACGAGGTAGAGGTAGAAGAACTCACCGCGGACGTGACTGCGGAGGTACGTGATGTCCCACGCCCCGAGTTGCCAAGGTCCAGTCGCAGCGTGCCCACGTGGGCGCGCCGTAGGCGGACGAGCCCGGCCGCGGTGCTGCTGCAAGCCGTGCTCGTAGAGCACGCGAGAGAACGTCGACTCGGAGGCGATGTACTTGCCACGGTCCGCCAGCCTCGGGACAATCTGCTTCGGCGACAGGTCTCGAAACTCGGGGCTTGTCGCGACGGCCACCACCTGCCGCCGCTCGGCCTCGGAGAGCTTGTTTGCCGGGACATGCTTGGGCCCGTGACGACCGTCGTCAGACTTATGGGCCCAGCGCTGCAGCGTGCGCGCTGGCAGACCGATGGCTTCACAGGCCCTGGTGCGCGAAGCGCCCGCAGCCACGGCCTCGTCGATGTACCTGCCGATCATTTGTCGTTCTTCTCGTCGGTGTCGTCGTCCTCGTCCCCCCAGATAGATCGAACTTTTTTTTGGAGTACGAGCAGAGCTGCCGCCTCGGCAAGCGCCTTGTCCTTGCGCGCGAGCTCACGCTCCAGCTCGCGAATTTGACGGGCGTCGGCCGTCGTCTCCTTGCTGCGCTTGGCGGCACCGGCCAGCCCAGCCATCGCTTGCGTGCGCCACTCCTCGAGCTGTGCGGCGTACACGCCCTTGCGACGTAGCCACTCGCCAAGCTCGGCCTCCGGGACTGCCGCCGCTTCCAGCACCAACGAGAACTTGTTCTCTGTGGAACGCGGCGACGCATCCGCAACCACCAACGTCTGCTCTTCGTCGTCGTGTCGCTTGGCCATCTTGCGACGAAGGGTAGTGGCTTCCCGCAGCCAGCGCGACAGCGTCGGCTGCGGCACACCAGTCTCCGCCGCGAGCTGGACCCCGCTCATCGGATGCGGCCCGGCCATTTTCTCGACCATGCGGGCTCGGAACTTTTCACTGTATTGGGTACCTGACATTCGGACCTGTTGCCCCGGTGCATCAAGCGCGAGCTTCAACCCGCGCGATGCGACAACAACCCTGGCACAGGGGGGGCAACCGAGCCCCGGACGTTTAGGTTTACGTTCAGGTTTACGTTTACGTTTATTGTCAGACCGCGCGGGTAGCGTCGCCCGATGGGCCCGGTCACCGCGCAGCTGCTCGACGAGCTGGGCTACGATCCGGACGTGCCCGACGTCGAGGAGCTGCCATTCGTCCCGGTGGGGATGATCGTGCGGGCCCGCGTCGGTGCCCGGCAGGTCGCGGTGGCGCGGCTCCACACCGGGAGGCTGGTCGTGGTCGACGACCGCTGCCCGCACGACGGTGGCCGGATCTCGGATGGCTTCGTCGAGGGCGACCGGCTCGTATGTTCCCGGCATGGTTGGGAGCTCGAGGTGTCGGGCGGCCAATGTCGCCGTAGCGTGCCCTGCAAGCTGCGGGAATGAGAGCAATTGTTGACCGCGCTGCGCGCCGCACGCTAGCGTCGTCGGCACCGTGGGTGTCGTCCTGGTCCACATCGATCTCGACGGAGGCGTACCGCATCCGTCGTCGTTGACCGCGCTTGCCGCGGGACGAGCGGTCGCATCGTCGTGGGGCGCGATCTTGTATGCCGGCTTCGTGGTGTCCGCACCAGCAGCCAGCGAGGGCGTGACCCGCGTGCTGACGACGAAGATCCCGGGGATCGCCGCGACCCAGCAGATGCTCGCCCGGAGCGGCGCCGACAAGCTGGTCGTCGCGCTCACACCCGCGCCGGTCGTCGCGCTGTGGGCCGCCGTCGGATCTGCATGGCAAGGCGTGCTCGATCACCTGCGGCCACGGCTCGTGCTGTTCGGTGCCGACGCGCCGTCGGCGAACGAGCTCGGTCCTCGCACCGGCGCGAAGATCGGCGCTCGCCTGCTGGGTCGCGCGCATGCGATCGCCGGCGAGCTCGTCGAGCTGCGCGATCGCGATGGCGGCTCGGTTCGCGCGACCGATGGCGGTGCCGCGGTCGCGCTGGTCGGCACTGCGCAGCGAGGCGAAGCCTGTAGCGACGAGATCCAGGTGCTCGCACTCGCGGTGCCCGGCGGAGCCGATCCGCGGATCGAGCTCGCCGGGATCTCGGCTGCCGAGCGGTTGCATGCGAGCGCGACGCTGATCGCGCTGGGCGATGAAGCCGCGGCAGATCCTGCCGTGGTCGCCGCGGCCGCGCAGCTCGCGTACCGGCTCGGCGCGACCCTGATCGGCAACGCCGGCAGCCTCAAGGGTCTCGCGCTCGTGCCCGAGCTCTGCATCGCCGTCGGTGCACCCGCGATCGATCTCGCGGGCTCGGCGAGCCTCGTGCGGATCGGGACCGCCGGTGGCAAGGGCGTCGATGGCGCGCTGACCGGTCCGCTCGCGACCAGCCTCGACAATCTCTGTCGCGCACTGGAGGACGCATGACGGTCGCGCTGTGGCTCGGGAGCGCGGCGCCGGTCCGCACGGTGCGCTGGCTCGACGGTGCGATCGCCGCAGCCGCGAAGTTCGGGTCGGCGACCACGGTCGTCGCGGCGGGCGATCCAGCGTGGCTCGATCTCGCCGCCGATCGCGCGAACCGCGGGGGCCTCCCGGCACTGGGCGTGCCGACAGAGCTCCAGCTCGATTATCTCGGCTGGGCGCAGGTCATGGCGGGGGTCGCACGCCACCTCAGCGCGATCACGGTCCTCGTCGACGAGGCCAGCCGCCCCGAGCGCGCGGCCGAGGTCGCCGCGATCGCGGAGTTGCTCGAGGCCGCGCAGCTGACGCGCGTCATCGCGATCGCGCCGGACGGTGCGGTCATCCACACGGGCCGGATCGCCAGTGGTTTGCTGCAGACGTGTCGCGTGCGCGGTCCCGCCGTGATCGGGCTCCGCATCGCGGGCGCGCAGATCGAGGACTACCCGACGCCGATGCCATCCGCGTCGCTGCAGCGGCTCGAGCTCGCCGCGCTCGGGCTCGATCCCGTCGTGCTCGGGCATCGCGCGCTGCCCCCACGCGCGAGCCGCGAACCGCACCGCACCGCCGTTCACGTGGCCGCCCACCTCGCTGCGCACAAGGTGCCGTGATGGCGCAGCCCCGCACGGCCGCCGCCGCGACTGCCACGCCCACCGTCCAGGTGATCGGGCCCGGCCGACTCGGCGCGACCGCGATCGCCGCGCTGCGCGTGCGGGGAATCGAAGCTCGCACCGCCTCGCCCGAGCTCGAGCCCGGCGACGACGTGATCGCGTGGGCGCTCGACGCCGCACCGAGTGTCGCCGTCGCGGTGGAGCTCTCGCGGGCGTGCGCGCGCGCCGCCGGGGCGGGCAAACCAGTGTGCTTGCTCGCGCCACGTTCGCGTGGCGGCAATCGCCCGGCACTCGAGCGCGCCGCGGCGCTCGCGTTCCTCCGCGCGCATGGTGCCGCGCTCTCGCACGACGTCGATGCGTGGCTCGAATCGATCGTGCTGCTCGTGCGGTTTGGACTGCCGACCGGCCCACGCGCCGCCGTGATCGCCCCGCCCGGCTCGTGGCTCGAGGCCCAGGCGACGGTGATCGTCGAGGAGGCCGAGGCGATCGGATCGCGCGGCCCGTCGATCGGCACCGCTGTGGGCGGAACGGATCTGCCGACCGATGTCGTGCTGTACGATCCCGCGCTCGACCCGCCGCCGCGCAGCATCCCCGGGATGCACGTGCCGGTCGTCGCCCGCGGCGAGCTCGCCGACTCCCCCCTGGTGCTGCACGGTGCGCGCTCGGCGCTCGCGGCCGTCGCGACGCTGGGCCGTGCGGCCGAACGGATCGCGGTCGGGCTCGGTCCCGCGGCACGGACCGCGTCGGCCGAGCTCGCGATCGACGACGAGCGGCTGCGCCGTCAGCTCGGCAAGCTCGGTCACGATGCCGGCCGACTCGGCGATCACGAGACCAAGGTGCTGCTGTCCTCGTACGGCGTCCCGATCACCCGCCAGGCCGTGGCGACCACGCCCTCCGCGGCGGTCAAGCTCGCGCGCCGCGCCGGGTACCCGGTCGAGCTCAAGCCGTGGGGCCACGATCTTCCGACCGAGCCCGCGGGCTGTCCCGTCGAGCACGGCGTCACCAGTGATGCACTCGTCCGTCAGGGATTCAGCGGCGTGCTCGCCGCGGCCGGCAAGACCGGCGTCGAGGGCGCGGCGGTGATCGTGCGCGAGACGCCGCCGCAGGGCCGCGAGGTGGCGGTCACGCTCGTCGAGCTGCCCGCGCTCGGCTGGACGGTGGTGCTCCATGTTCCCGGCGTGTCCCAGCCGATCGCCGCGCCTGCCCCGCTCCGGCTGATCGATGCCGAGGAGCTCGCGGCGCATGTCGTCGCGTCACGCGCCGGCGATCCGGAACCCGATCGCGTGGGGCTCGCGAATCTGCTGCGCCGGGTCTCGCACCTCGTCGTCGACCTCGGATCGCGGCTGGTCGCACTCGAGCTGCCGCGCGTGATCGTCGGTGGGCGCGGCACGCGCACGCTGGTGGTCGATGCGGCTGCGGAGCTCCGATGATCCGCTGCCTCGCGCTCGCACTCGCACTCGGTGGCTGCCAGGCGATCTTCCCGCTCGAGGACAAGCAAGAGCTGCCCCCGTCCGGGCTGTGCGAGGATGACGCGCTCCAGCTGTGCTTCGACTTCGAGGACGACCTCGACGATGGGGCGCTCGATCAGTCGGGGTTCGGCCACGAAGGCGAGCTGTCGGATCCGGAGGGCGCGATGCGCGGCTCCCACCGCGCGATCGCGGTGGACGACGACAGCTCGGTCCGCGTCGATGGAGCCAGCTCGCTCGATGCGCGAGCGAGCATGACGTTCGAGCTGTGGTTCGGCTTCGACGTCCCACCCGCGGGCGATGCGGGCCTGCTGGCACGCCACGGTCACTACCGGATCACGCTGCGCGGTGATCTCCGCGTGCGGTGCGCGGTCGTGGTCAGCTCGGGGATCGACCACGAGGCGATCTCGACCGACGCGGTCAGCGCTGGCTGGCATCACGTGGCGTGCGTGAAGGACGACACCGTGCTGAGGATCTACATCGACGGCCAGCTGCGGGACACCCGGCGGTCAGTGTCGGTCATGGTCCCGACCAGGATCCCCGACCCGCTCTACCTCGGACTCGACACCGACGCGACCGGTACCGAGCAGCTCCCGTTCGACGGCACGCTCGACGATGTTCGGATGTTCTCCCGCGCGCTCTCCGACAGCGAGGTCGCGGCGAACTTCGTCGCGTTCCAGTAGCCGCTACGCCGGTTCGCGCGCGATCGCGAACAGCTGGTCGCGCGTGTTGACCGCCGGATCCTCGAGCACGCGATCGACCAGCCGCGCGATTAGCTTGCCGACCACCGGTCCCGGCGCCAGCGCGAGCTCGGTGATGAGGTCTGATCCCGTGACCGCCAGCTCGGCGGCGGCGAGCGCATCATTGCGCTCCAGGATCGCGGTCGCGCGGTCGGCCAGCTGCGTCGCTCCTTCGGCGCGCCACAGCGCGACGGCGGCGGCAGCATGGGGACGCGTGACGTCGGCGAGCAGCCGGCGCACCGCGGCGTCGGTCCACTGCGCGACCCGCGTCGCACCCGCACTTCCCACCAGGACCGCGGCGCCTGCGAGCTCGTCGTTCGCGAACTTGAGGTCGCGCAGCACGCCCTGGGCGCGCTTGACGGTGTCGCGATCGAGCCGCGGCGACGCCACCGGGCGCGCGAGCTCGCACGCGAGCGCGGCGAGCCGAACGGCCGGCGGTGTCGCATCGATCCGCGACAGCCACGACGCGACCGCGGCCGCGCGATCGCCTCGGATCGCGGCCCACGCCTCGAGCCCGGTCACGAGCCCCGGCATCACCAGCGCCAGGATCCCGCAGCGCTCGGCGATCGCGAGCGCGCGCGACGGCTCGCGGGTCGCGAGGATCTTGCGCAGCTCGTCCGACACGCGCTCGCGGCTGACCTTCGCCAGCGACGGCAAGGCCGGCCCGATCCCGCGCTCGGTGTCCGGATCGAGCGCGAACTCGAGCACCGCGGCAAACCGTACCGCGCGCATCACGCGCAGGCCGTCCTCCGAGAACCGCGCGACCGCGTCGGCGTAGATGTCGCCGGTCGGGCCAACGGCCCGCAGCATGCGGTCGGCGATGTCCTGCCTGCCCCCGAACGGATCGACGAGTTGATCGGCCGCCGGGTCGTACGCCATCGCGTTGACGCGAAGGTCGCGGCGCGCGAGGTCCTCGACCAGCGGCACGCCGAACGTGACGTGATCGGGCCGCCGCGCGTCGGTGTACGCGCCCTCTCCGCGAAACGTGGTGACCTCGACGTGGCTCTCCTCGCCGCGACCGGTGACGATCGTGACCGTGCCGTGCTGCAGCCCGGTCGGGACCGTGCGCTTGAACAGCGCCATCACCTGCTCGGGACGCGCCGCGGTGGCGACATCCCAGTCGCCCGGCGTGCGGCCGAGGAGCGCGTCGCGCACCGCGCCTCCGACGGTGACCGCCTGGTGGCCGGCCTGCGCGAGCGTCTCGCACACGGTGCGGACGTTCGGCGGGACCGCCGCGCGCATGCGGGCCAGCGCTGGTTCGTCGACTGTCATGATCAATCGGTCGCCGCGGCGCCGCGCAGCCGCGTGAAGATGTCGGTCGCGCGGCCGCGCAGCTTGTGCGCCTCGGGCAGGTTGCCGGCGCGCTCCTTGACCGCGGCGAGCCCGACGTAGGCGCGCGCGAGCTCGACCTCGTGCTTGACCGCGGCGAGGATGTCGATCGCGCGGCGGAAGTCCTCCTCGGCCTGGAGCGTGTGACCGAGCGCGGCGGCGACCTCGGCCTTGACGCGATAGCCGCAGCCGATGTGGACGCGCAGCCCGACCGCCTCACTGACGCCGACCGCCGCGTGCGCCTCGACCTCGGCAGCCTCGAGGTTGCCGAGCGCGAGGTGGACCTGGGCGAGCCGCTGATGGGTGACCGTGAGCGCGACCTGGTCGCCGAGCGACGACGCGAGCGCCTTGGCCTGGGCGAGATCCTGCACCGCTTCCTGCCCGCGGCCGAGCGCCGACTTGACCTCGCCCGAGCGCGACAGCACGTCGGCGAGTGCGAGCTTGTCGCCGATCTCGAGCGCCATCGTGCGCGCCTCGCCGAGCAACTCGAGCGCGGACTCGAGGTTGCCATCCTCGGCGTGGACGCCGCCGAGATCGCACAGCGACTGCACGACGCCGACGAGGTCGCCGATGTCGCGTCGCAGATCGAGCGCCTCGCGGAACTGGTTGATCGCCGCCTTGAAGTTGCCGGTGTCGTGGTGGACGCGGCCGATGTTCGCGAGTGACAGCGCGATCGAGCGGCGATCGCCGAGCGCGCGCCGGATCGTCAGCGCCTGGCGATGGAAGTCGAGCGCATGGCCGAACGCACCACGCAGCCAGTTGACGCGCCCCATGTCGTCGAGGGTCGAGGCGATGCCGCGATCATCCTTCGACCGTTCGAACAGCTCGTGCGCGCGACGCAGATGCTCCATCGCCATGTCGTACTTGCCGAGCCGGCGCTGACCCCGCGCGAGCCGGCTGTACGCCGCGCCCGCCTTGGCCAGGTTATCGAACCGCCACGCGAGGTGCAGCATCTCGACGAAGCACGCGATCGCTTCCTCGATCCGGCCGGTCTGCTCGAGCACGTCGCCGAGGTTATGGAGCGCATCCATCCGGGCCGGCGCGTCGACCTGGCCGACCATCTTCAAGCCTTTCTCGTACAGCGCGCGGGCCTCCTCCGGCGCATAGCGTGCCCGCGCGCGATCGCCCCCCTGCAGATAGCAGCGTGCCGCGCGCCGCGCGTCGCCGCCGCGCTCGTACAGGTTCGCGAGATACTCGAGCTGCTCGTCGCTGCGCTGCACGGTCTTGGCCTCGAGCCACTGCGCCGCCGACAGGTGGTAGCGCGCGAGCCGACCTTGCTCGGTCGAGCGCACGATCAGCTCGCGCTCCAGGTTGTGCTTGAACACCACCTCGGCCTCGCCCGGGATGCTCGAGTCATCGGCCTCGAGCGGAAGCAAGTAGTCCTGGTCGGCGAGGATCGAGATCAGGTCGCTGACCCGGCGGCGCACGTCCTCGCCCTCCCCCCACTCGATCTCGAGCGGGCCCGGCGTGGCCGGAGGCACCGGCTTCTCGAGCCGGGTCATCGCGATCACCGCCGAGATCCAGAACACGTTGCCGAACACCGCGGCCTTCTCGAGCAGCTCGCGCTCCTCGCCCTCGAGCGCGGCGATCCGCGCCTCGATCGCCTCCTCGATCGAGATCGGCAGCTCGGTCGCGGCGGCCTTGTCGGGATCGATCCGCCAGGTTGGAAGCCGGGCGTCGATCGTCCCGTTGTCGAGGAACAGCCGGACCAGCTGCTCGAGGAACGCCGGATTTCCGCCCGTCATCTCGACCGCGGTCTGCGCCGTGTCGTCGGGAATGTCCGCGACGCGCGAGAGCAGATTGCGGAACATCTCCTCGGCGTCGTCAGGCTCGAGGTTGCGCAGATCGATCCGCTCGTGATCCATCGGGCCCTCGCCCCAGCCGGTCGCGT
>JBBJLY010000091.1:0-27542 GCA_037720695.1 Kofleriaceae bacterium | reverse complement strand
TGGCCCCCACCGTCTTGCCGGTCGCGCGGTCGCGGCAGAAGAACGTGCCGGCCTTGCCTTCCTCGAGCCCGACGTAGAGCTTGTCGCCGCGGATCAGGCCCGACGCATCGATGTCGAGGCCGAGCTTCTGCGTCTTCCACAGCTGCTTCTTCTCGGTCAGCGAGAATGCGCGGACGTGGCCGTCGAGGTGGCCGAAGTACGCGGTGTTGTCGGCGATCGCGAGCGAGCACTCGATGCCCTCGGAGCCCGGCTCCTCGCCCTCACCGCGGCCGAAGCCGTGCTTCCACTCGAGCTTGCCGGTCTCGGCATCGAAGCACTTCAGGTCACCATCCTCGCCGCCGATGTACAGCTTGCCGTCGAGGATGCGTGGCGAGGAGTCGCAGTCAGCCCATCCCGCCCAGTCCCAGATCACCTTGCCGTTGGTCGCGTCGAGGCAGCGAATGTGGTTGTCGACGTTGGGGACGTAGATCCGGTTCTTGTACAGACACGGCGAACCCTTGAACATCCGCAGCGCCGGGTAGACCCAGACCAGCTTGCCGGTGTTCGCTTCCCAGCAGTGGAAGTGGCCGCCGACCGAGCCGCTGTAGACGTAGTCGCCATATTTGAGCGTCTGTCCGGTCCAGCCCGTGCCGCCCCAGGTCACCGGCTTGTCCTTCAGCTGCGTCGCGAAGTCGGACATCCGGAACTTCCACACGAGCTTGAGGTTCTCGGCCAGCTTGCCCGAGCCGTAGTAGGTACCCGCCATGTTGCCGCGAAACATCCGCATCGAGCCGGCGACCGACTCGGACGAGGTCGCGCCGTCCCACGCTGGCAGCTTCGCGACACCGTTGACGTGACCGGGATACGGCGTCTTCGTGACCGTGCCCTTGCTGTGGACGACGTTGTCCTTCGCGAGCGACAGCGTCGGCAAGGCCGCCACGCCGGCGGCGGTGAGCTGGAGAAATCGTCGTCGATTCAGTGACACGAGTGGATTCTCGCGTCCCGAGGCGTGAATGCCAGCTTTTTGTGTCAGTCCAACCGCGCGTGGCCGATCGGCCGCGCGCGCGCACGTGTGCAGGTGGTCACGCGCTCCTGTCGCCACGCCTCCGCGCCCGCTCCGCCCGCGGACGAAGTGCACGATCAACGCGATCACGGCCGCGGCGAGCAGGAGGTGGATGGCGAACGATGTGACACCCACGAAGAGTTTCAGCATCACCCAGCCGACGACGAGAAGGATGCCCAGGACAATGAACATGTTGGGACCCTGCAATGCAGGGTCCAGTCGCTCAGGCCTGGACCGGCAGCTCGACAAAGAACGCCGAGCCAGCGCCGAGCGTGCTCTCGACCCACACCTTCCGCCGTGCGCCTCGACGATCGCCTGCACGATCGCGAGTCCGAGCCCGGTGCTCTTCTCGCCCGCCGTGCCCTGCGTGCTCGTGGTCTCGTAGGCGCGAAACACCTTTGCGAGCTCGGCTTCGGGGATGCCCGCCCCCCGATCGCGCACCACGAGGCAGAGCACCTCGCCGGTGGTCGAAAGCTCGACCGTCACGTCGGTGCCGGGCATCGAGTACTGCACCGCATTGCCGACCAGGTTGTTCACGAGTTGCTGGATCTTCGGAGCGTCGAGCGGAAGCGTGACGGCCTCCACCGAAGTCGAGAACGTGACCCCGATCTGCTTGCGCGCCGCCAGCGCTGCGTTCGTCTTGACGACACCGCGGACGAACCCCACGAGCTCGACGCTCGAGATCTCGAGCTGCAACTTGCCGGCGCGGATCTTCGAGACATCGAGCAGATCGTCGAGCAAGCTGCGCATGAACTGAGTCGCGGTCTGGATCGCCTCGAGCGATTCGGACTGATCGGCACCGAGCGTGCCGGCGAGGTCCTCGACGAGCAGCTGGGTGTGGAGCCCCAGGACCATGAGCGGATTGCGCAGGTCGTGGGCCGCCATGCCCATCATCTTGTTGACCTGCGCGTTGAGTCGCGCGAGCTCCGCGTTCTTCGTCGCGAGGGCGCGTGTCGCGTCGTGCAGCTGGCCGTTCAGCCGGCTCATCGCATCGAGCAGCTTGGTCTCCGGCGGGCGCGGCGACATGCTCGGTCGCGAGCTGAGGGGGATCGCGGTGTGCTGTCGCAACGACGGCTGGTTCGTCACCAGGTCGGTCGCGAGATCGACGGCGGCCTGCGGCGTCGTCGCGTGGCCATCCGCACCGACCGCGCGCCACAGCTCGAGGTCCGCATTGAACGGGCGACCACCAACGAGGATGTGAATGCCGAGTCCGGCCGGGCAGGCTCGGACGTTGCGGATCAGCGCGGCAACGTCGGCGACGTGCTCCACCAGGGCCGCCGAGATCGCGATCACGTCGTGGCCGTCGGGGGAGGCGAGCGCGTCGCGAACCTCGTCCCAGGTCGGGTCGGCGCCGAGACACGTCGTGGCCCAGCCCGCGAGCTCGAAGATGTCGGCGAGCATCCGGATCCCGATCGAATGAAAGTTCCCGCCGACCGAAGTCGCGAGCAACCTTGGCCCTCGCTTCGGGGTGGCGAACAACCGCGCGTGCAACGACGCCATCACTTGCTGCGTCGCCGCGGTGCAAAAGTGTTCCTGTGCGACCGTGAGTTGCGAGACTTCCCAGCGTCGGCCGATCTCGTAGAGGGCCTCCTGCAGGATGTCCACATACACCGCTTCGAGCGACCACCCGCTCGCGAGGGCGTCGTCGACGATGCGCTCACCGCCAGCCAGGTCGCCATCGAGCAAGCGCTCGACATATTGCAGCGAGCGCGGACCTTCAGCCGCCGCGAGAATCGGCGCGGCCTCGGCTAACATGGACTGCATGCTCCCTGATCCGACCGCATCTCAAAACATTGTGTGCTCGGCGGGGTAGTAGACGCGCGTGCCCCCGGTTGTCCGTCCTTGCCGCGGACTCGCGCCCGGATCATGCGGCAACAAGCGGGCGCCCCGCGGCGACCACGCGGGCAACGCTGTTGCGCAGATCCTTCGCGCTGACTGGCTTCTGGAGCTGGATCGTACCGAGCTCGTCGAGGCTGTTCCGCGTCTCGTTCGTGAACACGCCGCCCGAGAGAAAGATCACGCGCTGCGCCTGCTCGGGTGCACCGATCGCGAGCTGATCGAGGAGCTCGATCCCGGTCATGTTGGGCATCATGACGTCGCTGACGATGGCATCGAACCACGTGCCGGCGGCGACCAGGTCGAGGGCCGCCTGCCCGCAGGACACCACAGTAACCTGGTGCTCGCGGTGGAGCACCCGCGCGAGCATCTCGCCGAGGAGCGGCTCGTCATCCACGATCAGCACGCGGGACACGGGGCGCTCGGCCGCCGCCGCCGGCGCGACGGTGGATTCGGGCATCGCAGGGACGGGCGCGGCCGGCACGGACGCGGTCACCACGCCGGGTAGCGTGACGCGCACGGTGGTGCCCTGTCCCGGGGCGCTCTCGATCGCGATCTGGCCGCCGACGCTGCTGATGATGCCGTGACAGATCGATAGCCCGAGCCCGGTGCCCGCGCCGAGGTCCTTGGTCGTGAAGAATGGATCGAAGACGCAGGCCATGACCTCGGCTGACATCCCTGCACCGGTATCGATGACCTCGACCACGGCGCGCCCCTGCTCGTCCTGCCGCGTGCGCAGCGTGATGCGGTTCGCGTCCGAGTGGCCTTCCGGGATCGCATGCGCCGCATTGACGATCAGGTTGATGAACACCTGGGTGAGGCGACCATCGTCGGCGAGCACGCTCGGGATCGGGTCGAGCTGGCACACGAGCTGTGCCCGGTGTCGCACCTCGTTGGCGGTGAGCCGGATCGCCGCGCGCAGCACGTCGGGGATCTGGAGCGCGACGCGGTGCTCCTCCTCCGAGCGCGTGAACGAGCGCAGGCCCTGCACGATCCGGCGGACGCGCTCGGCGCCATCACTCGCGTCGGCGACGGCGACCGCGAGGTCCTGCGTTGCGGGCACACGCCGGTGGAGACCATCGGCGATCAGCTCGAGGTTGCCGATCACGTACGCGAGCGGGTTGTTGATCTCGTGCGCGATGCCTGCTGCGAGCGTGCCGAGGCTCGCCATCCGATCCGACAGCAGCAGCTTGGCGCGCAGGCGATGGCGCTCGGTGACATCGCGGGCGGTGACGACCACCAGCGGCGATCCACCAACCCGCATGCGCACGCTGGCGACCTCGCAGATCCTCCAGCTGCCATCGCCCGCGTGCACCCGCAGCTCCACCACCTCCGCGGCGTGCGACGCGTCGACCTCGCGCGCGTGCTCCATCATGTCCCGAGCGCGCGCGCGATCGTCAGGGTGGGTCCACTCCGGGAACGCAGGCAGCCGGTCCGTCGAACCTTCGGCGAGCAGCAGGCGGCGAGCAGCTGCATTGAGGTAGGTCAACCGGCCTTCGCGGTGCACCGTGATCAGATCCGGCACGGCCTCGAGCACGCTCGAGAAAGTCGCGTAGGACTGCTCGTTGAGCTGGCGCGTGCGGCGCTGCTGGGCTGCGCGTTGCCGCCACAGGTAGATGAGGACGAGGATGCCGATGCCGGTCAGCATCGCCATCACCTCGAACCAGCGGGTCTGCCACCACGGCGGATGCACCACGAAGTGCAGCTCGCTCATCGGGCCCCAGGCGCCGGAGTCCACGCGCGCGCGCATCTCCAGGCGGTACGCCCCCGGGAGCAGCGCCGGGTAGCGGGCTTGCCGGAGGTGCGTCGCGGTCAACTCCTGCTCGAGCGGTGACAGCCGCACCTCGTATTCGATCCGGTTGCCATCGCGCAGGCTGTCGGTTCCGAGCTCGAGCGTGAGTGCGTTGTGATCGTGCGTGGTCTCCACGGTGCCTGTGAACGCGCCGATCTGGTGCTCGCCGAGCCGGCCGCTCACGAGCACCGCGCGCGGGACAGGCGGCGGGCCCGTATAGTGCTGCGCGAGCACGTGGGTGATGCCGCCCGTCGAGCCCAACCACACCGAGCCGTCGGTATCCTCGAAGAATGCCATCGCCGCGGAGTCGTTGCCGGCGATCCCGTCGCGCTCGTCGAAGTGTGCGATCCCCTGCGGCGTGACCACGTCGACGCCGTCGCCGGTGCCGATCCACAACCGCTGCAGGCGGTCCTCGCCGAGGAAGTACACCATGCCCGTGTGCAGGCCCTCGGGAACGCCGATGTGGCGCAGCGCTGACACGGTGTGGCCGTCCGAGGCGAAGCACGCAGCGCCCATGCCTTCGGTGTAGGCGACGCAGATCCGGTGATCATGACTGCGCACGAGGTAGCGCATCGATGCGGAGCGAAAGCCCCACGACGCGTCGAACACGCGCCACGCGCCGTGATCGAGCACGACGATGCCGTGCACCGTCGCCGTCCACAGCCGGCCCTCGATCACCTGGAGCGAGCGATACACCGCAGTGGCTGGGATGTGCGGGACCGTGACGCGCTCCACAGGTCCGGGCCGCGCACCGGGCAGGCGGAATAACCCGACCTTCGTACCGATCCAGAGATCGCCTTCTGGCCCGATCGCCAGCGCGAGGATCGCGTGCTCGGCCACCGTGTGCGAGCCGATGGGGATCGAGGTCACCTGACCCGCGGGGTCGACGTAGAGCAGATCCGCCGGCGCGCCACCAAGGAACACGCCGCCGTCCGGCATGAACACCATGCTGCGGACGACGCGATTCTCGGTGCCGGCGAGGCACTCCCAGCGCCCGGCGCCGGCGCGAGCGAGACACTGGTTCGTGCCCGCCCACAGCGTGCCGTCGCGATCTCTCGCGATGCTCCAGGCCACGTTGCCAGGGAACCCACTACTCGGAGTGTGGCTGGTGATCAGGCCGTGGCCGCGCCACTGGAACAAGCCGGTGCCTCCGGCCCACAGGCCGCCCTCGCGATCCACAAACACGGTGCGCGCGCCGGTCCCGGGGAGTCCCGCCTGCTGATCGATCAGCCTCCAGTGATCACCGTCGCGATGCGCGATCCCGCGATCCGTCGCGATCCACACCTCACCGCGCGGGCCATCCACCATCGACACTGCGACGAGCACACTGTCGTAGCCGGTTGGCAGACCTTCGCTGATGTCGGCGGCGTGGGTCTCCCCCGCGGGAAGGTGCCACATGTGGAGCGCCGTCCGGATCCACAGGGCCCCCTGGCGATCGCGCAGCACTCCATCGATGCGATCGCCGGCCAGCGCGAGCTTCGGGCGCACGTCCCATCGACCATCGCCGGCACTCGTCATCACCGTGCCGTCGTTGCCCGCGATCAGCCCGTGCG
This sequence comes from Kofleriaceae bacterium, assembly GCA_037720695.1. Taxonomy (GTDB): domain Bacteria; phylum Myxococcota_A; class Polyangia; order Haliangiales; family Haliangiaceae; genus JABFXX01. Next base: position 21,319 of record JBBJLY010000091.1, on the reverse strand, counting down.
CGTCTGCCCACAGCGCCTTCACCGGGCTTTTCGTGGCGGGCCATCCCACCGCACGGGTGACTGCGCGATGCAGATCCGCGACGAACAGCCCGGTGGTCGTGCCGATCCACAGCCGGTCGCCATACGCCACCAGCGACACGACATCGAGCTCGGGTGGTCCGATACGCGCGAACCGATGGCCATTCCAGCACGCGAGCCCGGCGCTGGTGCCGGCGCACACGTTCCCGTCGGGACCGGCCGCCACGACCTGGATCTGCGTCGAAGGCAAGCCGTCCGCGACCGAGAACGCGGTGAACCGCTCGTTGTCGTAGCGGTTGACGCCGTCATCGGTCCCGACCCACAGCGCGCCGCTGGCGTCCTGCGTGATCCCGATGATCACGATGTTGTGGAGGCCTTCCGCGGAGCCGAACGTCCGAAATCGGACGAGGCCCTGAGGGAGCGGCGCGGCTTCATCAGCAGCGGCCGTGCGCGCAAAGCTCGCAAGGCCGAACACCACTGCGAGCCAGGCCGGCGCGACCTTCATGCCACACGCTTGTATCGGCCACGCTCGGTCTTCCATATGGGTGCACTTCGGGTAGTCGCGGCTGCGTCCCCGCGACGACAGCCGCAGCTCCACGGCTGAGCCAACTCCGGGCCGCGTAAGCGCGCGGAAGCCTTGACGTGGTGGTAACGTCTGCGCGAACGCGGGATGTCGGAAGACACGTTTCCAGGTCACGAGATCGACGCACTCGAAGAGCGGGTGCTGGGATTTCGTCAGCAACCGGATGCCCGCGGGTTCTCCGAGCTGCGGCAGATCTTGCGTGATGCGGGACGCGGCGAGCTGCTCGCCGACGTGTGTGCAACCTGGGCGCAGCACGAGCGCGATCCGGTGCGCGCGGCCGACGCGTGGTCCGAAGCGGGCGAGTCGATGCTCGTGCTCGGCGAGGTCGCGACCGCGATCGAATATCTACGCACGGCGCTCGAGCTCGACCCGCTGAACGATCGCGCGGTCGACCGGCTGCTCGAGATCGTGGAGCCGAATGACCCTGCTGCAGCGGTCGAGGTGATCGAGCACGAGCTCGCCGAGCTCGCGAAGCCGCTGAAGGGCGGCGACGGGCAGAAGCGCAAGGCCGAGATCACGGTGCGGCGTGCCGCGCAGCACCGCCGCGCGGCCGAGCTGTGGAACGATCACCTCGGGCGCGTCGATCGCGCGCTGTGGCACTTCCAGCAGGCGTGGAAGCTCGAGCCGCATCGCACGGAGGCGCTCGAAGCCGCGCGCCAGCTCTACCTCTCGCTCGGTGACGAGGCGATGGTGGCCAAGCTCTACCAGGCCGAGCTCGACGTGCTCGGCAATACCCCGCAGGTCGCGGCTCGCAAGGCCGCGATCCGGTACGAGCTCGGAACACTCGCGCTGCGCGGTGGCGATCTCGAGGCCGCCGCCGGCCACCTCGAGGAGGCGTCCACGCTCGACCCGACTTCGCTCGACGTCGCGGAGAAGCTCGCCGAGGTCTACGCATCGCCGGGCTTCCGCGATGGCGAGACGCGGCACAAGGCAGGCGAGCTGTTCGTCGAGGTCGGTCGCCGGCGGATCGCCTCGCATGACGACGCGAGCGGCATCAACTATCTCCGTCGCGCGGTCGGCATCGATCCGTATTCCAAGTCGAGCTCGGCCGCACTCGAGGATGCGCTGTCGAGCTCGAGCCAGTGGCAGGAGCTCGATCGCAACCTCCGGCACCGCAGCGCGGTCGTCACCGATCCGGCGGAGCGCGCCGAGGTACTGCGCAGACGGGCCGCGCTGTATCGCAACCAGCTCCCCGATCGCGACGGGCTCGTCGAGGTCCTGACCGATCTGGTCGCGTACGAGCAGCCGGGCAGCAAGGCGGCGCGCGAGCTGCGCGAGCTGCTGCGTGAGGATCAGGACTGGGAGTCGATGTCGCGGCTGATGGAGGCCGAGATCAACGCGCTCGGCCAGGATCCCGAGACGCCGGCCGAGCTGCTGGTCAACGAGATCCTGGAGCTCGCCACCGTCGCCCGCGAGCACATGGGAGATCGCGATCGCGCGGCCGAGCTGCTGCACCAGGCGCTCGGCGTCATGCCGACGCACGACGAGGCGCTCGCGCGCTACGTCGATCATTTCCGCGAGCGCCGTGACTGGCGCGGGCTGATCGATCTCGCGGAGTTCCGGCTCGACAACAGCCGCGAGGCCGGCGTTCAGCCCGACGAAATTGTTCGCCAGCTCGAGGAGATCGCACAGCTCGCGGAGCTCCGGCTCGGCGACATCCCGCGCGCGATCGATGCGTGGCAGCGGATCGCCGAGTACGAGCCCAACAGCCCCAAGGTGGCCGAGGCGCTGCGTCGGCTGAGCGCTCGCTCCAAGATGTGGGAGCAGCTGGTGACGAGCCTCGAGCAGGAGGTCGCGACCGCACCGGATCCGACGCAGCGCACGAACGTGCTGAAGAAGATGGCGCAGACGTATCGCGAGCGTCAGATCGATCCGCGCCGCGCGATCGAGCTCTACGAGGAAGTCGTCGCCGCCAACCCCAACGACGACGCCACGCTCAAGGCGCTGATGGAGCTCTACGAGCGCGAGGGCGACGATGCGGGCCTCGCGTTGTCGCTGCGCCGCATGCTCGAGCTCGAGGAGCGACGCGTCGTCGAGTCGATGGTCCGCGGCGGCAAGGCCGAGGACGCGCCAAAGGAGTGGCCGGTCGCGAAGCGGGCCGAGCGCCTGACCCAGCTACGCCGGCTCGGGCTGCTCTACGAGACGCGGCTCGCCGATGTCGATGGCGTCGTGTTTTCGTGCAGCGCCGTGCTCGAGCTGTTGACCGGCGATCGCGACGCGCTCGAGCGCATGGAGCGCGTGCTCGAGAAGGCGAACGATCCGCGGCTCGAGCAGACGCTCGAGTATCACGCCGCCGCGTCCACCTCGCCCGCCGAGCGCGCGCGCCTCCTCAAGCGACTCGCGAAGCTCGCCACCGAGCGCGAGGATGATGTCGTCGCGCTCGAGCGCTGGGAGCAGACGCTCCGCGCGTCGCCTTCGGATCCCGACGCGCTCGCGGCGCTGTGCGAGCTCTACGATCGTTCCGAGCGCTGGCCCGAGCTCGTGCAGATCCTCGAGCGGATCGACGGCGGCAAGCCGCTGCCCGCCGCCGCCACGCCGGAAGCCGCGATTCGTGCGCAGAGCCTCGAGCGCTACGCGACCGTGCTCGACACGCACCTGAAGGACGTGCCGCGCGCGATCAAGGCGTGGCATCGCTTGCTCGAGCTGACGCCAAAGAACCGCGGCGCACTCGACGCGCTGGTCCGGCTGTACCGCGCGAACACCAAGTGGCGGGAGCTCGCCGACGTGCTGGGGAATCAGGTCGGGCTGTACGAGAGCTCGACGTTGCTCGAGGATCGCGAGCGGGCGTGCACCGCGGCGCTCGAGCGGGCCGAGATCTTCGAGGAGCGGCTCGGTGCGCCGAGCGAGGCAATCAAGGTCCTCGATCAGCTGATCCGCGAGCTCAATCCCAATCATCTCGACGCGCACACCGCACTGCGCCGGTTGCACGAGGCGCGAGGCGACTTCGACGCGGCGGTCCGGATCGCAGAGCGCGAGATGTATCTGTCACCCGAGCCGATCCGCAAGATCGCGCGCGGGCTCGAGATCGGGATGATCTGCCGCGATCGGCTCAACAATCCGACGCGCGCGCTGCAGGCCTTCAAGCGCGTGCTCGAGCTCGACGCCGATCAAGAGGAGGCGCTGTCTGCATCGGCGGATCTGCTGGCGCGCCTCGGGCGGTGGAAGGAGCACATCGCGATGGTCGAGCGGGTGCTCGCGCAGCTCCCCGGCCGCGAGTCTCCCGACGCCGCCGACTACGCCGAGCAACGCCGGGCCCTGGTGCAGCGGATCGCCGCGGCGACCGCGGACAAGCTCGGCGATCCCAAGGGTGCCTTCCGGTGGTGGCGTCAGGCTCACGACGAGGCGCCCGACGAGCACACGCTGTCGGATGTCCGCCGGGCCGGCGAAGCGTACGGCTTGTGGCGCGAGCTCGGCGACGTGCTGACCGACGAGCGCAAGCGCCTGGTCGCGCTCGGCACCGCGGGCGTCCCCGTGGATCCCGAGCGGTTCGTCGCGCTGTCGCGCGAGCTCGCTGGCCTGTGCGAGCGCAAGCTCGACGATCGCGCGCGCGATCACCGTGATCGCCGAGGCGCTTGCCGTGTCACCGCGTGACGGAAGCTTGCTCGCGGAGCTGGAGCGGCTCGCGGGCGAGCTCGATCACCGGCAGTCGTGGCGGGCCCTGCTCGACGCGTACGAGGTTGCCCTCGCGGCCGCATCGCCGCTGGAGCGCGTCGAGCTCTACGTGCGGCGCGCGCGGATCCTCGACGAGCGAGTCAACGACTCGAAGGGCGCGATCGCCGATCTGCTGAATGCGTTCTCGTGGGCGCCGGATCGCGAGGACACGCGCGACACGCTGGTCGCGCTCGCCGGCAAGGCCCGGGCGTGGAACGACGTGATCGCGATCGATACCTCCCTCGTCGAGCGTGCCTCGACCTCCGAGCGCCGGGTCGAGCTGTTGCGCCGCAAGGCCGGTGTGATCGAGGAGCAGCTGAAGGACGCTCCCCGCGCGTTCCGCCTCCACCTGGTCGCGCTGCTGCTGGCGCCCGACGACGCCGACACGCAGTCGCATCTGTGGCGACTCGCGCGCGTGATCGGCAAGTACCGCGACACCGATCGCACGCCGCACCCCGAGCCGCCCGGCGCACCGGTCCAGGCCGACCTCGCGCTTGCCGACGCCGTCGCGACGTCGGCCCGCCCGGTCGCCGGCCCGCCCACGCCGACCACGCGGATCCCCAAGCGCCTCGAGACCGAGCCGCTCGCGGACTCCGATCTCCAGGTCGGCGACTCGACGCAGCCGATCGATGTTCACGAGCTCGAGCGCCAGGCGCAGCTCGCCAGCTTCCAGACCGAGGCCGCGACGATGACGCTGTCGGCGGGCGATCTGCGCCACATGGCGATCCCGCCGCGCTTGCCGCCGGGCGCGAAGGCGCCGCCCAAGCCGCCGCCCCGGCCGCCGCAGATACGGCGCTCCGCCAATCCCCCGCCCGCTCCGCGCAAGACGCAGGTCGCGGTGCGCCGCCCACCGCTGCCATCGCTGCCCAACCGCGCATTCGAGTCGCCGTGGGAAGAGCTCGCGACGGTCTACGAGGGCATGCCGACGCCAGATGCGGCCTCGCGGTTGCGCTGGCTGTATCGCGCATCCGAGGTCTGGGAGACCGGTGGCAAGGACATCCCGCGGGCGTTCGATGCGCTGGCGCGCGCGTTCGCACAGGCGCGGCGGTCGCCGGAAGGTGACGCCGAGGTCCGCGGCCGATTGCACCGGATCGCGCAGGACCACAAGGCGTGGGATCGCCTCGCCGATCTGTACGAGGGCATGGCCGAGGAGGCCGAGACCGCGCCCGAGGCGGCCGACCTGCTGATGGAGGTCGCGAATATTCGCACCGAGCAGAAGAAGCCGCGCGAGGCCGAGGTCCAGCTGCGGCGCATCCTCGGCATGCTGCCGAGCGACAGCGTGTCGCGCGCGCGGCTCGAGGAGCTGTATCGGAACGAGGGGCGCTGGGTCGAGCTCTCGGCCTCGCTCGAGGAGCGCACCGATCCACGGCTCGGCACGGCAGCGCCGGAGGCCGAGCGCCCGCTGCTTCTCCGCGAGCTCGCCGCGATCTACACCGAGCGGCTGCAGCGCCCGCACGACGCGATCGATGCGCTCGAGCGGCTCCGCTTGCAGGCCCCCTCCGATACCGAGGTCCTGCTGCTGCTCGCCTCGACCTACAGCGCGATCGGCCGGTGGTCCAAGGTGATCGAGACGCTCGGTCGGGTCGGTGAGGTCGCCGAAGGCAGTGCCGAGGCGCGCGAGGCGGCGCACTCGATCGGCCGGATCTACATCGAGGAGCTCGAGCTCCCCGAGCGCGCGGTCGAGACCTACTACCAGCTCGTCACCACGTGGCCGGATGATGCGACGGCGGGGCCGCACTCGACGCGCTCTATGTCGAGACGCACGGTGGCCCGAGCTCGCCGACGTCCTGCGCCGGCGCGCGGCGCTGACCCGCGAACCAGCCGAGCGCGCACAGCTCCTCGCGCGCCGCGCCCAGGTCGTGCTCGACCGGCTCGGCTCGCCAGAAGAAGCTGCCGCCGCGCTGCGACACGCGCGCACGATCGCGCCGGACGATCCCCAGCTCGCGGACCTGCTGGTCACCGCGCTGGTCAAGGCAGACCGTGATCGCGAGGCCGCGGCGATCCTCGAGGGTCGGATCGCGGCGCTCGAGGCGGTCGCCCCCGACGAGATCGGCCACTCGCGCGGCGAGCTCGCCGCGCTGCACATCCGGCTCGCGCAGCTCCGCAACGATCGCCTCGACGATCGCGCCGGCGCGCGGGCTGCGCTCGACCAGGCGCTCGCGCTCGTGCCCGAGCATCCGACGGCCCTCGCGGTGCTCGCCGAGATCGCGTCTCCCGACGACGATCCGCGGGCGTTCGCCGATGCGAAGCTGCGCGAGGCCGACAGCGCGCGGGACGACGACGCGCGGATCGCGCCGCTGATGGCGGCAGGAGATGTGCTGTCGACGCGGGTTGGCGACACCGCCGGCGCCCGCACCGCGTACGAGCGGGTCCTCGCGCTCCGCCCGTATCACGCCGATGCCACCTGGGCGCTCGCCGGCCTGGTCGAGAAGGGCGGCGATCCCGAGTCCGCCGCGCGCGTGCTCGAGAAGCGGCTCGACGATGAATCGCTGACGCCGCCCGAGAAGGCGCGGATCATGACCCAGCTCGCGGCGCTGTCTCGCGCGGCGGGTGTGGAGCCTGCGGCCGAGCGACGGCTGCTCGAGGCACTCGGCTGCGTGCCGGATCACCTCCCGGCGATCGTCGCGCTCGCCGATTTCTACGCCGACGCTGCCCGATGGGATGATCTCGAGGCGTTCCTCCGTGAGGTGCTCGACGGTGCGTTGCTCGCCGCTGCGCCGGCCGCGCTGATCGCAGATCTCCACCGCCGGCTCGCGGGTGCGCACGAGAAGCTCGGGCGCGACGAGGACGCGTACCAGACGCTGGTCGCCGCCGACCGCCTGCATCGCGGTCACCTGCTGATCAAGCTCGCGCTCGGCGAGAACCGCTACAAGGCGCGGCGCTGGCGCGAGGCCGCATTGCATCTCTCGCCCCTGGCGACCCACGAGGATGCCGCGCGCTACGCGACCGAAGTCGCGCAGGGCCTGTATCACGCGGCGCTCGCCGAGATTCGCTCGCTGCGTCCCGACAAGGCGCCGGCGCTGTACGCGCGCGCACTCGACTTGAAGCCGAGCTACGCCCCCGCGTTGCAGGCCCTTGCCGAGATCGCGATGGAGCACGGCGACCACCGAACCGCCGCCGATCTGCTGACCCGTCAGGCCACCGCGACCGAGGCACCCGACGAGCGGATGCGGCTGTTCGAGGCGCTCGGAGACATGTCCCAGCTGCTGCTCCAGGACGAGGAGCGCGCGCGGATCTGCTTCACCGCCGCGGTCGCCGCGGCGCAGCCGCTCGAGGCGCGACACGTGCCGCTGCTCGAGAAGCTGCTGCATCGTCAGGAGCTCGCGAAGGACCACGCCGGATCGGCGCGCACCGCCGAGCTGATGGCCGCGTTTGGCACCACCCCGGCCGATCGCGGCTCGCGCTACCTGCGTGCGGCGCGCGACTACCTCGCCGCCGGAGATCGCGAGCGTGCCCGCGCCGCCGCGGATCGCGCGGTCGAGAGCGACCCCTACGACGTCGATGGCGTCGATCTCGCTTCAGGGCTCGCGATCGATCTTGGCGACGTCGAATCTGCGGCGGGGATGCTGACCCGCCTGCTGTCCGCAAAGGACGATCGCTTCACCGCCGACGAGACCGCGCGTCGCGCGTTGCTCTCCCACCGCCTCGGCTCGGCGCGGATGCAGCGCGGCGATGCGCGCCAGGCCGCGATGGCATTCGAGCGCGCGGTGCAGCTCGCTCCGCACTCCGACGGTGCGACCGCCGCGCGGCGCGGGATCGTGGAGCTCGCGCGCGCGAGTGAAGATCCTGGCAAGCGCGACGCGATCGCAAATCACCTCGGCGCGATCACGGCATGGAGCGGCGAGCTCCCGGATCTCGTCGCGTGGGCGGACGAGCTCCGGCGCATCGAAGGCGTGCGGCCGACCCACGTGACCGATGCGGCGCGCACCACGCTCGAGGTCGCGATCGCGGCGGGCCACGTCCCGGACGTTCATCAGAACGCGTTCCTCACGATCCACAAGCCGCATGTGATGCGCGACGACGAGTCGTATCGCGTCGCGCTCGACGCCAGTGATCGCACGTTGCTGACCGACGTCGAGGAGACCGAGCTCGGCTCGATCGCCACCGCGCTCGCCGAGGCCGCGGCGCTGCTGCGCCCGGATCAGGACGAGGCGTTCGAGCGCGCCGGCGTGATCGGAGCGCGCCGCGTGCCCGCCACGCTCCATGCCACGGCGACCGCGATGTTCCCCCGGCTGACCACGGCGCTCGGCACCGGCGCCGTGATGCTGTACCAGCGCGACAGCGGGCCCGACGTCGCGGTGGTCAGCGCGGCCACGCCGATCGTCGTGCTCGGTCCGCGGCTGACCCGGGATGGCATGCCGGCCCGCGAGGTTCGCGCCCTGCTCGCGCATGCCGTCGAGCTGACGCGGCCGGAGCACATCGCGTTCGCGGGGTTGACGTTCATCGATGCCAGCCGGCTGGTCGCGTCGGTCGCGCGGCTGTTCGGGCCGGAGATCCTGCGCGAGGCCGCGGTCAACCTGGTCGAGGATCTCGATGTCCAGCGCGGCCACGACGAGATGGTCAAGGCGGCGCTGTCGGTCAGGATCCGGACGCGCCTCGAGCAGCTGCTCGCCCCGCTGCCGCCATTCGCGCTCGATGTCGCCCGCTACCTCGCGGCCTGCAAGCGCACCGCGGATCGCGCCGCGCTGCTGCTCGACGGAGATCCGCTAACGATCGCGCGCGGATGCCACGATCGGGGCGAGGCACTGCCCACCTGGTCGCCGCAGTCGCCCAGCGGCTGGATCTCGCTACGGACCCGGCTCGGGATCGCGAGCACCCTGCCGCGGTAACAGCTGCCGCAGGTGCCACGCCTGGGTGGCGAGCTGACGCTGCGCGTGCCGGCTGGCGCGCGCGATCGTCGCGACTGGATGCCGGCGATCACGAACGTGACGACGCACGCGCCGATGATCAGCGTGACACTCGCCCGGCCCTCCATCTCGAGCGCATGCGCGTGGTTGACCAGCGCGCCATCCAGCATCGACCACGTGTGCTCCAGCACGCCGACCGCCTCGAGCGCGATCGGGGTCAGGAACGCGGCGACCATGGTCAGGATCAGCGCCCACGGTCGGATCACGAATGCAGGATACGACATCGTCGACATCGTCATGAAGCAGGCCAGCGCCGGCACGAACGTGAACGGGCCGGCCATCCGGCTCATCGTCACCAGCAACACCGCGTTCGCTAGCGCATAGGCCATCATCTCCGCGAACGAGCGCTCGGGCTTGCGCCGGATCTGCCACGCGGCAAAGGCGAGCAGCAGCGCCGATCCGAACACGCCGAGCACGACGGGCCACTTGCGGATGCCATTCCACATCGCGATCGGCAGGAACGCCGAGACGGTGACGTACGCGATGATCGCGCTCCGCGCGTGCTTGCGGATCCCGTCGGCCTCGGCCCGCCGTAGCTCCTCGACGAGCTCCGCCGGTGGATTCCGCGGCGGCTCGAGCATCAGCGTCGTCACCAGCTCCGCCGCACCGGGTGCCTCGGGGTCGAGCGCGAGTGCGCGGCCGGCAGCCCGCATCGAGTCCGAGCGCCGCCCCTCGTCGAGCGCAGCACGCGCGCTCCACACGAGATCGACCGCGAGCGTGCGCCGGCGTTCGAAGTCGCGATCACCGTCGAGGAAGCTCTCGACCTTGTCAGCGACCCGGCGCGCGGTGGGTCGCGTCTCGGCCGAGCGCGCGAGCATCGCGACGCACAGGCCGTCGAGCTCGGGCGCGATCGCGCGATCCGGGCGCCGGCGTGCCGGCGACACGGGTGTGTCCGCAAGCGTGCTCGCGATGGTCGCCGAGGGCTCGCTGCGCGAATGCAGTGCCTCACCAGCCAGGATCTCGAACAGGATCGCGCCGAGCGCGTAGATGTCGGCGGGCCGCTCGACCTCGGTGCGCTCCAACTGTTCCGGTGCCATGTAGCCCGGCGTGCCGAGGACCTGCGTCGTCGACGGGCCGCCTTCGAGCGTCTCGAGATCCGCCGTCACGACCTCCGCCGGCGCATCCTCGAGTACGCGCGCCACGCCCCAGTCGAGGACGTAGACGTCGCCGAACTCGCCGAGCACGATGTTGCCGGGTTTGAGATCGCGGTGGACGACGCCGCGTGTGTGGGCGAAGTCGATCGCGCGACAGACGTCCGCGAACGCGCGCAACAGGCGCTGGCGAGTCGGCCCCGGTGTCGCCAGCATCTGCGCGAGCGTGACCCCGGCGAGGCGCTTCATCGTGAAGTACGGCTTGCCGCTCTCGTCCCGTCCGAGCTCGTAGACCGGCACGATCGCCGGGTGATCGAGCCGTGCCTGGATCCGGGCCTCGCGCATGAAGCGTTCGACCTCGGCGCCGCCGGCGGTATCGGCATACAGCCGCTTGATCGCGACATCTCGACCGATCCGGCGATCGTGGGCGAGCACGACTTCACCCATCCCGCCGCGCCCGATCACCTCGCCGTACGCATACACGGATGACACGCGCGTGTCCTCGCGGGGCTCGTCGTCGGTGTCGGGCGGGACGATCGGACCGCCATGCACCAGCGTGTCGGGCTCACGCCCCGGAAGCGTGGGGGGATCCGGATCCGACGGCGCCATCCGCGCATCTTAGGGCAGCGCAAGCCATGCGACGCGCGCGGTCTGCGCGAGACCATCGATCGCCTGCTGAACCTTCGCAGCGAGACCGCTCTCGTAGTACGTTCGCTCTCCGATGTATCTGGGGATCGTCAAGGGCACGGTCGTCGCCTCGCGCAAGGCAGCCGGCCTCGAGGGCAAGAAGCTGCTGCTCGTTCAGCCGGTCGACGAGCACGGCGCTCCGAACGGTGATCTCCAGGCCGCAGTCGACACCGTGCAGGCCGGACCCGGCGACCTCGTCTACCTTGTCGGCTCGCGCGAGGCCGCCCTTGCGTGCGACCCGTGGTTCGTCCCGGTCGACGCCGCGATCGTCGGCATCGTCGATGGGCTCGACGTGTCTCGCCCCGCCACGCGGGATTCACGATGAGGTACTGCCGCGTCATCGGGCCGATGTGGGCGGACGTCAAGCACCCGGCATTCGCCGGTCACCCGCTGTTCGTCGTCCAGCCGCTCGACGAGCGCGGCTCCGACGCGGGCGCGAGCTTCGTCGCGGTCGACCACGTGCAGGCCGGCGTCGGTGACATGGTCCTGGTCCTCACCGAGGGCAATGGGGCGCGCCAGATCTTGAAGCAGGGCGACGTCGTGCCGATCCGGTCGGTCATCGTCGGCATCGTCGATCACGTGGAGACCGGAACGTGAAGCTGCGCAAGGACGTCGCGGAGGTCGCGCGCCACCTGCACGCCCGCGGCTGGGTTGCCAACCATGACGGCAACGTCAGCGCCCGCGACGGCGCCCGCTTCATCGCCACTCCGACCGCCACCTCCAAGCGCCTGGTCACCGAGCGCGATCTAGTCGAGGTCGACGCACGTGGCCAGGTCACCGGCGGACGCGGCCGCGTGTTCGGCGAGCTTGGCCTCCACCTCGTGATCTACGAACGCCGGCCCGATGTCGGCTGCGTCGTCCATGCTCATCCGCCGAGCGCCACCGCGATCAGCTGCACGCCCGGCAACCCGATCGAGCGCCCGTTCATCGCCGAGGCAATCGTCTCCCTCGGCCCCGTGATCCCGAAGCTGCCGATACGCAGCCCGGCGACCCGGCGAAGGCGTCACTCGCGCCGTGGTGCGGGCTGGTCGACGCCGTGATCGTCGGCAATCACGGCGTGTTCGCGTGGGGCGCGGATCCCGAACAGGCCCTGCTGCGGCTCGAGCTGGTCGAGCACCTCGCGCGGGTCGCGATCGCCGCAGCCTCGCTGGGCGGCATCGAGCCGCTGCCGGATGCAGCGATCGGTCCCTGCTCGCGGCCCGGGCCAAGGCCGGGATCGGTCGCGCCGCCGATCGCGCGGTCGAGACGGCTGCCCAGCTGATGAAGACGCAGTCACCCGTCGTCGCCTGCGCGCCGGCCCCGCACTCGTCGGTCCCGACGATGAGCCCGTCCGGCATCTCGCATGACCTCGCCGAGGTCGTCCGCGAAGAGATCGTTCGCGCGCTTCGCAAGTAACGCGCGGCGGCCCGACCGTAGGGCTGTCATGCGCGCGCTCCTGATCCCGCTCCTGCTCGGCATCGCCTGCGGAAGTTACCCCGCGGAGGCCGAGGGCAACCCACCGCCGGCAAGCGGTCCACAGGGTCCCGTGATCGTGGAGCTGTTCACGTCGCAGGGCTGTAGCTCGTGCCCGGCTGCCGACCGCGTGCTGGCCAAGCTCGCGGGTGGCAGCGAGACCGGCGGCAGGACCGTCGCCGCGCTGTCGTTCCATGTCGACTACTGGAATGATCTCGGCTGGGCGGATCCGTACTCGCTGCCCGCGTGGACCGAGCGGCAGCGGCAGTACGCCGAGCGCTCGGCGACAACCGCGTCTACACCCCGGAGATCGTGGTCGGCGGGATCAAGGGCATGGTCGGCTGCACGCCAGCGCGGTCACCCAGTCGATCGCCGCGGCGCCCCGCCCGGCCCTGCTCCCGGCGACCGCGAAGTGGACCCCGACCCACGTCGAGATCACCGCGACCGCGCCGGCCGATGCCGACGTGCTGGTCGCTGTGTGGGAAGCCGAGCGCGCAGTGAAGGTGACTCGTGGCGAGAACGCCGGTGAGACCCTGAGCAACGCGCGGATCGTCCGCCGGCTGGAACGCGTCGCGGCTGCCGGCAAGCAGGGCGTCCTCAAGATCGAGCTCGACCGCGCGTGGCGGTCGGTCGGTGCCGTCGCGTTCGCCCAGCGGTCCGACAAGCGGATCGTGGCGTCTGTCGTGTTGCGTTAGATCGCGCCGGCCTTGCGAGTGACCTTGCGCCCCTTGCGCTCGCAGAGCCGGGTCCCGTCGTAGACCGGCACGTGGCGTGCCCAGGCATGGCTCCCGCCACTGCCGGACATGCCGAGGAACCAGCCCTTGCGGCCCACGAACAGATCGATCTGGCGGCCCTTGATGCCGCCGCCGGTGTCATCGGCGACGACGCAGCCGTCGTGAACGTAGCCGCCCCACGGCGCGCGACCTGGCATGACCCGGCCTTCGAGCAGCGGCACGTACAGCAGCGAACCGAGCTTGACGATGTCGGGGTCGACAGCGACCGTGCGGAACGGCTGGAGCTGGCGACCTGTCCCGGCAGTGCCCCACTGGGCGGCGGTCACCTTGAAGCACGGCGAGTGCTCGCAGTTGCAGTTGCCCCACACGTTGAGGACACGACCGTCGCGCAGCTTGCCGGTGCCTTGTAGTGCGAGCTGCGAGGCGAACTCGGTGGAGACCTCGGCGATCGGCGCGCACGACTTGCCCTGGTAGAGGGTCACCCGCTCGGGCGGGACGATCGACGCGGCGACCTCTTCGGGCTGATTGTCATTCGCTGGAGCCTTGGGCTTCCTGGCGACGACCTCTTCCTCGCCGATGACATAGTAGAAGGTGACGCTGAAGTTGCCGAGCGCCTTGGGCTCGGCCGGCTTGGGGGCATCGGCCGACACGGAGACCACGTCGGTCACGGTGACGGCCGGTGGCTCGCTGGCACCGGACGAGCAACCGAGAACGGTCGCGCTGGTGAGAGCGATTCCGCGGATCCCGTTCACGATCCGGTCGATCAGATCGGCCAGGTAATGAGCCCCGGCCTTCACGGCCCCACCGAGGGTCTCGAGAGCCGTGGGATCTTCGCGGGACGTGCGGGTCATACGTGCCCGACGTCGAGCCGTCGAGCCCGACGAGTCTAGCCTCGATCTCCTGGCAGCCACGACACCGGTATCGAAAAACCGGCCGAAACGGCACTCCGGAGAATGCGCTTCAATAAGTGCGAACGCTCAGAAGCGCGCCTGGAGCGTCGCGTTCACGCCGAGCTGATTCGACTCGCCGAACACGTACTCGAACGGACACGTATCGGGATCGGCCGCGCACTCCTCGCGACGCTGGTACCGGGTCTGATTCGGGTCGTAGCTATAGAACACCTCGAGCAGCGCCGAATAGATGCGGCCGAAGTCGAGCTTCACGGTGCCCTTGGCCGCGAACTGCAAGAGCGCGCTCTCGCCGACCGGGAGGATCGTGATCGTGGTGTCGATGTTGTTGCTGCGATACACCGCGGTCGACTCGCCCAGCTGATCGGTCTCGCCACCGGGGATGCCCTTGGGCGAGGTCAGCGTGGCCGGCTTGTCGACGCCGAGAACGAGGCCGAGCGTCAGCCGGTCAGCCCAGTTGCGGTCGATGCCGATCGCGGCGAACAGGTTCGGCGAGGTCGTGTACTCGTCCGGGAAGCCCGAGTAGGTCGGCTGGCTCGGCTGCGAGTGCAGGATGAACGCCAGGTCGCGGAACGACAGATCGAGCCTGAGCCGGTAGCGATCGAGCTTCACGCGGGCGTTGAGGTCCCCGGCGAAGCCCTTCTGGATCGCCGTCGACCCGACCTTGCTCGGATCCTTCAGCGTCTGGCCCATCACGGTGAACTCGGACTGCACCATCCACGCGAGGCCGCCCGGATACTTCTCGGGTGCGAACAGCTGGCTGACGTTCTCGTTGTTGAACTTGTAGAGCCGGTAGTCGACCGACGACCGGAGCGGCATGCCGCGGTGGAACGACGCCTGGACCGAGGCGCCGAACAGCTGGACCTTCTCGTTGATCACGTCCTGCAGCTCGTTGTAGCCGCGGTCGAAGTAGCCGCCGTTGAACTCGAAGCGGAGCTCCTCGGTCGGGTCGATGCCGCCACCGGCGAGCACGGCCAGCGCCGCCTTCTGCTCGCCATCGCCGGGGTCGAGCACGACACCGCTCTTGGCACCGACGAACGCGTAGAACTTCTCGGTGTCGTATTGCAGCTTGACGCCCGGGGTTGACGACCGCGCGCGGCGATACTCCGGGGTTCCGCCCCACGACAGCCGGTAGCTGTAGCCGAGCCGGAACCGATCCGACGACACCGGGAAGGCGGTCAGGCTGATCCGGGTGGGATCCTTCTTGGTCGGATCCTTCCAGTTGGTCAGCGTGATGTACGAGCCGGCATCCGAGAGCAATACGTTGTTCTCGGACAGCTCGTTGATCCGCAGCACGAACGCGGCCTCGCCTTCGAAGTGGCCCTTCTTGTAGTTGCGATACATCACCGCGTGCGACAGGGTCTCGAAGCCCGAGAACCGGGTGTCGTAGTTGTCGAAGAACAGCACGCCCGCCGAGTTCGGGACGCCGAACCGCCAGCCCGGGACGCTCGGGATCGTCTCGCCCGGCTTGGCCAGGATGTTCTCGTTGGTGATCGTGAAAGCGAGCCGCGTGTCCATGAACCCGCTGTTACCGGTGAGGTCGCCAGCCTTCTCGACCTCCGCAGCTTCCTTCTCCTGCGCTTCTTTGGCCGCCTTCTCGGCGGCGTCCTTTGCCGCGCGCTCGGTCAGCACGCGAGCGAGCTCGCGATCCACGATCTCGCGGATCTTGGCCTCGTCGAGCTGCTGCGGATCCGGCGGTGGCGGAACCGCGCTGCCCGTGCCGGTGTCGGTGCCGGGACCCAGCGGGTCGGTGCCGGGCTGCGCGAACGAGATCATCGGCGCGGCAACCACCGCCGCGAGAACAAGGCTGTGAAGGCGCACGAGCGGCGTTGTATCGCTACGGCAGGGTCACGTCTGCGGGCGAGCGCGGATAAATTATCCAGACATTGAACGACCCGATGCTCACCGGACGCAGCACCCCGACGATGCGCGGCACCACCTTGCCTTCGAGCGAGGCCAACGTCGCCATATCGAGGTCGGAGACGACTCCCGACGTGATGACGTTGATCAGGTTGTCGATGTTCGAGCAGTCGCCGCCGACGCCGGCGGGATCGAGCTTCCACTGCTTGTAGGTTTCGAAGTCGTCGTCCAGCTCGCACACCGCCGCGTTGACGATCGCGATCGGCGCGGCCTCGTTCTTCTCGAAGTTGATCCGGCCGAGCGGGTCCGAGACCGGGCCGAACCACATCGGATCGAGCACGACCGGCGCGGGGAGCCGTGCCGGGTTGTTGTCGAGCATCTCGGGTGCGACCGTCGACGGGAAGCCGATCTCGGTCAGCCCGTTGAACTCCGACACACCACCGGAGAACCCGTCGATCACCTGGCCGACCTCGAGCAGCCGGCCGCGCTGATCACGCGGGGCCGAGAACGAGAACACCATCACGTGGTCGTAGCCCTGTGCGGTGCACGGCGGCGCGCCGTTTGCCGCACACCTCACATCCGACAGCGTGTAGCCCTGGGCGAACGTCGACGACACGCTCAGCCGGCCGTTGGCGCCGTACCGCGAGCCGGCAACCGTCACCTGCTTGGTCTCGAGTGGCGACCGCGCGAGCGCGTCATTGACCATCTCGTCTGCAGGCTTCTGGAGATCGGCGATGAACGGGTCCCGGTACCACAGCGTGGCCGAGGTGCCGGTCGCGTAGGTCGGCTCAGCGCTCTGGCCGTCGTCGATCCAGATCGTGGTGGGGCCAAACGTGGCGGGCAACGTGATCGACTGGTTCATCGCCACGCCGTTGGTCAGCCGAAACGTCGCCAGCGGCGTGTCTCCGAGCGACGGGGTCAGCGTGCCGAGGTACTGCGAGTAGACCTGGACGCTTTTGGTGAACCCTGTGTCGATCGCGCCGTCGGGCCCGAGTGCCGTGACGTTCATCGTCACCATCCGCTGCGAGTCCATCAGGCGCTCGGTCTTGCCGGGGCCCCCCGGGTTCGTTGGGTTGGTGACCTCGACGCGGAGCGACTGCGTCCCGGTGACCTCACCGGGCAGCTTCTCGACGCAGCCGCCGAGGACGACGACGAGCAACAGGGAGTTGGTCTTCATGGCGATCACTCGAACACCGGACGGATGCGGCCATCGTGGGCCTCGAACTGGGTATCGAGGCACGAGATGTCCCCGTACTTGTCGACGATCTTGGCACCGGTGACATCGGTACTGTCGCCGCAGCGACCGCCGATCCGGTTCAGGAACACGCGCAGGCCATCGCGCAGCGAGATCCCGCTATCCTGCTTCGACGCGTTGCGCTTCAGCACGTCGAAGCCCGAGCCACCGGCCGCGATATAGTCGTTGACCGCGACGCGGTAGAGGCCGGTCGGAACGAGCCGCGCGCACTTCGCGAAGTCGATCTCGCCGTCGGGGTTACCGTTGCGGCAGCCATCGCCGACCGCGACGTTTTTCGCGCATCGCGTGTCGCCGTTTCCGCAGTCGCCGTTGCACACCATGTCGAACGAGATGCCCGACACCTGAGCCTGGGTCCGGCAACCACGATCTGCGCTCCGCCTGGCGACGAAGTCCAGCGTCTCCTGGACCTCGACCCCGGACAGGTACATGACCGTGATCGTGTTCTCGAACGGGAACACGTTGAACATCTGCTCGACCGTGAGCGGCCCGCGTTCGAAATCCGCGCGGATGCCGAGCGAGTTGGTGATCGCGAACTCGGCCTCGACGCCCTCGGTGAGCTGCATCGAGCGCGCGACCATGTTACCGAGCTGCGAGTCGCCGCCCGAGAGATCGTTGCGGGTGACCTTCGCGTCGGTCTCCGGGTTGACGTAGCTGAACACGCCGTTGAGGTCGATCTCCTGGTTGATCTTGACCGAGTACGGCCACATCAGATTGGAGATCTCGGGGTCGTTCGGGATGAACGGCCGGCCCTCGATGTCGGTCTTCGAATCGATCGGGATGTTGGTGTACGTGAACGAGCTGACGCGGCTGCGCTTCTCCGGGTCGCTGTTGTCCGTGCCGACGCGCACGACGAGATCGAGCCGGCCGACGAACTTCGCGAACGCGCCCGAGTGCACGAGCACCGTGTTGTGACCCTTGTCGTCGTTGGGGACGATCTTCGGCGGGTTGGTGACGATGTGGAGGTGACCGCCGAGGATCACGTCGACACCCGACAGCGGCAGCACCTGGTTGGGATCGTCGACCTGCGACGCGGTGAGATCCTCGTCCTCGTCGAGCCCGAGGTGGCTGACCACCACGATCACGTCGACCTGTGGACGCAGCAGGCGCACCCACCTCTCGAGCGCCTCGTCATCCGCGAGCGGCCGGAAGCCGAGCGAGTTGCCGCCGTCGTAGATCGAGGTGATGGTGCCGACGTTGCCCATCCCGATCACGCCGACCTTGAGGCCCTGGACGTCATAGATCTGGTACGGGTCGACGACGTCGCGTAGCGACCGGCCGTCGGGGTTCTGCGCCGCCAGCGGCGGATCATCCCACGCGTAGTTGCCCGCGAGCAGCGGGTAGCTCGCCCAGTTGTCGATCTTGTCGAACAGGTTCTTGGCCCCGAGATCGAACTCGTGGTTGCCGAGCACGGCCCCGTCCATCCCGGCGACCGAGAGCGCGCGCATCTCGGCCTCGCCCTTGAACATGTTGAACACCGGCGCGCCCTGGAAGCAGTCGCCGGAGTCGAGCCATAGCGACCGATTGGTGCTGGACCGGATCTGCTTGACCACCGTGGTCATCCGCGAGATCCCGCCGAACGGCGGCGTGGTCAGGCCGTACCCGCGATCGAACACGTTCGGCACGAAGTTGTAAGGGAACAGCCGAGAGTGAATATCGGAGGTGTGGATGAACGTCAGGCGGATGTCCTGCCCGACGAGATCCGGCTGCTCCATCTCGACGGTACAGCTCGCGAGCGCGAGGAGCGCGCCTGCTGCGATCGAACGCGCTTGCATCGTCGCCGGTCATACCGGCCTGGCTCGGTTTCGGCAAGTACCAAGGGCGTGGTCTACTTCACAAGCCCATGCCACGCGCGAAGATCGTCTGCACGCTCGGCCCCGCGACCTCGACCCCGGAGCGGATCGGCGAGCTGATCGATGCCGGGATGAACGTCGCCCGCCTGAATTTTTCGCACGGGACGCACGAGGATCACGCGCGGATGCTCGCGATCGTGCGCGTGGAGGCCGACAAGCGGGGCAAGGCGATCGCCGCGCTGCTCGATCTCCAGGGCCCGAAGATCCGGGTCGGCAGATTTGCCGCGGGCCAGGTCGAGCTCAAGCCGGGCGCCGAGTTCACGATCACGACCGAGCCGTGCGACGGCGACGACAAGCGGGTGTCGACCACCTACGGGCTGCTGCCGCGCGACGTCAAGCCGGGGGATCACATCCTGCTCGACGACGGCTACATGTCCCTCGCGTGCACCGCGGTCTCGGACCACGACGTCAAGACGGTCGTCGTGACGGGCGGCATCCTCAAGAACAACAAGGGCATCAACCTGCCCGGCGTCGAGGTCTCCGCCCCGGCGCTATCCGACAAGGATCGGCACGACATCGGCTTCGCGCTCCGCCACAACGTCGACTACGTCGCGCTGTCGTTCGTGCGGCGGCCCGAGGACGTGGTCGAGGCCAAGCGGCTGCTCACCGTCGATCAGATCTCGATCCCCGTGATCGCAAAGATCGAGAAGCCACAGGCGCTCGAGCGGCTCGGCGAGATCATCGACGTCTCCGACGGCATCATGGTCGCGCGCGGTGATCTCGGGGTCGAGCTCGGTCCCGAGAAGGTGCCGCTGTGGCAGAAGCGGATCATCGAGGAGACCAACAAGCGCGGCAAGATCGTGATCACGGCGACCCAGATGCTGGAATCGATGATGACGCATCCGCGCCCGACACGCGCCGAAGCGTCCGACGTCGCGAACGCGGTGCTCGACGCGACCGACGCGTTGATGCTGTCGGGCGAGACCGCCTCCGGTGTCCACCCGATCGAAGCGGTCCGTACGATGGCGCGGATCATCGAGGAGATCGAGCGCAGCGCGTACTACCGCGCGAACGTCGAGGTCCCCGAGATCCAGCTCAGCACGCCGACCAACGCGATCGCCCACGCGGCGATGGTCGCGGCGCGCTCGATGAAGCTGAAGACGATCGTGACCGTGTCGGACTCCGGCGGCGCCGGCCGGCTGGTCAGCGAGTACCGGCCCGAAGCCAACATCATCAACCTGACCACCAACGAGGTCAGCTACCGCCGGCTCGCGCTGGTCTGGGGTGTGACGCCGGTCCTCGTCGGTCCATCTGCGACAACGGAGGAGCTGCTCGACCGGGTCGAGGGCACGCTGATCGAGAAGAACCTCGCGCAGCCCGGCGAGAACGTCATCATCACGATGGCGGTCCCGGTTGGCTCGGGGCTGCAGACAAACTCGCTCAAGATCCACCAGATCCAGCACTAGTAGGCCATTACCTACACGGAGCCGTGGGTTGAGAGCGTGGTCGCGGCAGGCTACGATCAGCGCTCGGTGGTACCGCAACGTCCAGCCGCTGATTCCGGCATCAGCATCGGGCAGGTGTTCCTCGGCAAGTACCGGGTGGACTCCGTGCTCGGCAGTGGCGGCATGGGCGTCGTCGCGAAGTGCACGCACCTCGGGCTCAACGAGCAGGTCGCGATCAAGATGCTGCGGCCCGACGTGCTGCTCGATCCCGACGCGGTCGAGCGGTTCATGCGTGAGGCGCAGGCGGCGTCGAAGCTGAAGAGCGAGCACGTCGCGCGCGTGGTCGATGTCGGCGTGTTCGACCAGACCGGCGTCCCGTACATGGTGATGGAGTTCCTCGACGGTCACGACCTCGGGGACCTGATCGATCAGCGCGGCACCATCCCCGCGGCGTGGGCGTGCCTGCTCGTGCTGCAGGCGGCCGAAGCGCTCGCGGAGGCGCACTCGATCGGGATCGTCCACCGCGACGTCAAGCCGACCAACTTGTTCGTGACCTGGCGGCCCGACGGCACCGCGATCGTGAAGGTGCTCGACTTCGGGATCTCGAAGGCGCCGACCGGCACGGACATGCAGCTGACCCAGACGCAGTCGCTGCTCGGCACGCCGGCGTACATGTCTCCAGAACAGATGCGGTCGGCGCGGCTGGTCGACGCGCGCAGCGACATCTGGTCGCTCGGCACCGTGCTCTACGAGCTACTCGAGGGCCGCCGGCCGTTCGACGCGGAGAGCTTCTCGGAGATGTGCGTCAAGGTCGCGGTCGATCCGCCGATCGACATGGTGCTCGCGCCTGCCGCGCTCCGGCCGATCGTGATGCGGTGTCTCGCGAAGACGCCCGACCAGCGGTTCGCGAACATGGCCGAGCTGGGTCGCGCGCTGAT
>JBBJLY010000289.1:0-9715 GCA_037720695.1 Kofleriaceae bacterium | reverse complement strand
CGACGCGCTCCTAGTGGTCGTGGCCATGGCCGCCCTCCCCGCTCGCTTTGTCGAACTCCGCCTTGAGCAGGAACGCGCCGTCGACCACGACCTCGTCGCCCGGTGCGAGCCCCGACAGGATCTCGACCTCACCGCCGAGATCGCGGCCTCGGCCCACCGGCCTCGCCTCGAACGTGCCGTGGTCCTTCGGCAGGAACACCGACCACTTGTCGCCGACCCGCTGGACCGCGGCGATCGGCACCGCGACCACGCGTCCGCTGACCTGGCCGATCGGGATCGAGACGGTCGCCGACATGCCGGGCCTCAGCGCGGCATCCGCATTCGCGACCTCGAGCCGGACCGGGACCGTACGCGATGCGATCTCGACCTCGCGGCCGATCCACGTGATCTTGCCCTCGACGGTCGTGCCCGGCAGCGCCGCGAACGACGCGGTCCCCGTCGTCCCGACCCGCACGCGCACCGCGTCACGCTCGAACACGTGCGCGACCAGCCACAGGTTCGAGAGATCGCCGATCCGGAACAGCGTCTTCGAGGGATCCGCGAGCTGACCGACCACGACGTCGCGATCGATCACCGTGCCCGCGACGGGCGAGCGGAGCAGCAGTCCGCTGCCACCCTCCGAGCCCGCGAACTGCTTCAGGGCCCCCGCGGCGATGGTGCGCCCGGCCGCGGCCTCGGTGACCGCGGCCTGGGCCTCGATCACGTCGCGCTCGGCGATCAGCCGCTCCGCGAGCAGCGCCCGCTTGCGCTCGAGCGTCTTGCGCGCGAGGGCGAGCCGCGCATCGGCACCTTGCAGCTCCGCCCGGGCGCGCGACATCTCGCCGCTCGTCAGCTCGACCAGGGGCTGGTTCGCCTTGACCTCGTCTCCTGCCCGGACGAGCACGCGCACCACCCGTGCGGGCGATGGCGAGGCGACCTCCGCGTACGCATCCTGGTTGATGCGGAGCTCGGCGAGCACCGACACGCGCTCGCCCGCAGCCCGCGCCTCGGCCTTCGCCGTCGTCACGCGCAGGTCGCGGATCATCTCGCTGGCGATCTTGACCAGCTTCGGGCCACCCGCCTGCTCGTCGTGCCCGTCGTGATCGTCGTGGCCCACGGAGCCGGACCCGGCCGCGTGATCGTCGGCGTGCGCGCCCTCGCGGTCGTGCTTGGTCTCGCCGCCGCACGCGACGAGCCCGAGGATCAGCAGGAGCCTTGCCGTCATGGCGCCACCCCCGCCGCGAACCGCGCCGCGGCCGCGGCCTTCGCGAGCTGTAGCCGGCGCTCGAGGTGCTCGCGGCGCCCCGCCAGGATCTCCTGACGCGCGACCAGGTAGACGTTGATCGGGAGCTGGCCGGTCTCGATGCTGCGTTCGAGCAGCTGCTCGCTATCGGCGAGCGCGGGCAGTACGTCGCGAGTGAAGATCTCGACTGCCTCGCGGGCGCGGGTGTAGCCCTCGAACGCGTCGCCAACCTGGCGTGACGCGGCCGCGGTGCGGGACGACCGCTCGAGCCCCGTGCGCGCGAGCTTCGCGCGGGCGGCGGCGCGGGCGGCGACATTCCGGTTCCACACCGGCAGCGTGAAGCTCAGCCCCCCGAGCAAGATCGTGTCGCCCTCATCGCGCTCGTAGCTGACCCAGGTCGTGACGTCGGGCCGGCCGGTGACCGCCGCGACCGCGGATTCGGCGCGCGCCTCGCTGGCCTCGGCATCGATCGCGCGTAGGTCGGGTCGCGTGCCGACCGCGGCGCGCAACGTGTCGAGCGTGACCGGCAGCGGTGAGAGATCGCCGACCAGCTCGAGCGCATCGTCGGGACCCGCCGCGATCAAGAGGCCCAGCCGCCCGATCGCCTCGGCGCGGTTCGCGCGCTCGGACGCGACCGCCGCGCGTGCGCGACCGAGCGCGATCGTCGCGAGGTTGACCTCGAGATCCGTGAGGTCGCCTGCCTTGCGCCGGCGCGCGGCCGCCTCGGCGGCCCGGGTGGCGACGTCCTGGTTCCGCACCGCGAGCTCGATCGCGAGATCCGCGAATCGTGCCTCGTAGAACGCGGTCGTCACTGCGAGCCCGACCTCGCGGAGCTCGGCTTCCGTGGTCGCATTCGCGTGCGCCAGCTGTGCATCGGCCACAGCGAGCTGGACCCGGCGGGTCGACAGCTCGATCGGCACGCTCAGCTGGCCCTGGATCACGAGCGTGCGATCGGGCCCGGATCGCGGTCCTGCGCCGACCTCCAGCCGCGGATTCTGCGACATCCATGCGGTCGCGCCGGCGCGCAGCGCGCGCACCTCGCCCGCCCGCGCGCGTGACGCGATCGCGTCGGGCGCCCGATCGCGGGCACGTGCCAATGCGGCTGGAAGATCGATCTGGAGTGTCCCGGCAGCACCGGGACGCGCGAACAGCAGGATCAGCGCGCCACCACAGAGGCAGGCGCGAACGTGAGAAGCCATGACGTACCTCGAGGCACCACACCGTGCCCGTCGTGCAAGCTCGAACAGAAGGAGGAAGCTGTTCAGCCGGCGCGCCGAGGGACGTGCAGGATCTCGCGCGGGTCCGGGTTCGCGTGGATGCGATCGGCAGCGTCTCCCGGCCCCACCACGCGGCGGGAGTCGCGCTTCGCGAGAGGCACCGGCGTCACCTGGAGCAGCGGCACCGCGCTCGTGGTGTGGCAGCGACACGCGGCGCCGGGAAGGCAGTCCCGATCGCAGCCGTCCTGCTCGCAGACGTCGCCGCAGCGATCCTCCATCACCAGCTCCGCGAGCCCGACCACGTGGGTCAGCGCCAGCGCGAACACGACGATGCGGGAGACCGACACCACCTACGACTACCACGCAGCCCGCACCGGCGCGAACCCGTCTCGCTCACGCGACATCGCGCGTCATCGCGTACACGCCGACCGGTCGCGGCGGTGGCGTCACCCCGACGGTCCACTTGTCGAGCGTGACCCGCCAGCCGGCCTGCTGCAGTTGCTCGAGCAGCTGCAGGCTCGGCGCGCGAAACGGATCCGCGAGCAGCACCGTGCCGCCGGGTGCGAGGTTGGTCTCGAAGATCCGCCGCAGCTCCGGGTGCAGGGGAGCGGCGTACAGGATGTCGGCGCCCAGGATCAGATCGTAGCGCCCGGCATCGTCCCACGCGGTCCAGTCCGCGAGCCGATGCTCGATCTTTGTCACGCCATTGCGTGCCGCGTTGAGCTTGCACACGTGGAGTACGAGCTGCTGGCGATCGGTCTGCACGACGTGCGCGCCGAGCGAGGCAGCGATGATCCCCGGCAGCCCGGTGCCCGCACCGAGCTCGAGCACGCGCTTGCCGGCGAGCGGGCGCGACGCGACGTCGTGGGCGAGCGCGATCGCGGCTGGCCACAGCACGATGCCGTACGGCCGCTTCGTCGTGGTCTCGCCCTTCAGCAGCTCGACCTCCTGCGCGAGGGTGATCATCGCGCCGGTATGCAGGATCGTCCAGGTGCGCTCGCCGACGCTGAGCTCGAGCTCCTCGAGCGGCAGGTCGCCGGCCGTGGTGTGCAGGACCGCTGGCTCCATCGATCCGCGGAGCCTACCCTGGCTCAGCGAGCGTAGGCGAGCACGACCACGAGTGTCGTCGCCGACATCGCGAGCCCGATCGCGGTCGCGAGCACGCCCTTCGCGCGAGCCTGCACGCATTGGCGCTTGCGCGGGTCGAGGATCGGCTCGGCATCGCCGCTCACGGCGCACGTCCGGGTGCCGTGACGAGCATGAAACACGCACACGCCGGTATAGGCTTGCACCAGCTGCATCGACGCGACGAACAGCGGCACCCCGAGCACCAGCCACCACGCCGGAGCGACGGCGAGCTCGGCGAGCAAGAGCACGAGGGTGATCGTGACGCCCAGGAAGATCATCGCGGTGCGCAGGCGCTGCCCGCGTTCACCGGACGTCAGGTTGGTGTCGTCGCGCATCTTGCTGACAAGGTACCGCACCTGTGCCGGATGCCACGTATAGTCCGGGAAAATGACCGTTCCTCGGCGGTCGGCGATGTTCGACATCCGGCCTGGTGAGGGCCGGCGGCTGCTCGGCGTGGGCGCGGCGATGGCCGCGATCCTCGCCGCCCATACGGTCGCGGAGACCGCGCGCGACGCGATGTTCCTGCGGGCGGTGCCATCGACCTGGCTGTCGGTCGTCTACGGCGCGCTGGCCGTGCTCGCGATCGGTGCGCTGGTCGCTAACGCGGCGCTGATCCGGCGGGTCGGGCGAAGGCACGCGCTGGTGTCGACCCTGATGGCTGCGTCGTACGGCACGACGATGTTCTTCCTGCTCCGGCCCGGCCCGGCCGTCGCGTTCGCGTTCTACCTCTGGATCGGCCTCCTCGGAACGGTCACGATCGTCCAGTTCTGGCTGCTCGCGAGCTCGACGTTCACCAGCAGCGAGGCCAAGCGGCTGTACGGGCCGATCGCCGCGATCGGCGCCACCGGCGCGTTTCTCGGGGCGGTCGCGGCGGGCGCGCTGCTCTATGTGGTCTCGGTCGAATACCTGCTGCCGGTCGCCGCCGCGTTCTACCTGATCGGCGGGCTGCTGTTGACCCAGGAGTACGATCCGGACGCGGGCTCGCTCGCCGAACCGCGGCGCCGGTCCGCCTCACTGCCACCTCCCGTCACCGGCCCGGTGCGGCTGCGCGACCATCCTTATGTCGCGCAGCTCGCCGCGATCAGCGTGCTGACCACGGCGGCGGCCCTGGTCAGCGACTATCTGTTCAAGGTGAACGCGGCCGTCGCACTCGCGCCGAGCGAGCTGCCCGGATTCTTCGCCCGTTACAACGGCGCGGTCTCGATCATCTCGCTCGCGCTCCAGGCGGTCGGCGCGTCGTGGCTCCTGCGCAAGGGCGGCGTGCTCGGCGTGTTCATGCTGCTGCCGCTGGCGCTGCTCGTCGGCGGCGCCACCACGATGTTCACAGCCAGCGCGTTCTTCGCGATCGTGCTCACCAAGGGCGCGGATGCGACACTGCGCAACTCCGTCCACCGGGTCGCGGGCGAGCTACTGTGGATGCCGGTCGCGGTCGATGTCCGCGCCGCGGTCCGCGAGCCACTCGAGAGCGTGGTCGCACGGCTGGTACAGGCGGCGACCGCGGCGGTGCTGCTCGGCGTCAGCCTGCTCGGGTTCGCGAGCCCGACGGTGATGGCGGCGATCCTGGTCGGGCTCGCCGCGTCGTGGCTCACGCTGGCGGCCAGCCTGCGCAAGCCGTACCTCGCCCAGCTGCGCTCCGCGTTGACGCGGCCGACGTTCGGCGCCGACCAGGAGCTCGATCTGCCGTCGATCGAGGTCGTCGTGGAGGCGCTGTCCAGCGTCGACGAGCGCCGGGTGATCGCGGCGGTCCAGGTGCTGCGCGCGCATCATCGCTCGCGCCTGATCCCTGCCCTGCTCCTGCGCCACGACTCACCGGAGGTGCTCGCCGCCGCGCTCGATGCGATCGCGGTTCCAGGACGCACCGACTGGGTGCCGCTGACCTATCGCCTGCTCGAGGCCGACCATCCGCTGATCCGGATCTCCGCGGTCCGGGCGCTCGCGCGCGCCGGCGAGCGCCGTGCGATCGAGACCGGGCTCGCGGATCAAGATCCGGTCGTGCGCGCGAGCGCGATGTTCTGGGACGCGCACACGACCACCGCCGCCGACCCGGCAACGTTGCCGGTGATCGCGGCCTTGATCGACGGTGATGATGACGACTCCGACACGATTCGCCGGATCCTCGCCGAGGCGATCCGCGACGACGGCGACGCGCGCTGGGCGTCGGTGCTGCTCGCGCTCGCGCAATTGAACGATCCTGCGCTGATCGAGCCGCTGGCGGGTGCGGTCAAGCGCATCCCGGACGTGCGCTACCTGCCGATCTTGATCGAGCGGCTGGCGAACCGCGCCGGACGCAAGCACGTGCGACCGGCGTTGCTCGCGATCGGCGAGCCCGCGCTCGCGGCGCTCGAGCAGGCGCTGATCGATCCGGCGACGCCGCCGCGCGTGCGACTCCACCTGCCGACCACGATCGCGCTGTTCGGCACCCAGCGCGCCGGTGATCTCCTGATCGCCCGACTGCGCGAGGAGCGGTCCGGAGCGGTGCGCTACCGGCTGCTGCGCGCGATCGCGCGCCTCGCGATCCGCCAGGGCGCGCGGTTCGAGCTCACCATCCTGGTCGACGAGCTCCGCCACCACATCCGCGAGCACTTCCGGCTGCTCGGGCTCGCGGTGGCATTCGGCGCCGGTGACCACCGCCCGAGTGCCGAGCTCGTCCGCGGGCTGTTGCAGGACAAGGTCTCGCAGGCCCGCGACCGCGTGTTCCTCGTGCTCGAGGCGCTGCACCCGCGCGACGACGTCCGCAGCATCGAGCGCGCGTTCGAGAGCTCCGATCGCGCCGCACGTGCACACGCATTCGAGTTCCTCGACACGCTGACCCGCCACCCGCTGTACGCCGAGGATCACGCGAAGGGGATCCGCGACGGGATCCTGGCCGCGTACGAGGACCTGTCGCCCGCCGATCAGGTCGCGCGGGTGCCCGAGCTCGCGCGCGCACCGCTCGGCTCGTTCGACGCGCTCGATCGCATGCTGCACGACAGCGACTCGTTGCTCGCCGCGTGCGCCGCCTACCACGCGCTCCAGCTCGGACCGTCCCGGCTCGCCGAGCGGGTGATCGCGATCTCGCAGGAGCGCCCGCTGCTCGCGCCGCTCGGGCTCGCCGAGGCCACCAGTGCCTGAGCTCGATCCGCTCGCCGCCGTGCACAGCGAGCTCCACCTGCGAAGTGAGATGCCGTTCGCGCAGACCGACGAGCAACTGCAGACGTTGCTCGGGATCTCGCGCCACGTCGACTTCGGCGATGGCGAGCACCTGTACGAGCGCGGCACGCCGAGCGATCGCGTCTTCATGCTGACGTCGGGCGTCGTCGAGATCGTCGCGGAGAACCGCCCGATGTGGCGGATCACAAATTCCGGCACCATCGGGTTCCTCGACTTCATGATGGGCAAGCCGCACGGCCGCACGGCGACCTCGCGCGGCCCGACGCGGGTCCTCGAGATCGATGCGGTGGTCTACCTCGAGTACCTGCAGGACAACGTCGAGATCATCCAGAACATCCTGTCGCGGCTGAGCGGTGTGCTGTTCGAGGACATGCTCGGGGCGTCGCCCGGCCAGCTCGTGTCGCGACCCGATCCGACACCCGCCGAGATCGAGAGCATCTTCGAGGCCGATGCGTTCGCGCTCGTCGATCGCCTGCTGCTGCTCTCGCGCGTGCCCGCGTTCGCCCATGCCAGCGTCCAGGCGCTGGCGAACCTCGCCCACAACGCGCGGGTCGAGCGGTTCGCGCCGGGTGCCGTGATCGCGACCGCCGGTGCGCGCACCGATCGTCTCTCGGTGCTCGTCCGCGGCGCGGCCGAGCTGGTCCGGCCGGGTATCGCGCCGATCGCGCGCGGCCCGATCGATCTCGTGTGTGGCGTCGCCGAGCTCTCGACCGCACCGCGCTCGGTCACGGCGCGGGCGACGACCGAGTCGATCGTGTTGCAGTTCGAGCACGAGG
Organism: Kofleriaceae bacterium; assembly: GCA_037720695.1. GTDB lineage: Bacteria > Myxococcota_A > Polyangia > Haliangiales > Haliangiaceae > JABFXX01. Next base: position 2,222 of record JBBJLY010000289.1, on the reverse strand, counting down.
AGCTGCTCGATCGGATCGACGAGCACTTCGAGCTCGCGCAGTCGCTCCTCGCGCACGTCGCGCTCCAGCGCGAGATGTTGAACGATCGCGAGGCCGAGGCGGGACACACCGAGCTCCGCCCGATCGCGCACCCCTCGCTCTGACCACCCCTCGCAGCGTCACCTGGCAGGATCTGGCGGACCTTCACGCTCGGGGGCGTCGCCGAGCAGGCCCATGACCGTCAGGTACGTGGCGGGTTTCGCCAGGTGCGCGTCGAAGCCGGCCTCGGCGGTCCTCTGGCGGTCGCGCTCCTGGTCATAGCCGGTCACCGCGATCAGCCGGATCCGGGCGCCGCCCAGATCGAGGATGCGCAGCTGGCGGGCGACCTCGTAGCCATCCATGATGGGGAGCCCGATGTCCAGCAAGGCGACCTGCGGATAGAACGTCCTCGCCACGTCCAGGGCGGTCGGCCCGTCGTAGGCCACGCGTACGACGTGGCCACCCTTGGTGAGCGCATCGCCGAGCACGTCGGCGGCATCCTGGTTGTCGTCGACGATCAGCACGCGTCGAGCGTCGGTCGTGACCCGCTTCACCGTGGCCGGTGACTGGGACGGACGCAGCCTTCGACGGCGCCCCGGAGGCAAGCGGATCTCGAACTCGCTGCCCTTGCCAACGCCGTCGCTACGCGCCCTGACCGAGCCGCCGTGGAGCTCGACCATACTCCGCACGATCGCGAGCCCGAGGCCAAGGCCACCCTCCGACCGTGCACTCGAGCGCTGGCCCTGCACGAACGAGTCGAACACCTGAGGCAGGAGCTCCGGAGGGATGCCCATGCCACTGTCCTTCACGGTCATGACGACCTGGCCGCCGGTGGCATCCGGGTCCTTGGTCACGACGAGCTGGATCTGGCCGCCTGGTTCGGTGAACTTGGCCGCATTGGTGAGCAGGTTCGTCAGGACCTGGCAGATGCGGGTCTCGTCGGCGTCGATGATCAGTCCCGGGGACACCTCGACGGACAGGCGATGGCCGCGCTCCTCGATCAGGGGCGTGGCCAGCTCGACGGCACGTCCCACCAGGTGGGCAACCTCGAGCGGGGCGCGGTCGAGCTTGACCTTGCCCTGCGTGATGCGTGACACGTCGAACAGATCGCCGACGAGCCGCACCATGTGATGGACCTGTCGCTCGATGATCTCCCGCTCGCGCCGCATGGTCACCTCGGACTCGAGTCTCATCAGCTCGAGCGAGGTCAGGATCGGCGCGAGGGGGTTGCGCAGCTCGTGGCCAAGCATGGCGAGGAACTCGTCCTTGGCACGATTCGCGGCCTGCGCGACCTCCAGGAGCTCGAGCCGTTCCTGGGCAACGCGCTTGCGCTCGGTGATGTCGACGAACGACAGCACACAGCCAAGTGCGGTGCCGTCGGAAGCGAGGATGGGGCCTGCCGAGACCAGCAGTGCGAGCTCGCCCGAGCTGGGAGCTCCCAGCGTCACCTCCACACCGCTGGTCACCTCGCCGCGCAATGCCGACGTGACGATCGCCTGCGCGACCTCCGTGCCCTCTGCGCTGCGAAGCTGGACCACGTCGGCGAAGTTGTCGAGCAACAGGTTCCTGCCGGCGATCCGATGAGCGGCCTGGCTGGCGCGAACCACACGTCCGGTCGGATCACAGACGACGAGCCCCTCGGTTGCTTGATCGACGATGAGCGACGCGAGCCCCTCGGCCGCGACGATCGCCTGGCTGCGCTTCTGCTCGGACAGATCGGTGGCGACGACGTAGGTCAGCCTCACCTCGGCGTCCCAGCTCGCCGATGCCGAAAGGTAGACCGGGACGCGGCTACCATCCATCGCCAGCAGCTCCGCCTCGGCGTTCGCTGGCTTGTGCTGCGAAGCCCGCAGCAGCGCGTCGAGCATGTGGCGCCAGCTGTCCGGTACCAGGAGCTCGACCTGCGAGCCGATCAGGCGTCCGAGCGGGACCTTGGCGAGCTCGGCAAACCGCGCGTTGGCGTAGACGATCGTGCCGCGATCGTCGAGCAGTAGGGCCCCCTCGTTCATGGTCTCGACGAGCTGGCGGTACCGCTGCCCGGTATCCTGCCCGGATACCTGAGGACCACCTTGTCCCTCGATGACGAGACCGACAGCGTGACCCGTGCGGATCGCGGAGATAGTCGACTCCGTCTCGCGCAGGCGCTGGCGGAGGGTCGCCGACAGCCTCGCGAGCTCGATCGGGGTGCGCTGCAGGCGACCGGC
>JBBJLY010000288.1:0-9751 GCA_037720695.1 Kofleriaceae bacterium | reverse complement strand
TCGCGGCACGCGATACATGTTGTTGAACCCGAGTTGGCGCGACGTTGCCCGTGGGCGAGGACGTGATCGAGATCTTCGACGAGCGTCCCGACAAGCCGTTCGATCGCGACACCGACGTCCGGCTGACCGGCGAGCAACTCGCGGCGCGTGGCGCGACCGACCTGGGCAGCGCGTTGCGACTGCTGCCCGACGTCACGGTGCGCGATGCCGGCCGCGGCGGCTACAACATCGACGTTCGCGGTGGCCGCAAAGGCGCCGTCACGATCCTGGTCGACGGCGTGTCGGTCACCGACCCGTACTACGGGACGTTCGACGTCTCGACGATCCCGGTCACCGACATCGTGCAGATCCGGGTGTCGACCAACCCGATGTCGCCGATCGATGGACCCGGCGGACCCGGCGGCGTGATCGAGGTGCTGACGCGCGACGCGATCGGCCCGCAGGTCGTGATCGCCCGGCTGTCCGGCGACTCGCTGCCCTCGTTCGGCGTCACCGGCACCGCGCGGGCGGCGCTCGCGAACCACGTCGCGATCCGGCTGTCCGCGTCGGGCCAGATGGGCTCGCGCGATCTGCCACTCCCTGGCGCGGCGACGCTCGACGAGGGCCGCCGATCGTCGACCGGCTCGACCCGGCTCGAGTACCGACGCGACGAGCGCCGGCTGGTGCTCGACGGCTTCCTCGACAGCCGCGACTACATCTCGCCGCCGAGCGACACGGAGAAGGGCGACGTGTTGATGGTCGATCGCGAGACCTCGGCGCGTGCCGGCTTCAAGGCCGACGATCGGATCGACAAGCTCCAGCTCCAGGGCTCCGGCTACGTCCACTACCTCGCCCGCAAGTCGCGCCACTTCGCGGATGCCACGCTCGAAACCCAGGGTGCCACCGAGGATCTCACCGCAACGCGCGTTGGTGGGCTCGCGCTGCTGACGCATCCGATCGGCAAGTCGATGCGATGGGCGGCCTCGTTCAGCGCGCATCGCGAGCAGGCCACGGTCGTCGATCAACTGGACCTCACGAGCCGCGGCGACACCACGATCCTCGAGCCGGCCGCGGACCTCCAGTACGAGTCTCGCCGCCTCCGGCTCGACGGCGCGCTCGGCGCCGCGATCCCCGTCGGCGTCGGCGCGTCGCCGTGGCCCGAGGGCAAGCTGGTCGCGAAGGTCCGCGCGACCCAACAGCTCGAGCTGGTCGCCACCGGTGGCCGCAAGGGCCGGTTGCCCAGCCTGCGCGAACGGTTCGATCCCGACACCGGCGTGCCGGGCCTCGCGCCCGAGAAGGCATGGCACGGCGAGCTGCGCGCGATCGAGCAACTCGACGAGCGCATCCGCCTCGAGCTCGCGCCGTTCTACCGCCGGACCACCGGCACGATCCGCCTGATCCAGGACCCCGCGTTGCCCGACGATCCCACCGCGATGATCAGCACCAATCTCGGCCGGCTCGACATCCTCGGGGTCGACACCCACGCGCGCGTCAAGCCGCACCGCATGGTCGAGGTCGGCGCCTCGTATTCGTACATCCGCGCCCGCAGCGACTCCGAGGATCCAGACCTCGCGATGGCACCGCTCGATCGGCTGCCCAGCCATCGCGCCGACGGCTGGGTCCAGGTCACGCCGGACCCGCGGATCAGCGTGCTCGCCCGGGCGCGCTACTTCGGTGACAGCATCGACAAGGGCAACACGGTCCCTGGGTACACCACGCTCGAGGCGACGCTGACCGCGCCGATCACGCGCGAGTACCTCGGCGTGCTGCGCGTCGACGACGTCACCAACGTCGCCCCCGAGACGCGCAAGAACTATCACGCGCCCGGCCGGGTGATCTCGCTGATCGTCCAGGGCACCTGGGAATAGGTCAACGGATCTCGGTCGCGACGGCGAGCAGCTGCTCGCGTAGCCAGCGGTGCGCGGGATCTTGGTGGCTGCGCTCGTGCCACGTCAGCGCCATGTTGAAGCGCGGCAGCGTGAGCGGCGGAGGCCGGCACACCAGGCCGAGCGCATCGGTGAACAGCGCGGCGACCCGAGTCGCGAGCGTGGCGATCAGATCGGTGCCGGCGATCACGTGGGGCACGACGAGGAAGTGCGGTAGCGCGAGCGCGATCCGGCGGGTCTGGCCGATCGCGGTCAGCGCGCTGTCGACGACGCTGCCCGGCCGGCTGCGGGGGGCGACGAGCAGGTGGGCCGCCTCGCAGTAGCGCGCGAGCGTCAGCTTGCCGCGCGCGAGCGGATGTCCGGTACGCATCACGCAGGTGAAGCCCTCGTCGAACATGCGCTTCTCGTAGCTGGCGGCGGGTTTGCCGGTGATGTGGGTCGGACCGATCACGAGATCGAGCGCACCACTCGCGAGGGCCTCGGCGCCAAATTCGGTGAAGTTGTGGACCCACAGCTCGGTGCGCGGCGCGAGCCGGCCGAGTCGCTCGACCAGCTTCGGCAGCAGCACGACCTCGGCGTAGTCGCTGGTGCCGAGATGGAACACGGCACGCGACGTTGCGGGATCGAACGCGGGCGTGCCCTGCATGCCCTGCGCGAGCTCGCCGAGGATCTTGCGGACCGGCGCGACGAGTTGCTCGGCGCGCGGCGTCGCGAGCATCGTGCCCGCCGGACCGCGCACCAGCAGCGGATCACCGAGCAACTCGCGAAGCCGCGCCAGCGTGTGACTGGCGGCGGACTGCGTGACGCCCAGCCGGCTGGCGGCGCGCGTGACGTGCCGCTCGGCGAGCAACGCGTCGAGCGCGACCACCAGGTTGAGATCCATGCCGGCCAGCGGGTCATGAGTACGGCGCATGTTGGTCATGTATAGCAACGTTTGGACTCATGACCGCACCGCCCTCATGGTGCTGGCATGTACGCAATCGCTGGAGTTTCTGGTCATACCGGTTCCGTCGTCGCGGAGACCCTGCTCGGTCAGGGTCAGCAGGTCCGCGTGATCGTTCGCGACGCGGCCAAGGGCGCGCCCTTCGCCGCTCGCGGCGCGGAGGTCGCCGTTGCCTCGGTCTCGGATGCCGCGGCGCTCACCGTGGCGCTGACCGACGTCAAGGGTGCCTACCTGCTGCTGCCGCCGAACCTGGGAGCCGAGGCGCCCGTCGAGTCGATGAAGCAGCTGGTGGCGGCGATCGCCCAGGCCGTCACGGCGAGCGGCGTGCCGCACGTCGTGTTGCTGTCGTCGATCGCGGCACAGCATCCCGCCGGCACCGGGCCGATCCATGCGGCCCACCTCGCCGAGATCGCACTGCGCGCGACCGGGACGGCCATCACCGCCGTCCGCGCGGCGTCGTTCCAGGACAACTGGGGCGCGAGCCTCGGGATGCTCGGCCAGGGCATCGTGCCGACATTCGTCCCGCCGGGGCACTCGTTCGCGCAGGTCTCGACCAAGGACATCGGCCGCGTCGCGGCGGCGGCGCTGGTCGAGGGCGGTCGCAGCTTCCAGGTGATCGAGCTCGCGGGGCCGCGCGATACTCGGCCGAGGATGTCGCCGCCGCGCTGACGACGATCACCGGCAAGCCGATCGCCGCGCACGCGGCACCCATGGAGGCGGTCGTCCCGACGCTGACCAGCTTCGGCATCTCGGCGCCGGTCGCCGGGCTGCTCCGCGAGCTCTACGAAGGTGTCACGAGCGGCCACGTCGCGTGGGAGCGCGGGTCGGCGCGCTTCGTGCGCGGCACGGTCGGGATCGAGGACACGCTGCGCGGGATGCTCGGCGCTACAGGTGCGTGACGAGCCCGCTCGTGATCACGCTACGTCCCGCGTGACGTTGCTCGATCTCGGTCAGCCCGGCGCACAGCGCCCGCCGGCTGGCCTCGGGGGCGTGGCCGCGATCGACGAGCACGATCGCGCCGCCGTCGCGAACGAGGCGCTGGAGGTCGCGCAGCGTTGCTGACCAGGTCTCGGCGCTGGCCTCGGTCGCGAGGTCGACGCCGATCACGGCGACCAGCGAGCCCGCTTCGATCGACGAGAGATCGGGGATCGCGTTCGGCAGCTTCTTCGCGGCGCGCGCGGGGAGCCCGACGGGGATCACCTCGCGCTTGCCGGCGAGCGCCTGCGCGAGCTTCGCGTTGCCGAGCACGGCGATCGGACCGTCCGCGTGCGCGGAGGCGAGCGCCTCGTTGATCGCGGTCACCGCGGGTGTCAGGAACAGCCCCTCGAGCATCGGCCGGGACCCTACTATAGATCTCGCAGGTACTCGCAGCGTGGCGATTCGAGGTGCGGCGTCACCCAGGTGACATTCAGCAGCTGATCGAGCAAGTAGCGGAAATTGCCGTAGGTCACGACGAAGAAGTCCATCTTGCGCTTCTTGATGCCACCGCCGGTGTCATCGGCGCGAACGCAGCCGTCGTGGATCGAGCCGTCGGGCAGCAGCAGGCCGTCGAACTCCGGGATGTAGAGCGGTTCGCCGATCGGGATCACTGACTTGTCGACCGCGACCGACTTGAACGGGATCAGCGGGCGCTGCCCCGCACCGCGGCCGAACGGATGCTCCTTCTGATCGAGCTGCTCGAAGCACGTGCCGTAGCCGAACTTGCACGGTCCGTTATAGTTGAACACCCGATCATCCATCATCAGGCCCGAACCTTCGAGCCGGAGCGCCCACGCGAACCGCTCCGGCACGCGCCCCATGAAGTAGCCGTCGCGCGTGTAGATCTCGACCCACGTGTTGAGCGGCACGGCGGCGTTGCGCCCGCTCTTCGGCGAGGCCTGCGGATCCTGGTAGTCCGCCTCGAGCGCGAGCCAGTAGAAGCGCAAGGCCCAGCCGAGCTCCTCGACCAGCGGGTAGCCACAGCACAGCTTGTTCTTGCCGCGCACGGTGGCGCGGGGCTGCAGCGTGACGTCCTCCTTGCCGAGCTTGCTGTCATCCGCTCGCGCGCTGCTCGCAAAAGTCAGGACGAGCGCGAGGACGGCGAGTCGCACGGATCGATCGTACGCGGTAGAAGGGGGGGATGCGAGTCCGTTCGATCGCCGACTGTGACGTCAGCTGCGGCGGCAAGGCGCTCGGGCTCGCGCGACTGGTGGCGGCCGGGCTCCCCGTGCCCGACGGGTTCGTGATCTCGGATGCGGTGTTTCGCAGCGTCGTCGGCGACCTCGCGTCCGACCTCGCGTCTATCGGTCACCGGCTCGCCGAGGCCGCCGATCGGATCGCGCAGGCCGAGCCCGAGCCCGCGATCGTGACGCGCGCACACACGCTCGGAGGCCCGCTGGCCGTCCGCTCGTCGGCGTCGATCGAGGATGGCGCGGCAGGCGCGGCGGCTGGCGTGTTCGCGTCGGTGACCGACGTCGCGCCCGCCGACGTCTGGCAGGCGATCAAGACCGTGTGGTCGAGCGCGCTCGCACCGCTCGCCGCCGGCTATGCGCGAGGCCGCAATGCCGAGCTCGCGGTCGGCGTGATCGTCCAGCGCTTCATTCCCGGTCAGCTGCTCACGGTGTACACGCGACCGCCGGGTGCGCCGGAGCGCGACGAGGTGTGGGTCCAGCGTGACGACGTGATCGCGAAGCACCCGCGGTCCGCCGCAGATCCGATCGTCGTGCTCGCCCTGCAGGCCGAGCAGGCGATCGCGGCGACCGGCGGTGCGGACGTCGAGATCATCGCGGGCGACGCGACCTGGATCGTGCAGGCCCGCCCGATCTCGCATCCACCGGCACGCACACCGACGGTGCCGCCGCCGCATACGTTGCTCGCGCCACTGCTGGTCGACGGCCGGCGCTGGGCGTGGGACGTCGCCCACAATCCCGATCCGCTGTCGCCGGCGCAGGTCGGGCTATGCGAGCGCGTCGAGACGGCGGGCGTCGCGCCGTGGTCGCTGCGCGTGTGCGCCGGCTACCTGTACACCGCACCGCGCGTCGAGGTCGCGCTGCCGACCGTCCGGGATCGCCCGGATCTCGAGGCGCAGGCGGCGGTGCTCGAGGCCGAGCTGGCGACGATCGTCGCGGCCGAGCCGCTCGAGCTCGGCGATGCGCTCGGGCGCTACCTCGCGTTCTACCGGGTGTGGGCCAAGCAGCTGCACCCGCTGGTCAGCGCGGCGCGGCGCGCGAAGCCCAAGCGACGCAGCACGATCACCTTGCTCGGCGCGCGCACGTCGGCCGTCGAGATGACGCTGCTCGCGGCGGCCCGCGACGAGATCGATGAGGCCGAGGTGATCGTGCGGCTCGGCGTGCTGTCACCTGCGTGGGATGTCGCGGTGCCGACGTTCGCCGAGCGGCCCGGCGTGCTGCGCGAATCGATCGCGCGCGCGCGGCTCGCATGTGGAGAGCGCCGGATCGAACCCGACCCGCTGGCCGATCTGATCGCGAGCGCGACCGACGAGGTCACCCGGTCGCTAGAGCTGGGACGCGGTGCCGCCCAGCACGCCGAGGGCGACGACGTGTGGTTCGCGCGCGCAGTGGATGGTTCGCCGCGCGATCCTCGGTCGGGCACACGAGCTCGGGCTCGATCCGGACGACGCGTGCTGGATCCCGCTCGACGAGCTGCTGCGCGGGATCGCGCCGATCGATGCCCGGCGCCATGCCGCTGCCGAACGCGCCGCGACCGAGCGCGCGACCCGGTGGCAGATGCCGCTCGTGGTCGAGGCCGGTCGCGACATCGCTCCCGAGATCGGGCCTTCGCTGAGTGGGATCGGCACCGGCGCGCGGGTGACCGGACGGGTGGTGCGGTTCGCATCGCTGGCGTCGGCGATCGCGGTCGGTCACGGCGAGATCGTGGTGACCCGTGCGGTGACGCCCGCCCTCGCGGTGATGGTTGTCGGCTGCGCGGCGATCGTCAGCGAGAGCGGCGGCCCGCTCGATCACGGCGCAGCACTGGCGCGCGAGCTCGGCGTGCCGTGCGTCGTTGGTTGCAAGGACGCGTGGACCCGGCTGTCCGACGGCATGATCGTCACCGTCGACGGTGCCGCAGGTCAGGTCACGATCGCGAACGACGCCAGATAATTGTGACCTCCGCTGCCCCTCGGCCAGACGCCTCGGGACTATCCGGTCAACTACGGTTCGTCGTCGTCGTCGTCGTAATTGGGCTCGTTCGGATCCGTGTCGTCCGGCTCGTCATCGGGCTTGTCCACCGGCAACGGTGTCCCCAGTCCCGCGTTGACGCGCTCTCGCAAGTCTTTGCCGACCTTGAAGAAAGGCAGCCGCTTCTCGGCGACATGAACTGTCTCGCCGGTCCGCGGGTTGCGACCTTCGTAGGCCTTGTACTTGCGGACAGTGAAGCTACCAAAGCCGCGGATCTCGATGCCTTCCCCGCGTTCCAGTGCCTTCACCATCGAGTCAAAGATGGTGTTGACGATTGCCTCCGCCTTACCAGCCGGCAGCTTCAACGTCTCGGAGATTTTCTCGATGAGCTCGGACTTGGTCACCCGTAACTCCGCGTAACTAGAGATAGGCTACGTTTGCCGGCCGTGTAATAGCAAGCATAACGCCGCGTAATCAGACAGATGGCTGTGGATAACCCGAGCGGACAAGTTTCAATCGTTTCTTCCAACAGCTCGATACGTAAGGGGAAACTGGTACGTTTGGCAACGGTATCGGGCATAGAAGTCGACGAGATCCCGCCACACGATTTCTCCGTGTTCCAGCCCAGATTCGAGTGCATGCGAGGCGATCGGGCTGCAAACGCTGGTGTTTGGCGACCGATGTCCGCGCGCGATCCGCGGCTCGATCCCGAGCAGCGGGGCCGGTACCTGGCTCAGGTACCACGTCGAGAGTGGCGGCAGCTCGACCAGCTCGACGCGTGTCACCGCGAGCGCCATCCCGGTGCGCCACGCGCACTCGACCCGGACCTCGCGTGCACCACGCGCGAGCACGACAGCGTTGAAAGGTAGCGCTGGTGCAGAGTTGCAGCCGTTCGTCGTCGGAACTGGCGCGCTGACGACGTGGTACGCGACGTCCTTGCCGGTCGTGTTCTCGATCGCGAGTACGAGACCTTCTCGCGCGCGGCTGATCACCAGCGCGAGTCCGGCGATCTGCACCGGCTGCTCGCCGACCTCGAGCACGTGTCGCTTGTCGTCGAACCGATACGGGAGCGTGCGGGTCATGTCGTCGAGCGTCGGCACCGCGAGGCCGGCGGTGCTCGCGTCTCTGGCGAGGTGATCTTCGTATACCGCGGGCGCCGCCGCGGCTTGTTCGGTCAGCGCGGTCTGCGCGGCGGGTGCGCGGATCGCAAGCACGGGCCTGGGCGGAAGTGACACGCTCCCGCAAAACCGACCGATGCCGATGATTGCCGCGAGCCCGAGCGCACCACCGACGACGCTGGTGCGGAATTGTCCGTCGCTGATCGCCACCCATGAACACGATACACAACCGGGCGAGAATTGATTGACTCACTGGATCCGAAAGCGCCTAATCGCGAGCGTGCCAGGGAGCTTAGTTCGCTGCACGGTTGCTCTCGCGATCACGCTGTCGATCCTCCGCCCCGTGCCAGCGCACGCCGATCAGGTCGATCGGTTGACCCGGATGCTGGCTCCGAGCTCCAGCGAGAAGACGCGGCTCGCGGCCGTGGTCTCGCTCGCCCGGATCGGCAACAAGCGCGCCCTCAAGCCGCTGGTGAACGCGCTCAAGGACCCGAACGTCCGGATCCGGACCCTGGTCGCCGCGGCGCTCGGCAACGTCGGCAACAAGGGCACGCTCGCCGCGCTGACCGTCGCCGCGCAGGTCGACTCGGATCCCCGGGTGCGCCGCGCCGCTCGTGGCTCTGCCAGCCTGGTCGCGACCAAGCACTCCCTCGCCGACCCGTTCCAGACCGTCCAGGCCGCGCAGGCGGCACCGCCGACCCGCGCCGGACTCGCCAGCCAGCCGCGCGCACTCGAGAACCAGCCGGACCTGTTCCTCTCGATCAATCGCGCCAACGACGACTCACCCGGCACCGCCAGCAAGAAGGTGCGGCAGCTCAACGCCGAGATCGTGCGCGGCGTGCTGGCCACCCACTGCAAGCACGCTCCGCTGGTCACCACGATCGCCGCCGATGCCAAGCGGCTCGGCCTCGCCCAGCGCACGATCGACGTGTCGGTCACCAAGCTCGACCTTGTCCGCAACGGCAAGACGATGGAGCTCGCTGCCCAGCTGCGCGTCGCGATCTCCGATGCCGACGGCAAGATGCTGTCGTTCCTGTCGGGCGGCGCGACGGTCCAGGTTCCAGCGGCGACGTTTCAGGCGCGCTACCTGCCGCAGATGCGACGCGAAGCACTCGAGAACGCGATGCGCGGCATGGTCGACAAGCTGCTCGCCCATCTGCGCGACCGCTCGCAGTCGTGAACCCGAGACTCCGGACAGTGTGATCTCGGTCGCGCGTCCTGCCCGCGTGATTGTTTCGGGCTAGGCTGCTGCCGATGCGATGTTGGCTGGCTGCGATCGGCCTCGCGATCGGCCTCGTCACCAGCCTCGCGTCGATCGCTCGGGCGGATGACCGACCTGCGCCGAAGGCACCGGCGGTCACCAGGCCGCCGAAGCTCCTGCAAGCCGTGGCGCCGGAGTATCCGAAGGCCGCGCTCGACGCGGGCAAGACCGCGAAGGTCAAGGTCCGGATCCAGATCGACGCGACCGGCATCGTGACCAAGGTCGAGGTGCTCGAGAAGGTCGGCGATGGGTTCGACGAGGCGGCGGTCGCGGCGGCGATGCAGTACGTGTTCGAGCCCGCGGAGATCGACGGCAAGCCGGGCGCGATCGGGGTCGAGACCACGATCAACTTCGTGATCGAGCTTCAGGAGGAGCCCGAGCCCGCGCCACCGCCGAATCCACCGACCGAGAGCACCTGGCCACAAAACCACGCCGGCGACCTCAAG
>JBBJLY010000287.1:0-9767 GCA_037720695.1 Kofleriaceae bacterium | reverse complement strand
ATCCGCGCGACCTGAAGCGCGCCTACTTCCAGCTGTCCAAGGACATCCATCCCGACCGCTACTACGGCAAGCGGCTCGGCACGTTCGCGCCGAAGCTCGAGCTGGTGTTCGAGGCGACGAGCCGTGCATACGCGCGGCTGACCGAGGTCACGACACCCGGGGCGCGCGCCCGCGGCACCCCGCACAACCGACCGACCGACCAGCCGCAGACCCAGCAGGAGTACGCCGCAGAGCTGTTCGAGCGCGCCTGCCAGCTCGAGGTCACCGGGGACGCGATGGAGGCGATGAAGCTGTTCGCCGCCGCCGTCCGCGTCGATCCGCAGCTGCGCTACCTTCGACGTGCCACGAGCTGCGCACTTGCCGCAGGTCAGCCAAAAAGTGCGCTGGAGTACGCGAAGAAGGCACACGCGATGGCGCCGAACGACGCCTCGTCCGCGCGTCTCCTGGCCGCCGCATTCCGGGCCGCAGGCAAGCTCACCGACGCGGAAGAGGTCCTCGTGATGGCGATGGCGATCAAGAGCGAGAACGACTCGCTGACCGCCGAGCTGCGAAATGACCTCTCGGAGGTCCGTCGGTTGCTGGCTCAATAACCAAGCCGGTTGGCCTGGTGATCTGTTTGGAAATCGGGGGAAAATAGCGCGCCATGGCCAGTGACAAGGTGATCGGTATCGACCTCGGCACCACGAACTCGTGTGTTGCCATCGTCGAGGACGGGACGCCGTCGGTGATCCCGAATCGCGGCGGCTACAAGACAACTCCCTCGATGGTCGCGATCGCGGAGAACGGCAAGCGACTCGTCGGTCACATCGCGAAGCGCCAGGCGATCACCAACGCGGAGAACACCGTGTACGCGGCCAAGCGCCTGATCGGGCGCAAGTGGGGCTCGGCGGCCGTGCGCAGCTCGCTCGAGATCATGCCGTACCGCATCGTCGAGGGTCCGCACGACGACGTCCGCATCATGTTGCGGGACCAGGTGTTCAGCGTGCCCGAGGTCTCGGCCTACATCCTCCAGGAGATGAAGCTGATCTCGGAGGAGTACCTCGGCGAAGAGGTCCCGAAGGCCGTGGTCACCGTGCCCGCGTACTTCAACGACGGCCAGCGCCAGGCGACCAAGGACGCCGGCCGGATCGCCGGGCTCGATGTCATCCGGATCATCAACGAGCCCACCGCGGCCGCGCTCGCGTATGGCTTCGGTCGCAACATCGAGCGCAAGGTCGCGGTGTACGACCTCGGCGGCGGCACGTTCGACATCTCGATCCTCGAGATCGGCAACGGGGTGTTCGAGGTGATCTCCACCGCAGGTGACACGTTCCTCGGCGGCGAGGACTTCGATCGCCGCGTGATCGACTGGCTGGTGTTCGGCTTCGAGAAGCAGCACGGCATTGACCTGCGCAAGGACAAGATGGCGCTCCAGCGCCTGAAGGACGTCGCCGAGAAGGCGAAGTGCGAGCTGTCGAGCGTCAAGGAGACCGAGATCAACCTGCCGTTCATCATCTCGACCGGACGCAACGAAGCGCTGCACCTCCAGACCATGCTGACGCGCGACAAGCTGGAGGAGCTGACCAGCGATCTGGTCGACCGCACGATCGAGATCTGCGCGCGCACCCTGGAAGAAGCCGAGATCCAGAAGAACGGGATCGAGGATGTGATCCTGGTCGGTGGCATGACGCGCATGCCGCGCGTGCAGTCGGCGGTCGCCGAGTTCTTCGGCCTCGAGCCGTGCAAGGGCGTCCACCCGGACGAGGTCGTCGCGCTCGGCGCCGCGATCCAGGGCGCCGCGCTCACGGACGAGAAGAGCGACATCCTGCTGCTCGACGTCACGCCGCACTCGCTCGGCATCATGATCGTCGGTGGCTACTTCCACAAACTGATCGAGCAGAACACCACCGTGCCGACGTCGGAGCAGCACGTGTTCACCACGGTCAAGGACAACCAGACCTCGGTGAAGATCCTCGTGCTGCAAGGCGAGAGCGATCGCGCGGAGGAGAACGAGTTGCTCGGCGAGTTCGTGCTGACCGGACTGCGCCGCGCCCCGCGAGGCGAGGTCGAGGTCGAGGTCATGTTCCACATCTCCGCCGACGGCATCGTGTCCGTGAAGGCGCGGGACCTCGAGACTGGCCTCGAGCAGTCGATCACGGTCACCGCGACCAGTGGCCTGACCGAGGACGAGATCAAGAAGATGGTCGAGGCCAACAAGGACTACATGGTCGAGGTTCGCTCCGGCCAGGAGTTCGACAAGGCGCGCCACGCCGCGGAGAAGGCGCTCGAGGAGATCGAGGCGCTGTTCCCGCAGGTCACGGACATCATCGCAGGGTCGGACTTCGGCCAGGACGCGGTCAAGAAGGCGCGCGCCGTCGTCGATCGGACGCGGCAGTCGATCGCGGCCAAGGATCTGACCACGCTGACCGAGGCGACCGAGGCGCTCAACCGAACCCTCAACATGTTCCGAGGCGTGGTCTCGAAGACGCGCGGGTGATCGCATTGGCGCGCGCGGACGTGGACCGGCTCATCGAGGACGGCCTTGCCAGGTACGGAGCCGGTGACCTCGATGGTGCGCTGCTGGTGTGGGAACAAGCCCTCGCGAGCGATCCCGAGAACCCGCAAGCGAACAGCTACGTCGACTACGTGCGCATGAACTACGAGCTGCTGACCAGCGAGATCAATCGCGAGGGGGAGGCGCCGTTCGGGATCGCGGACGAGGAGCCGGAGTACCAGATCGAGATCGATCACGGCGAGCCCGGTGAGGTCAGCGACGCGTCCTCCGATCCGATCGACGAGGGCTGGTTCATCGAGGCCGAGCTCAACTCCACGACCGGGGGCGGGGTGCGAACGCTGTCGAACGACTACCCGCAGATCACGCTCGAGCTCGACGAGGAGACGATCTCGCGCCCGCCGCGCGTCGCGACGGCCAGCGGCGAGGAGATCAACTTCGAGGACGCGACGCGCGAATACCCGGGCGGTAAGGGCAAGCCGTCGAGCGATCTGCTCGAGCAGGCTGGCGACCCGATCACGTCGGAGTTTCGCGGCGAGGAGACGCCTCCGTTCGGGGACGAGCTCTCCGACTTCCAGACCCCCACCGGCGGCTGGGTCACCCACGTGAAGAAACGCGAGCTCGGCTTCGTGCAGCCGACCGCGCCGATCGCGCCGCAGAACGAGGAGCGCTTGCGCCAGAAATCCGGCCCCCCCGAGCTGAACATCACCCTGCGGACGCCGGTGATCAGGGACGAGGATCCCACGCCGCCGGAGGACGACCTCGCGATCGCACTCGACGTCGCGCCGCCTTCCGACGCCGAGCTCGAGCTGGCCTACGAGCCCGACCCGGTCCCGTCACCGCCGAGCCAGGGTCCTGAGGACGAGCCCGTCGAGCTGATCACATCGCTCCCGAGCCCGACCCCGGTCCACGGTGTCCCGGTGGTCACCGCCCCGATCCCGCTCGTGTTGCCGCTCCCCGCACCGAGCTCGACGCGCGACCTGCCGGGACCGACCCGGCCACCCGCGATCCGCCCGGACACCGCACCACGCGCGCAGACCAGCGACTTCGGGCCGCAACCGACCGGCGACTTCAGCTCGCAGCGGACCGAGAAGCTGTCGCATTCGGCCGCGCAGGTGGCGCACGCACAAGCGCAGCGTGACAAGCCGACGACCAAGCGCCCGCCGATGTCACGCGCAGGCGAGACGCCGTACATGCCGGCGATCACCGCTGCACCGACGCAGGACCTCGGGATCCGCCAGCTCGCGCGTGCGCGTGCGCGTGCGTCGAGCGAGGACGACACGATCCACCGCGGCGACACGCACGCGCTCGAGGCCACCACGCCGGGGACCTCGCCCCGCGATTTCGAGGATCCGGTCGACACGCGCACCGGGCTGATCCTCGTCGAGGTCGATGCCGGCATCACCGAACCAGAGGCCAAGGAAGACCGCACGCGCCGCCGGATCACCACGCTGTTCGAGCGTGCGCTGGGCTGGCAGCAAGCGGGTGATCACGACCGCGCGGTCGCAGCCGTCGAGCTCGCGCTGTCGGAAGATCCGAACAGCGCGCTCGCGCAGAAGCTGATCCACCGCAATCGCGATACCGTGATGACGGTGTTCGCGGCGCACCTCGGTCCGCTCGCCCGCGTGCCGTCCCTCGCACGCCCGCTGCACGAGCTCGCGAGTGCGCCGATCAGCCCGCGCGCCGCGTTCCTGCTGTCGCGGATCGATGGCGTCCTGTCGCTCGAGGAGATCCTCGATGTCTGCGGCATGCCGCGGATCGAAGCGCATCGCTACCTGTGTCAGCTGTTCGTGCGCGGCATCCTGCGCTGAGCAGCGTTGGGCCAAACAGGTATATAGATAGAGCCATGCGAAAAGTCGTCCTCGCGTACTCGGGTGGGCTCGATACCTCCGTGGCCGTGCGCTGGATCGCGGAGAAGTACCAGACCCAGATCATCTGCTTCTGCGCCGACGTCGGCCAGCAGGAGGATCTCGAAGCTGCGCGCCAGAAGGCGCTCGCGGTCGGCGCCGAGAAGGCCGTGGTCGTCGATCTCCGGCTGCCGTTCGTGCGCGACTACGTGTTCCCGGCGCTCCGTGCCGGCGCGCTCTACGAGGGCCAGTACCTGCTCGGCACGTCACTGGCGCGGCCCTGCATCGCGAAGGGCATGATGGACGTCGCGGACGCCGAGGGTGCCGAAGCGATCGCACACGGCGCCACCGGCAAGGGCAACGATCAGGTCCGGTTCGAGCTCGCCGCGTATCACTTCCGCCCCGGCATCAAGATCATCGCGCCGTGGCGCGAGTGGGAGTTCAAGGGGCGTCGCGAGCTGATCGAGTACACGAAGCAGCACAACATCCCGATCGAAGCGACGGCGGAGAAGCCGTACTCGGTCGATCGCAACTTGCTGCACACGAGCTACGAGGGTGGCGTGCTCGAGGACCCGTGGAACGAGCCGGATCCGGCGATGTTCCAGCTCACGCGAGACCCGCAGCAGGCTCCTGACAAGCCGCGCGAGATCGAGATCGAGCTCGAGCACGGTGACCCGGTGGCGATCGATGGCGAGCGGCTCGGGCCCGTCGAGATGCTGAGCAAGCTCAACACGATCGCCGGCGAGCATGGCGTCGGCCGCGTTGACCTGGTGGAGAACCGGTTCGTCGGCATGAAGTCGCGCGGCGTCTACGAGACGCCGGGTGGCACCGTGATCCATGCGGCGCGCGCTGCTGTCGAGTCGCTGACGCTCGATCGCGAGGTCCTGCGGCTGCGGCAGGACCTGATGCCGCGCTACGCCGGGCTGGTCTACAACGGCTTCTGGTTCGCGCCGGAGCGCGAGGCCTTGCAGCGGCTGATCGACGACGTCGCCCAGGCGATCACGGGCACCGCGCGGCTTCGCCTGTACAAGGGCAGCGTCACCGTGCTCGGCCGCAAGGCGCCACATAGCCTCTACCGCCCCGACATCGTGACGTTCGAGGAGGACGCGGTCTACGACCAGCGCGACGCGCAGGGCTTCATCAAGCTCAACGCCCTCCGCCTGCGCATTCGGTCCGAGCTCGGCAAGAGCCAGAGCTGACCGCGATGCTCGTGACGCGCGTCACCAACGCGATCGACAGGCGCGCGGTGGTGCGCATCGCCCAGCTCCGGGTGGTCGACGGACCGGACCGCGGCACCGAGCTCGAGCTTCCGCCGATCGGCGTCGTGATCGGGACCGAGCGAACGTGCGACGTGATCTTGACCGACGCGTTCGTGTCTCGGCGCCATTGCTCGATCACGCCGACTCCACAGGGGTTCGCGATCACCGACCTCGGCTCGAAGAACGGCACCATCATCGACGGAGTCGCGGTCGGCAAGGTCGTCGCGCCGCCTGGGGTCGCGATCCGGATCGGCAAGACGCTGCTCCAGCTGATGCCGGCCGACGAGGTGATCGACATCCCTCCCTCGGTCAGCGACAAGTTCGGCGCGCTGTACGGTGGTAGTCACGCGATGCGAGGCGTGTTCGGCCTGCTCGAGCGTGCGAGCAAGTCAGCCGCGTCGATCCTGTTCCTCGGCGAGAGTGGCACCGGCAAGGAGTTGATGGCGCGCGGGGTCCACGACGCATCGCCACGCGCGAACAAGCCGTTCGTCGTGTTCGACTGCGGCGCGTCGACGGAGACGTTGATCGAATCAGACCTGTTCGGGCACGTCAAAGGTGCGTTCACCGGCGCCGCCTCTGACCGCGAAGGCGCGTTCGCCGCGGCCGATGGCGGCACGCTGTTCCTCGACGAGATCGGCGACCTCCCGGTCGCGCTGCAGCCCAAGCTGCTGCGCATGCTGGAGGCGGGCGAGGTGGTGCCACTCGGCAGCCGCAAGAGCGAGCGCTACGACGTCCGGATCGTCGCGGCCACGCACCGCGACGTGTTCGCCGAGGTCGCGCGTGGCGGGTTTCGCGGCGACCTCTACTACCGGCTCGCCGTCGTCGAGGTCCAGGTGCCGCCGCTGCGGCAGCGAACCGGCGATCTCGCGCGGCTGATCGCGATGTTTCTCGAACGCGCGGGCGCAGCGCAGCTCGCCTCGCAGGTCGGCGGTGCCGCACTCGAACGACTGACGCGCTACCACTGGCCGGGCAACGTGCGCGAGCTTCGCAACGTGATCACGCGGGCGGTCGCGCTGGCGGGGCCGGACGACGATTTCCAGTCCTTGCCGTTCGTGCTGCGGCCCACGATGGCGGCTCCAGAGGCGGGCTCCGACATCAAGGCGGATCGCCCATTCCACGAGGCCAAGGACGCCCTGGTCGACCGGTTCGAGCGCGCGTACCTCGAGGATCTGGTCCAGCGCGCGAATGGCAACCTCTCACAGGCCGCCCGGCTCGCCGGCCTGGAGCGTAAGTTCCTGTACAAGCTGCTCGAGCGCACGGGGCTTCGTCACAAGGCCGGCGACGAGCCAGAGTGATATGTTCGGTGTTCGCCGTGCAGAAGCTGTTGTTCACGCTCCTCCTCGTCGGGTGCAAGTTCGCGCCACCCACCGGCATGGCGGATGGTCCGACCGGCGATGACGACGCACCGGCCGGTGATGGGCCGCCGGGGGCGAGCTGCATCACCAAGTGGCGGACCACCACGGTCTCGTTCGATCCGCCGACCAAGCTGCTCGAGCTGACGAGCAATCTGATCGAGGTCGAGCCGTGGATCTCGGAGGACGGGCTCGCGATCACGTTCGTGCGCGAAGAGTCCCCAGGTAAGGGCGAGATCTTCGTTGCCATGCGGACCGCGCTGGACCAGCCATTCGGCGCGATCGAGCCCAGCCTGCTGTCGTATCCATCGTCGGACGAGAGCAAGGCGAGCTTCACCGCGAACTTCGCGCTCGCGATCTTCGCCAGTAATGTCGCGCTGCCCACGTTCGAGGGGGAGGTCGATCTTTACGCCTCGCTGCGCGCGCCCGCCGCGGATCCCAACGGTGCATGGCCGGTGCCGACCCAGGTCGCACTCGCCGCGGTCAACACCAGCGGTCGCGATCAGGATCCGTGGCTGGTCGCCGATGGTTCGCGGCTCTACCTGTCGATCGATCCGATGGGCGCCCCCAAGTCGTTCATCGCGGTCTCGGTGTTCAACACGGGCATCTACGAGAACCCGACCCCGGTCCTTGCGGCGGGCGAGAGCGACAGCGACCCGGCGCTCACCGCCGACGAGACCGTGCTCGTGTTCACGTCGAACCGGGCAGGCGGCGAGGGCAAGCGCGACCTGTGGTACGCGACGCGCGACAATCGCAATGACGCGTTCGATTCCCCGGTTCACGTGCCCACGGTCTCTGGAGCCGAGGAGGATCAGGACGCCGCGCTCAGCGCCGACGGCTGCACCCTGTACTTCGTGTCAAATCGCGACGGCAACCGCGATCTGTTCATGGCGACCGTGAAGTAGTCAGTCCAGCGGATCGGCGATGTCGTCGCGCTCGACGCTCGGCGCGCTCCGCGTGACGTCCAGCACGTGCTTCACCAGCGCGGGGAGGTAATCGACCAGTGCGGGACACCGGATCTGCGTACTCGCCAGCGCGCTCGCCGTGTTGGTGTGGTCGTAGTTCACCGCGAGGTCCAGCACGTCGACGAACGCCAGCGGCCCGCGGCCGAGCCGCGACAACCCGGGCGTCTTCAGCACCGCGCGTGCGAGCGGCCGTGGAATGTGGCCGCGGGGCTTCTCGGTGTGCGCGTGCTCGGCGACCCGCTCGAACACCTCGCGCGCCATCAGCGGGGCAGGGTCGACGATGTGGAACGTCTTGCCAGCGGATCCTTCGTCGCGCGCGACCTGCCACGCCGCATCGATCACGTAGTCGATCGGCACCAGGTGAAGTGGCGCGTCACCGCGGCCGAGCAGCGGCAAGCGCAGCCCCGAGGCGTTGGTCGCGATCAGGACCATCAGGTAATACGGGCCGTCGAGCTTGTCGATCTCGCCGGTCTTCGAGTCACCGACGATGATGCCGGGCCGGACGACCGTGATCGGCAGGTGGCGCATCGCCGCGCGCACCAGCTTCTCGGCCTCGTACTTGGTCCGCTCGTAGCCGTTGTGGAACTTCTGGCCAGCCTCGAGGTCTTCCTCGAACACCACCCCCTTGCGGTTACCGGACACCATCGCGGTCGACCAGTGGACGACGCGCTGGAGCCGGGAGACGTCGCGCGCGAGCTCCAGCACGGTGCGCGTGCCGGTGACGTTGACGCGGCGAGCGGTCTCGTCGTCGACGCCCATGAAGTAGATCCCCGCGAGGTGATGGATCCACGTCAACTCCTTGGACAGCGCGCGATACTCGTGGCTCGACAGCCCGAGGTCCATGTCGCAGACGTCGCCGACCAGCACCTCGGCCTGTCCCGCGTTGGCCAAGCTGTTGACGAACCGGCTGGCCTCGTCGGCGAACTTGTCACGCGCCAGCACGTACAGCCGGGTCTCGGGCTCGGCGGCGAGCAGCTTGCCGATCATGCGCTTCGCCGTGAACGCCGGAAAGCCGGTGACCAGCGCGGTCTCGCGTCCCAGCCGCGGGCTGCGCGCAGTCGCGTGGTGTGCGCGGTTCGGCGCCCGGATCGCACCGAACCGCGCCTCGACCTCGCCAACCACACGCTCGACCTCTCGCTCGAGCGCGGCGATCTCGCCATCGTTCTGGATCACCCAGGTCGCCACCGCGAGCTTGTCGGCGACCGACAACTGCGCCGCGATCCGCGCCGCGGCCTCCGCGGGTTCGAGGCCATCGCGCGCGATCACGCGCTGCTGCTGGACCTCGGCGGATG
Source organism: Kofleriaceae bacterium (assembly GCA_037720695.1). Taxonomy (GTDB): domain Bacteria; phylum Myxococcota_A; class Polyangia; order Haliangiales; family Haliangiaceae; genus JABFXX01. Next base: position 561 of record JBBJLY010000287.1, on the reverse strand, counting down.
CGGCGACGACGATCAACGCGGCGAGCCCGGTGTGGACGCGGTTCTCGACCAGCAGCGCGGCCTCGTAGAACACGACGGAGGCGCCGGCGTCCGACCACGCCGCGATCGCCGCTGCACTGGCCGCCGCGATCCGCGGATGCGTGATCCGGCCGAGGTCGGTCCGCGCCGCTGGATCCGAGAACGCGATCGCGGCGAGCCGCTTGCGGTCGAGCCGACCATCGGCCGTCAGGATCGCGGCACCGAACCGCGCGACCAGCTCCGCGAGCGCGGGCTTGCCGGGTTCGACCACCTCGCGCGCGATCTGATCGGCGTCGACGATCGCGGCGCCACGCTCGGCCAGCAAGCGCGCGACCGTCGACTTACCGGACGCGATCCCACCCGTCAAGCCGATCACGTGCGCCGTCACGTGCTCTGCCGTACCACGTTCGCGCACGGTCGCGGTAGCTTCGGCGCGTGCTCCGCTTCGCGGTCCTGTGCTGCCTGCTCGCCATCCCGGATGCGCGTGCGAGCAAGCGCGACTGGACCGGCAGCGCGGCGTGCGGCAGCTGTCACCCGGCCGAG
>JBBJLY010000286.1:0-9780 GCA_037720695.1 Kofleriaceae bacterium | reverse complement strand
ACCGGCTTCGTCCCCGAGACGGCGAACGCGAACGTGCCCTTGCCGCCGATCCCCGGCGTTAGCCGGTAACCCGTGAGCCGCACGAGATCCGCGACGCTGTCCCGCCACGCTGCGGTGCGGAGATAGGCCTCGTTCGCGTAGGCCTCCTGGTACGCGGTGAGCGAATCGACGAGTGACGCCGCGCCCTCGTAGAGCGCGATACCCGGGTCGTCAGCGCCGCGGTACGTCCACGCCGCGAGCGCCTCGGTGCGATCGAGTTGCTGGAGCAGCCAGCGCCGCGTCGTGCCGTATGTTCCGACGCGATAGGCGATCCGATGGAGCCCCGCCCGGTTCGTGATCTCCGCCGGGAACGTCGCCGGTTCCTTGCAGACCGGTTCCTCTGGCGGCTTCATGTGCGGCCTCCTGCAAGCACGAGCTCGACGAAGCCGCGCTCCATGTGGTCGGGGTCGTTGTGAACCGAGATGATCTCGTTCGGCGCGACCTCGACGACGCGGCCGTCACCCGGCGACCCGGCGTCCCAGCGCGTGATCGCGAGCTTCGCGATGTGCTCGACACCGGCAACGCGCAGCGTGCGTCCCGCGATCTGGCTCTCGTGCAAAGGTTGCCCGAACGTCCAGTTGTCTGGGTGGAACAGCCCGAGCCGACCATCGTACGTATAGCCGTCGGAGAGCTCCTCGAGGATCGCGAAGCGCACGTCCTCGGGCCACACGTCGTCGCGCAGGCAGACGGTCAACACGATGCGCAGCGGCACGTAGACCGGCGGCCGGATCTCGAGATCCTCGCCGATCAGCCGCAGCGGTTCGAGGTGCGCCGCCACCTCCGCCACGAGCTGGGGATCGAGCACCTCGCCACCGAGCGGATCGATCGTGACACGTACGGTGCGCCAGCTGCCGGTCCACATGTACTGCGCGGCGGCGCGTTGCACCTTCTCGATCTCCTCGGCGCGCGCGACATAGTCGGCGATTGTCACGGCGCGGAGCTGATGCGCGCGGTACGCCTCGGGCGCGTTGCGGCGGATCTCGGCGGCCGGCTCTGGCGCGCGACCGTCGACGGCGTCGAACGGATTCCACACGCCCGCGATCGGCGGGGCGGCAGTGACGATCATCGCCAGCCGGTCGCGTCCGATGTTGCCGTCGGCACCGAGCCCTGTGCGCCACGTCGCCGTGACCGTCGCCTCGTCGGGAAGCGACCTCCCGTTCGTCCCGGTGCCGAACCGCAGCACCGAACGCAGCTGCTCGTCGGTCTCGATCGTGAAGTGCTTGTCGGTCGAGCCGCTGTGGACCAGGCTGATCGTCTCGGTCCAGTCGTGATCGACATCGCCGGGGGTCACGACCGTCACCGTCACCGTCGAGCGCGTGGGCGTCGCGCCGTCGGCAGGTGTCGCCGTGTAGAGGACGGGCCTGTCGGCGCGCAAGGGAACGAGGCTCCCCCAGCGCGTCGGGGTCGGCGCGATTTCCCGCTGCTCGAACACCGCTCCGGAGGTCGCGCGCGCGAGGTTGCCGTGAAACAGCGAGACGTCGTCGTAGCGGGGGTGCTCCGGGGTCGCGCGCTCGACAAAACAGTAGTCGTTGCGGAGCGCGTCGTCGCGGCGCCAGGTGACGCGCACGATGCCAGCCGCCGGTGCCTGCGGATCCGAGACTCGCGTCGCGCCGGTGAGGCGAAGCAACTGGCGGCGATTTGGATCGCGGCTCGCCGCGTTGCCCGTGACCGGATCCTTCGTCTGAGCGATGACCAGGCGCGGTGGCGCGAGGCCCGACTCCGGCACGAGCTGCGCCTCGACCTGGGCGACGTACGCGTCCGCCTCGACGAGCGACGCGAACGCGAGATCCGCTGCGGTGTCGCCCGCAGCGAGCGCGGTGATTACGTCGCTCCACGTGTAGAGTCGGATGTCGCCGTGCTCGGCGCGAACCGGCGTTGGCTCGACGCTGACAAACGTGGTGCCGAGCGTCGCGTCGGCGTGCGTGGTGACGGCGAAGCCCGCGGGGAGCACGGCGTCCTGGGTTGCCCGCAGCGCGAGCAGCGTGCTCGCCTGATTGCCTTCGTGGATGTAGTAGTCGACGAGACGTGCGTGGCGCGCGAGCGAGACGCGCTTGCGAGCCGTCGCGAGGTACGCCTCGTTCATCACGCGGTCTTGCACGTCCGCGAGCTCGTCGGCGCTCGCGGCGAGCAGATCGAGCAGCGTGACCGAGAGGTCGGCGTCGCTCGTCGGCCTCCAGCCCGGCACGCGATTCTGCATCGCGACGACGAGCGCGTGGCGGAACGACTCGTAGTCGCGCGCGAGCGAATCGAACGGCGGCGCGGGCTCCGGCTTCGGTGACTGCGTCCAGTCGGGCGCGCAGTCGATCGAGAAACAGCCCGGGCGGAACTTGAACGCGAGCGACGAGAATAGCGGATCGATGTTCGCGTGGTCGATCGAGAGCGTGTACGTCGAATAGTCCCCGATCGGCGCGACCGTCAGGACCAGCACCTCCGGGTCCGGGCCCTGTGCGATCGACGTCACCTGCACGAGCCCCTGCCCCGGGCCACCGCGCAAGCGACCGCCGCCGGTGATCGGAAACAACCGGGCCGGTGGCGTTGGATCCGCGAGAATCGCTGCGAGCTCGTGATCGTTCCAGAACGCGAGCTCGAGGACCGCTTGGTCGGGCTCGAGCGTGACGCGGACCTGCCGCATCCCGTTGAGCGAGGTCGTCGCCATCGCGCGCGCGCGGTCGACGAGCGCGGTCTGATCGCGGAACGCCATCAGTCGCGCTTCCTCTCCAGCTTCATGACCTTGGTCAGCGCGGACCCAATGGCGCGGTACTGGAGCAGCACCTCGATCGCGGACTCCTGCTTCGTCACCGTGAGGCCAAGTACCTCGACGCGCGTACCGAGCCATTTCTGCAGCGCGTCGGCGATCACGGCCTGGGTGACGCCTAGCGTCGCATCACTCGTGTTCTCGAAGACGAGGCGCCGGAGGTTTGTCCCGAGCTCGGGCAAGAACAGCCGCTCGCCGAGGTTCGTGAGCAACAGCTGCAGGAGCTCGTCGCGCACGTGCGCATCGAGATCCGCAGGCGCCGCGGTGCGGCCGTCGGGGCCGATCCGGAACGGAAAGGCGAGGTACGCTGGATAGGACTTCATTTGCCCGACACCGATGTCTGCGTCGCGTTGACGCGCGCCGTGCCCTGGATCGCGCCGCCGGCGTTCTTGCACACGCCCACGCTCGTCTTGACGAGCACCTTGGTGCCGCCGACACGGAGTGCCCTCGCGCCCGCAGACCACTCGACGGTGCGGCACGGGCTGTACGTCGAGCCGGCGAAGAATCCGCAGCCGATCACGTCGTGGACGTCGGACTCGAGCAGCATCGCCGCGCCGGCGGAGCTCGTGGTGTTCGCGGTTCGCAGGATCACCGTACCGCCATGCATGCACTGCACGGTGCTGCGGACGGTCAGCGCCGCGAGCATCAGGTCACCTCCAGGTTGCCGTCGTTGATATTGACGGCGCTGTCGGAGATGACGATCGACTTGCCCCCGACGGAGAGGGTGATCTTGTCCTTCGCGATGACAATGCTCGGACCGTTGCCGTGCTCGAGGCGGAGCTCGTCCTTGTCGTCGTCGAGGACGATCTGGTGCCCGTGGCTCGTCGTGATGACTCGAACCTTCTCGGTGGCCGTCGCGGGCCGCTGGTTCTTGCCCCACCAGAACCCGGTCCAGATCGGCAACCACGGATGCCCTGCCTCGAACTCGATCCAGACACCGTCGCCAACCTCGGGCAGGAACACCATGCCGTGTCCCTTGCCGGCGAACGGGACCGCAGGCTCGATCCAGATCGACTCGGTCTTCTCGCCGAGCACGGCCGGGATATACGCGCGGATCTTGCCAAGATCCTCGCCGGTGCCGACCGTACTGACGATGCCGCGGTACTTGCCGTACAGCGTGCTCGCCTGCTGGCGAAGCATTCCGGCGACGCGATCTTGCGGGTCGAGCTGGGCCATCAGAACACACCCGACGGCACGAAGCCGCCGCCCTGCTGGGCGACCTGCGCGGTCGCGTTGGTCATGAGCGCGAAGTCCTGGCGATACTCGGAGCGAGCGAGCGTATGCGTCACCTCGCGGACGACGAAGTTCGTGCACAGCCGCTCCGGCACGCCGCTCACACCGACGACGTCGTACGCGCGGAGCACGCCGTTGTAGCAGCCATAGCGGACCGAGCCCTGTGCAGTGATCGTGTAGCTCGATCGTTGCTGCCATCGCGACACGAGCACCTCGACGTTGCGGAAGGCCGCCACGTTCGGGGGCAGGAGCGCGATGCCGAGCGAGTCGAGGCTGTCGATCGCCGTCAGCTTGCCGAGGAGGTCGACAGGCGGATCGACCGGCGTCGGCTCGGGCGCCTGCCCCTGATTGCCGTGCACCGGGCCGACGTCGTCGGCCGTCCACTTCGAGCGCAGCGCTTTGCCCTGCGCGACGTTGTCGACATCGAGCTGCAGCCCCTGGTAGCGCATGGCCTGGGCGACGTCATTGCGCGCCCCGAAGCCCTCAACGTTGCGATCGGTACCGGCTAGCAACAGAACAGGCAGCCCCGACGGATCTGTCGACAGGCGCTTCACGCACGCCACCGACCTCCCGATGGTGTCGCCGGGCACGACGTAGACATGCATGTCGTAGGGGTCGGCGATCGAGCGCAGCATCTCCATCTCGGTGCCGCGCTTGATGTGCTTGAGCGGCCGGTCCTTCGGCTGCTCTGGAAACGGGTCGATATCGAGCGTGTCGATCGCGGCGCGCGCGCGGAGCAGCAGGTCCCGGACGAGCTGCTCGTCGGTTTTCCCCTCGAACTTCTCGTACCGCGCCTCGACGTTGAGCAGCGTAGTGTCGTCGTGGGCGACGAGCGTCATCATGCTCGTGCCGGGCTCGCCGGAGACGTCGGCATCCCACGCGACGATCGGCCCGTCGATCAGTGGCACCCACGAAGGCGTGTGGCTGCGGACCTCGATGCGGAGGCGCTTCCAGGTCTGCGCATACTTCGCGTTCGGCCCGGACCAGCGGCCGTGATCGTCCATGCACATCTCGAGCTCGACGCGCGCCTCAGTCGCGAGGTCGATCCCCTGGTCGACGGTGATCGTGCCGATCATCGTGTAGAACTGCTCGTCGACCGGCTTGCCGTCGAGCCAGAGCTTGTATTCGACGCCGCCGTTCACTTCTTCGGCACCCGGATCGAGTTGTTGGCAATGGCGAGCTCCGCGGCATCGAGCTCGGTGTTCGCGTCGGCGATGTGCCAGAACTCGGTCGAGTCGCCGTAGCGCTCGTGCGCGGTCACGTCGAGGCGATCGTGCGGTGCCATCGCCGTGAGCTCGCCGTCCGTCGGTGGCAAGCGCCGGAGCTTGACGATCGTGACCGTGCGACCGTCCGCGAGCCGGACCCGGGCGGTAGGCAGCTTCGCGTAGCGCGAGGAAGGAAGGAACGCCATGGTCAGAACTTGATGATGTCGTCGACCTGGAAACCGGTACTGACGACGTTCGAGAGTGCGAGCGCATCGCGCACGTACTGCGAGACCGCGTAGAGGCCCTTCGCGATCGGATCGTCGGAGCATGGATCCGGCTGGATCGCGGTCATCGCGATGCTGACCTCGGCGAGCGTGGGATTGAGGAAGTTGTCGTACTGCTTCTCGACGATCGTGAGCGCGTCGATGGTCACCGGCAGCACGCGGGTCGCGCCCCACACGAACAGGACGCGCGGATACGACTCGCGCGGGATCTGCTGCGCGGGGTCGCTGTTGTTCGAACTGCTGATCATCGAGCCGATCTTGTCGACGGCCTTGTTGAGGAGGCCACTGATCGGACCCGTTGGTCGCACGAGCTTGTCGAGCGCAGCGAGCTGAGGCCCAATGCCCGCGACCCGAGTCATCGGGTTCTTGCGGGCAACATCTTCCTGCGCGCTGAAATGAGCGTTCAAGCTGATCTTCTCGACGGGCACCTCGCCGGCTTGATTGACCTCGCGGAGCGACGCGCCCGACGGCCGGGGCGGCACCTCGTACGTGCGTGTGATCTCCTCGGGGTTGAACTGGAACATGACGACGTTCGGGAGGTAGCTCCCGAGCCCAATCCCGTACTCGACGAGTGCGCCCTTCAGGTAATACGTCATCGCGTGCGCCCCCCGCGGAGTGCGGCCGCGAGTGGAGCCGCGATCCGATCGGCGAGTACACCGGGTCCGCGCGGCACGCGAACGTCGAGGCGCTCGCGCTCTGCGATCGGTGCGTCCGAGCGAGCGAGCGCGCGCTGGAGAGCGGGCGCGAGGCTCGCGATCGCCCGGCGCGCATCGCGTGGCGAGACACCACGCATGCGAATCGAGAGCTGCTGTAGCTTGACCTTGCTCATCAGCGCTCCCGGATCAGGTGACGCGCCATGCGGTCGCTGGTAGCGCGAGCCGGCGCACCGGCCCGCGCGGCGCGAGCCGGCGCGGCGGCGACGGTGTTGGTGACGTTGCCGATCGAGATCTGATTGGACGGTGGCGGTGCGACGACGCTCGCGGGTCCTTGCGGCGCGGGAGACGCCTCGACCTCCGCCTCGATCACGGTCGGCGCGGTCGACGTCCACTGCCGCACGGTGCGCATGAGGTCGCGCAGAACGTCGGTCTCGGCGCCCGCGACGAGCGGATCCGATCCGCGCACATCATCGAGGAGCCACTGCGCCTGCGGCGGTAGCGAGCGCGCAGGTGGAAGCGGTGCCGGCGTGACGCCCGGTGCCGCCGCCACGACGACGGTCTGGCGGTCGACGGTCCGCTCAATCGTCCGCTCCGTGCGTGGTAGCCGCTCGTCGAAGTTGACCTCCGCCGTGTCGGCGGCGACCTGCGGCACCACGGGCGCCGGGGTGGTTCGCGTGCGTGACCCGGGCGTTTCCGCACGGGAATCCTGTCCCTGCGGCGGCGCCGCCACCGCGGTCTCGACGATCTGTTCTTGCGGCGGGTCTGGCTCGCCGCCGACGACTCGCGGCTCGATCGCCAGGACGCGATCGCGCGACATCGCGAGCAGCCTCGATGCGTAGCTCATCGCGCCCTCGCGAGCGCGGCGTACTCGGCGCGACGCCACGCCGGCAGCGCCGCGATCGTGGACTCGGCCCAGTGGTACCGCGCGGCGATCGCGTGGACCTGTTCGAGCAAGCGCCGGCGCGCGTGACGGAGCCGAGTGAGCGCGATGTGCTCGACGTCGACCCGCCGCGACAGCATGGCTCCGCAGTTCGGGCATGCACTGTCAACCTGGAAGTCGACGAGCGGGTCGACCTCGGAGAGCAGCGTGTCGGCCAGCCGCGCGAGCGCGTCGGAGAGTGCGCCGGCTACGACCAGATCCTCGAGCACGACGCGAGAGAGATCCTGGGATGCATCGAGCGCAGCCCATCGCAACTGATCGTCGCCCGTCGGCAAGCGGAGCGTGGCTACTGCGCTGCCGTCGCGCACCACGAGCTCGTCGCGGCGGCGCTCGGCGACGAAGCGCACGAGCTCGGCGGCACCGAGCTCGACGACCGCGACCTGCCCGCACGCGCACGGCAGGTGCGCCTCCACCGATCCGCGAGCGAGAGCTCGCTGATTTCGAGGAGCAACAAGATCCGGTCCTGAACCACGAGCGCGCGCACCGCGCGTTCGTCGCACCCGAAGCAACGCGCGAGTACGCGCGTCGCGACCTCTGCGCGTGCGTCTTCGAAATCGACGTCGAGATCGGCGACGTCGGCGCCGAACGGTCGCCGGCGCGCCACGGCGATGCTGCCGCTCGTCAACGCCATCACAACCTCGGCCATGCTCACTCGCTTACTCGATCGGGGCCGCGGAGACGGCGTCCTGGTCGGCCGGCTCGACCGTCGCCGGATCGCGCTCCCAGCCTTCGAGCTCGACCTTCAGGCTTTCGAGCGCGATGTGGTTGCCGTTCGCGTCGAGCTCGGGCAGCGCCGTGTACTCGCTGACCCAGCAGCCGTGGAGGAAGTAGCGCATCACGACCTGCCCGCGCTCGTTCAAGAACTCGAGCGTCAGCTCGCGCTTGAACTGCGCGATGTTCGCGCTCGCATCTCCGGACCACGACGCCACCATGTGCGCCCAGGTCTCGAAGTCGCGATCCTGCGTGACCCCGCGCTCGAGCATGATCCCGTCGAACGTGGTGCGCCCCCACGACTTGTGATCGAAGCTGTTCTGCCCACCCGAGCGATGCTTCACGACCTCGGTCGTGCGCTTCAGTGCGCCGACCTTGCTGATGCCGAACAGCACCTTGTTGTTCGTATCGACCAGCCGGAACTTGAACGTCGGATACGGCGTCTGCCGCGCACTCTTGTTGAATCCATTCGCCATGACGCTTCTCTCAGACCAGATCCGGAATCTGCTGGATCTTGAGCACGACGAACTCGGCCGGCTTGAGCGGCGCGAATCCGACCTCGATGTTGACGACGCCGAGATTCCGGTCCGCCGCCGTGGTGGTCTCGCCATCGCACTTCACGAAGTAAGCCCTGTCAGGCGTGCCGCCCTGGAACGCACCCTGACGGAACAGCGTCGTCATGAAGGCGCCGACGTTCTGCCGGATCTTCGCCCACAACGGCTCGTCGTTCGGTTCGAACACGACCCACTTCGTGCCACGGAACAGCGATTCCTCGATCATCAGCGCGAGCCGGCGGATCGGGATGTACTTCCACTCCGACGCGCGTGACTCCGCGCCATACAGCGTCCTCGCGCCCCACACAATCTGCCCGTAGACCGGAAAGGTCCGCAGGCAGTCGATTCCGAGCGGGTTCAGCACGCCGTTCTCGCCGTCGCTCATCAGGTACTCGAAGCCCGCCACGCCGCGCAGGATCGCGTCGATGCCGGCGGGCGCCTTCCACACGCCGCGTTCGGTATCGGTCTTCGCCCAGATGCCGGCGATCGTGCCGCTGTTCGGCATTGGCCGCGGGCGATAGTTGTCCTTTGGATCAGGCAGCAGCACGCGCGGGAAGTACACCGCCGCGTTCGGACTGACGATCTGCGTCGCGTTGGCGTCGACCCAGTCCTGCACGGCCGGCGGCGTCGTCACGCTCTCGCGGATGTCGACGATGTACATCGCGCGCCGGCGCACGCAGTACGCGAGCGCGGCGTCCATCACTGCCTTCGCCGGCGCTTCGTCCAACTCGGCGGTGATCGGTAGGCAGAGGATGTTAAAGAGGTCGGCGTTCTCGAGCGCGAAGAGACCGGTCTTCGCTGACTCGTCGCCCTTGATCGCGGTGGGGTCCGCGGCGACGCCATCGCCACCGCCATCGAGCACGTACTCCTGAACGTTCGCATAGGCTGCATCCATGCCGATCGCGTTCAGGTCCAGCGTGTCAGTCGCGATCGTGATGCGCTTTGTGGGATCGTAGTTCGGCGTTCGCGGGTCAGTGCGGATCCACAACCGTCCACCGACGACGGTGACGGTCGCACCAACGAGTGTCGGATCCGTCGTGCCGGTCGCGCCCGCCTCGCGAATCGCCATCTCGACCATCGCGCGCACGTTCACCAGGGTGAGGTGGGCATCGTCTGCGCCCGCCGGCACCTTGAGCGTCGCCGTACGGGTGTTGGCCTTGAATTTCTTGTCGTGGAGACCCGAGGCTTCGTTGGCGACGAGCGGGACCTTCTTATTTCCCAGGGTGCCGTTGACCGCGGGCTGCGAATCCGAGTCCACGGTCAGCCGCACCGACTGCGCCGTGTCGTTCACCGACTGAACGAAGTCGTTCTTGTCCAGCGTCGCGAAACGCTCGGTGGCGACGACCGTGGATGATGTTTCCGACGCGTACCGCGTGACGCCGAGGTTGAAGTGGCCGCTCGCG
>JBBJLY010000090.1:0-28101 GCA_037720695.1 Kofleriaceae bacterium | reverse complement strand
TCGCATGGCCGCGCCCGACGCGGTGGCTGATTCACCTCGCGACCCGCCCGCGCGTGCTGCGCCGGTTTCGCGGTCCGATGCTCGAGGTCTATACCGGCCTGGCGTCGCTGTGCCGCCCGAAGCTGCTGGTCGCGGCGACCGCGATCGCGATCCCGGCCTGGGGCCTCGAGTGCATCGGCTTCGCGATCATCGTCGGCGCGTTCCCTGGCGCGCACGTCGACTGGGGGATGGCAACGTTCATCTACGCCGCGACCACGATCGCCGGTGCGCTGTCGTTCCTGCCCGGTGGGCTAGGTGTCACCGAGGGAGGAATGACCATCTTGCTGGTACGCGGCAGCGCCGCGCTCGACCACGCGACCGCACTCGACGCGACACTCCTCACGCGTCTCGCGACGCTATGGTTCGCGGTTGCGCTGGGGCTCGTCTGTCTCGCGATCGCGCGAGGAAAGATCGCGCGCACGAAGGCCGCTGCTGCCTGACTCGCTATACTGCGAACAATGTCAGTAGGCGTCGATTTTGACTTCGTGAAATGGCTGGCGCAGCGGCGCGGGTCGCAGGAGCAGATGGCGCGCGAAGGCGCTGCCTACGCGTTCTCCGGCGAGCGCAAGTTCCGCCGCACGCTCGGCCTCGCACGTCCCGTGACGATGGCGCTCGAGGCCACCACGCGGTTGTGGCGCGACGTCGCGCGCAACGAGCTGCTCGGGACGGCGGTCAAGGTGTCCGACCAGCAGTACCCGCGCGTGTGGGAGGCGGCAAAGCTCGCCGGTGCCGCGCTGCGAGTCCGCGTGCCCGTGATCTTCGCGGCGCCCTCGTCGTCGATCAAGGTCAAGGCGCTCGGCACGGAGGACGCGCCGCACCTGATCGTCAACCTCGACCTCGCCGAGAAGCTCGATGACAACGAGCTGGTGGCCGCGATAGGTCACGAGCTCGGCCACATCCAGAACGGCCACATCCTGTACGCGACGGCGCTGCACTACCTGACCAGCTCCGCCGTGTTCTTCGTCCGCTGGGTCGTCCAGCCGGCGATCATGACGCTGCAGGCGTGGTCGCGCCGCGCCGAGGTCACCTGCGACCGCGCCGCGCTGCTCGCGCTGCGTGACGTCGACAAGACGCTGTCCGCGATGGTCAAGCTCGAGCTCGGCGTCGAGAAGGGCTCCACATTCAACGCAGAAGAGTACCTGCGCACCGTGCCCGACGTGAAGAAGGGCATCGGCCGCTACGCCGAGCTGTTCCGCTCGCATCCCTACGTTCCCAAGCGTGTCCAGGCGCTGCGGCTGTTCTCCGACTCGGCGCTCTACGCGCAGGTCACCGGCAAGGATCCGACGGGCAAACCCAGCCTCCCCGACATCGACAATCAGGTTGCCGAGCTGATCTCGGTCTTCTAGGAGCACCATGATCCTTCTCGAGCATCACAAGCTGGCCAAGCGCGAGATCATCTCGCGATTCGAGCACCTCGCCAATGTCGCCGAGGGCGTCGGCATGCAGACCCTGTCGCGCGACATCCGCACGACCCGGATTCCCAAGCTCGAGGCCGAGCGGTTTCACCTCGTCGTCCTCGGCGAGTTCAACCACGGCAAGTCGACGTTCGTGAACGCGCTGCTCGGCTCCGAGATCCTGCCGACCGGCATTACGCCGACCACGGCATCGATCAACCACGTGATCCACGGCGAGCATCCCGCGGCGCGCGTGGTGCTGACCTCGGGGGAGAGCAAGCACCTCGATCCGACGCAGCTCAAGGAGTGGGTCACCGTCGCCGGTGGTCACGCCAGCGAGGTCTCGTTCGTCGAGCTCGCGTATCCGAGTGATCTGCTGAAGAACAACGTCGTCCTCGTCGACACCCCAGGCGTCAACGATCTCAACGAGCAGCGCGCCGAGGTCACCTACGGCTACGTGCCTCGCGCCGACGCCGTCGTGTTCCTGCTCGATGCCGGGCAGGCGCTGAAGGACAGCGAGCGCGAGTTCCTGCGCAGCCGCGTGCTCGAGAGTGCTCGCGACCGGCTGATCTTCGTGCTCGGCAAGATGGACATGCTGTCGCCCGACGAGCGGACCGCCGTCGTCGACTACGTGCGCGGCGGGCTCGCGAAGCTTGCCACCGATCCCGTGCTGTTCCCGCTGTCAGCGAAGGACTGGGCCAAGAGCAAGGATCCCGAGAGCGGGATGCCCGAGCTGATGACCTACCTCGAGCGCTTCCTCGCCCGCGATCGGGCGCAGGTGATCCTCGACAACGCCGCCGCCGATGCCGGCCGCACGGCCGCGTACCTCGAGAACAACCTCGGCGTGCGCATGCGATCGTACGATCTGGATCTCGGCGAGCTCGAGCAGCGGATCACCGCCGTACGGGAGCAGCTCGACACCTCGAAGCGCAAGCTCGACGAGCTCCACGTCCGGATCGATGCCGATGCCGAGTCGATCAAGAACCAGATCGGGCTCGATCTCGAGGCGTTCGCGAAGTCGTTCGTCCAGGCGCTGCCGACGCAGATCGACGCCGTCGACGCGAACGACGTCAAGTCGTTCTTGCCCGCGTTCATCGAGGACAAGTTCAAGGAGTGGGCGGAGGTCGAGGGCGCGAAGCTCGCGGCGATGCTGGAGCACCTCGCGGAAGAGGTCATCCAGATCACCAACGAGAACGTCGCCGCGGCCGTCGCGACCCTGGCGGAGCGGCTCGGGCCCGAGGACACGCGGGTCGAGATCACGGTCGACAGCTTCAAGTATGACGTCGGGATCTACGCGGTCGGTGCGCTCGGCACCACGGTGATGCTGTTCGTCAACGCGCTCGCCGGTGGGCTGCTCACGCTCGCCGCTCCGATCCTCGCGATCGTCCTGAAGTCGAAGATCGCCGGAGATATCCGGGTCCAGGCCAAGGAGAAGGTCCCCGCAGCGGTGATGAATGCGGCCGAGGCGATGAAGCCGCACTTCGACAAGTGCATCGACGACTTCGCGCGCCGGCTGTCCGAGTTCGTGTCGAATGCCGGCAACACGCTCTACAAGGGCATCAGCGAGATCCTCGATCGCACGCTCTCGGATCGCCGCGAAGCGGGCTACCAGGTCGATACGTTTCGCAACGCGACCTCGAAGCAGGTCGAGCAGGTGGTCGCCGCGCGCAAGGCCCTGGGCCAGCTCCGCGAGAGCCTGTGGGCGCCCGACGAGCCGGTGCTCCAGGTGGTCGCCGACGCGATTCCCGAGCAAGAACCGACCCCTGGCTAGTCGACCTGCCAGCGAAGGCTTGTGGGCACGAGGTGTCTGCGGTCCCAGCTGGCGCGTTCCGGGAGCAAGCAGATCGCTGCAAGTCCGCCCGGTTGCGCGATCTGAGCACGTGGCAGAGCGCTTGCTCGATGGACTGCCATGCGTACGGCCCTCGTCCTCTCATTCCTCGCCGCTACCAGCTGCGCCTCGGAATCGATGCTCGCCAACCCGTCGGGTGGCACCCAGACCGATCCGGTCCCTGCCCCTCCGGACAGCGGACCGTACCGGCTGACCAACACGGTCGACTTCACGGTCGAGGCTGTCGTGCCGGCGCAGGTCGAGCTCGTGATCGAGACCCTGCGCGAGTTCTCGACCAACCCGGCGCACGCGCTGATCACGATCGCCGACCGCGCGGGGGTCCCGGCCGTCGGCATCCTCTACAACGTGATTCCCGGTGTGATCAAGGATCGCATCGAGGGCTGGATCAACGGCGAGATCGAGAAGGTCAAGATCAACGGCAAGCCGATCACCGAGTACGCCGGCGACCTCGTCACCTACGCCGAGATCGCACTGACCCAGTTCGCGGTCGAGAGCCAGCTGACGGTCACCGACGCCTCCGCATCCCACCGCCTGACCGCGCTCGACCTGTCGCCGACCGGGTTCACCGATCTGCGGATCCCGATCACGGGGCTCGCCGGTGACGTCCTCACCCAGGCCCCCGCTGTCGTGGTCGGTGAGGGTGGCGCCCTCGCGTTCGGCGAGCAGCACTTCGGCCTCAACTACGGCGAGTACGCCTGGCAGGGCCTCGAGGCGATCTCGACCCAGCTGTTCGGTGGTGGCATTCGCACGACGTTCGGCAAGGCGATCAAGTGCCCGACGCTCGCCAGCACGGTCGCCGACAAGTGCTTCCTCAACGTCTGCGTCGGTCACGAGACCGAGCTGCGCCAGATCTGCGAGGGCGGGCTCGATGCGATCGTCAACTTCGCGCACGACCGGATGGCGGCGATGCGGCTCGAGGCGCTCCAGCTGGCATCCGGTACGGGCCGTTTGGTCGATGACGATGGGGACGGCTACGGCGACCAGATCACCGACGGCACCTGGGATGCGAAGCTGAACATCGGCCTCGGCCTTCGCCACGCGCCGGCGACGTTCGTGGGCGAGCGCTAGTCCTTTCCCGATCTAGTCGGTAGGCTGCGTGCCATGTCCTTGTGGACGCGGCTACAGCGCAGGATCGGCGACATCGCCGGCGAGCTCGTCCTCGACGATTACCGGGACCAGCTGAGCCAGGCCGAGGGCCTGGTCCGCGCCGGTAACTACGCCGCCGCGATCGACACGCTCGAGGCGCTGCTCGCGGCCAAGCCCGACCACGGCCAGGCGCTGATCCTGCTCGGCGAGACCCGCATGCTGGCACGCGAGCCCGACAAGGCGGTCGCCGCCTTCGAGCGTGCGCTCAAGCTCCGGGCCGGCGATCCGGAGGCCCTCGTCGGTCAGGGGCTCGCGCTGGTGACGCTCGGCAAGTACGAGGTCGCGATCGCGCCGCTCGCCCGGGCGGTCAACGAGGCCGGCGGTGATCGCGAGATCCTCGCCGAGGCGTATCGCGGGCTCGGGATCGCGTGGCGTCGGCGCGACGATCACGACAAGGCGATCCGGGAGCTGCGCAAGTCGGTCACCGAGAACGGCAGTGACCTGCAAGCGCGGGCCGCGCTCGGTGAGGCGCTGGTCGCCGACGGCGGTTCGCTGGATGAGGCGCAGCGTCACCTCGAGCGTGCCGCCGGCGCGGACCATCCCCCTGCCCTCGCGCTGTACGGCCTCGCGCGGATCTCGCTGCTCGAGGATGCGCCGGCGATCGCCAGCCAGCAGCTCGAGCGCGCGCGCCGACTCGCGGACGCAGACACCACGCCGCTCGGCCTCCAGATCAAGCTCGACATCGTGCTGGCGCAGGGCGATGCCGCGCTCGCCGAGCGCGATGCGATGCGTGCCCACGGCTTCTACCTCGAGGCGCTCCAGGTCGCGCCGCGCCGAGCCGAGCTGCACGCGAGGATCGCCGCCGCGCATCGGGCGATCGGCAACCTCGATGCCGCGCTCGCCAGCTTCGATCGCGCGCTCACGCTCGAGCCGACGGTCGACGTGCTGCGCCAGGCGGTCGATACGGCGCTCGCTGCGGGTGACCTGACGCGCAGCCTGCAGTGGGGCAACGATCTGCTCGGGCAAGACCCCGACAATGCGCGAGCGCTGGTGGCGCGCGGCACCGCGATGCTCGAGGGGCAACCCGAAGCGGGCCGCGCGTTGCTCGAGGTCGCCGCCGCTCGCGACGATGTCGACGCCCACGTCGCGCTCGCCCGCAGCAAGCTCGCGACCGATCCGGCGGCTGCCGCCACCGCTGCGCGCGCCGCCCTGCGCGTCGATCCCCATCACGCGCGTGCCCGCCAGCTGCTCACCGAGGCACGCGGCGCCGCGATCGGCGTGCCCGGACCGGAGATCGCCGAGCTGGCGGCGTTTGTCGAGCGCGCGGTCGAGAGCCGGCGCGAGCTCGGCCACCTCGTCGGCGAGGTCGCGCGCGCCGCGGCCAACCTCGATCAGCCGTTGCTGGTGACCGTGATGGGCGAGTTCTCGAGCGGCAAGTCGTCGTTCGTCAACGCGTTCATCGGCGCCGACGTCGCCCCGACGGGGATCACGCCGACCACCGCGACGATCAATGTCGTGCGATACGGCCGCGAACGCGGCGGCCGCATCGTCACGCGCGACAACGCGAGCGTCGAGCTCGGCTGGGATGCGCTGATGACCCAGCTCCGCGCGCTGACGCCCGCTGCCGCGCGCAACATCGATCGCGTCGAGATCCTGGTGCCGCTGCCGCAGCTCGAGAAGATCAACATCGTCGACACGCCGGGGCTCAACTCGATCCAGCCCGAGCACGAGGCCACCGCCCGCGCGTTCATCGCTCGCGCCGATGCCGTGGTCTGGGTGTTCACCTCGGCGCAGGGCGGCAAGGCCAGCGAGAAGAAGGCGCTGCGCACGATTCACGACGAGGGCAAGCGCGTGCTCGGCGTGCTCAACAAGGCGGATCAGCTGACGGCGACCGAGACCGACGAGGTCGTGACGTTCATCAAGGGCGAGCTCGGCGAGCTGGTCGAGGCGATCGTGCCGGTCTCGGCGCGCCGGGCGCTCGAGTGGAAGAAGCAGGGCTCCGAGCCGGTGACCAATGCGCCGGCCGCACCCGCGGATCGCGACGACGGCAACTACCTTGCACTCGCCGACGCGCTCGAGGAGCGGTTCTTCAAGCAGGCGCGCCAGCTCAAGCGCGACGCGTGCGCGCGCACCCTGCGGCACGTGATCGACGAGGCGCAACGCTCGGTCGATGCGGCACGCGAGACTGCGACCGCCGCGGCGGATGCAGCCCGCGCGGCCCGCGACGAGCTGATTGCCTCCGCGCGCACGTTCGTCGCGGAGACCGTGCTGCAGGAGCGGAAGAGCCTGTCCGAGCAGACCTCGACGCTGTACCGCCGGGCCGCGCGCGAGGTGCTCGATCTCGTGCGCCCGCGGCGACTGCCGTTCTCGTCGCACACGGCCACGGCAGCGGATCGGGACTACCTGATCGCGCTGCTGCAATCGGGGTTCGACGTCGCGATCGAGGCCGGCCGGCGCCGGGTCGCGACCGATCTGCTGGCCCGCTCGCGGATGGCGGAGCCGGCGGCTCGCACGCTCGGGAGTGCCCTCGGCGTCGACGTGGTCGGTGACCTCCAGCGCGCTACCGACGACCGGATCGGCCTCGCGCTGTCCCGTGTGTTCGATCGCGCCCGCGCGTATGTCCGTGGCTATCTCGAAGGCGGCTACGTCGAGGCGTTCTTCCGCAATGATGTCCCCCGCCTCGAGCTGGCGGAGGACGCGGTCTATCACGCGCTGGTGCGCAGTGCTCCGGACCTCGATCGCGAGCTCGCCGATCCGCTGGCCCGCGCCGCGACCGACGCACTCACGACGCTGGCGCACCGGCTCGAACACTGGGGTGCGGTCGTCGACGTCCAGGGCTTCGACCTCGAGGTCGGGATCGGGCGCGCCCTCGAGATCGCCGCCGCCCGCATCTAGCGAGAATTGATCGCGATTCGAGATCGTCGAACGTCAAGCTAGGATCCTCGGCCGCGAGTTCGGTAGTCTCCGAGCTCGCATGGCACGCGCGATCAATGCTTCGCTTCGCCCGAAGTCGGTCAACCGGGTGACGCTCGGGATCGACGAGGCCGGGCGAGGTCCCTCGATCGGTCCGATGGTGATGGCCGCCGTCGCGCTCGACACCAGGACTGCTGCCGCCTTGACCCGGGCCGGGCTCAGCGACTCGAAGAGCTATGGCGCCGGCGATGACGCTCACGCCATCCGCGTCGAGCTCGCTGCCAAGATCCGCGAGCGCGCCGTGTTCGTCACCGTGATCGAGGTCGACCACAGCGAGATCGATTCCCGCGTCACGCGCGGCGAGCTCAACGTGCTCGAGCGCGAGCTCGCGATCCGGATGATCGAGCAAGCGATGCAAGACGTCGCGCAGATCGATCGCATCATCGCCGACGGCCGCCGGATGTTCTTCGCGCTTGGCCAGCGCTTCGAGCGCTTCGAGTCCCACGATCGCGCCGAGGACAAGCACGCGGCGGTCGCGGCAGCTTCCGTCGTCGCGAAGGTGATCCGCGACCAGCGGTTTGCCGAGATCAAGCTGCGCTACGAGACCGAGTGTGGCCCGATCGCCGGCGGTGGTTACGCCAACGCCGCGACCCGCAAGTGGCTGCGTACCTACGCCGAGAAGTACGGCCGGTTGCCCGCCGAGGCCCGACTCAGCTGGCCACACTCGTACGTCCACGACCTGCTCGGGGACATCTCGCTGCCCGCCCCGCAGCTCGAGTTGCTCACCTGAGGCACTTCGCGATCGCGGCGTTGTTCGCGACCTGCTCCGTGTAGACGGCCGGATTCAGCTTCCGGATCCGCTCGGACGTCGTCTTCACCGTCGCGCAGTCACCGCGCGCCGCCGCTGCCGTGGATAGCTCGACCAGCTGCGCGACCGTGACCGGCCGTGGGGCAGACGTCGTCGTGGCTCCGCGGTCCTCGCCCGCGTGTTCGGGCGCCGGCTGCTCGATCTGGCTCGCGCCGGTGCCGCGTGGTCGTGATTCCTCGTCGGCGAGCTGATCGAGTTTCGCGCCGCTCGGGTCGGCGGTCACCGTGGTCTCGGGCGGCAGGATCCGTGGATCGAGCTGGGGACCGGGTTTGGAGTCTGGCTTGCGCGGCCGGGGTTTGGTCCTGCGGTCGTCCTTCGCCAGCGCAGGCAGCCCGCCACCTGGAGCGGCTTCCTGCACGCTTGGTTCCGCAGCCGGCGTCGGCAGATCGAACACCGGCGGCGGGTCCTCGGCCATCTGCGGGACCGAGCTCGGCGCCATCCGCTCGACCTCGAGCTTTGCCTGACGCTTGCCGATCAGCACCGCGCCTCCGACCAGCAACGTGATGGTGGCGAGCGCGAGCACGGGTGGCCTGCGCAGCGTCGCGACCACACGTTGCCACCACGACTCGCGTGGCTTCATCTCGGCCGCCTTGCTGCGCGCAGCTGCCATCAACTCGGCGAGGCCGCCGCTCGGCGGATCCTCCTCGCGCATCGTCAGCCACACGGAGCGCATCGAACGAGTGGCGTCGTCGTCGTTGGTGTCACGGCGATCGTCGTCCTCGGCGTCCTCCGGCGTCACGGTGCGACCTTTGCCAGATCCTTGTACTCGTCGAGCTCGAGCCGCAGCTTCTCGAGCGCGTACCGCATCCGGCTCTTCACCGTGTTCTCCGGCACGCCGACGACGTCCGCGATCTGCTTGAACGGCATGTCGAGAAATTCGCGCATCAGGAACACTTCGCGCTGCTCGTCGGAGAGCGCGCCGATCGCGCGCTGCATGGTCTCGTGTAGCTGCTTGTTCACCGACTTGCGATCACTGGCCATCTCGTTGCCCGGAATCACATCCAACAGCGTGCCGCTCTCTTCGCTGGCGTCCATCGGAGCGTCCAGCGATGCGTGCTTGCGATGTTTGCGCCTCCTGGTTTGGTCAACGCACAGGTTCCGCGCGATGGTGTAAAGCCAGGTCGTAAATTTGGCCTGCCGCTTGTAAGCCTCTGCGCCCTTGATGACGCGCATGAACGCTTCCTGCAGCAGATCCTCGGCGGTCTCACGATCGCCCACGAACCGCAGGATGAAGTTGTAGACCGGCTTGCGGTGACGGCTGAGCAGGACCTCGAAGGCGCGAACCTCGCCCTTCTGGTACTGAACCATCAGGTCTTCGTCGGCTTGATCAGTGCTCATGTATCCCAGGTCTCGGTCCCTCGTCCGGACGGCCTCGGGATCCTTCGGTCATCCGCCGACTTCGGCGTCACATTACCCCAACGCCAGGAGCAACGGCGAGCTGTTAGACCGCTTACGCTGTCTGGCACGTTGGACAGTAATACGTCGCTCGCCCCTGGAGCACGCTGCGTTTGATCACCGTCTTGCATCGAGGACACGGCAGACCTGCACGATCGTAGACCCACAGATAGTCAGCGTTGTTGCCCTCGGTTCCATCGGCGTCGACGAAGTCCGACAGCGTCGTCCCGCCATTGGTGAGCGCACGCTCGAGGACCTCGCGGATCGCGTCGGTCAGCTTCCTCGCATTCGCCACCGTCAGTCGCTTGGTGCGCGTCGTCGGTCGCAGCTTCGCGCGCCACAGGGCCTCGGATGCGTAGATGTTTCCGACCCCCGCGATCACGCTCTGATCGAGGACGAACGCCTTCAAGGTCGTGCGCCGCGCGAGTGCCTGCGTCCGGAGAAGCTCGGGTGCGAGCCCGACGTCGAGCGCGTCGGGTCCGAGCACCGCGAGGGCAGGATGGGCACGTTCGTCGGCGCGAGTGACGACATCGATCTGCCCGAACCGCCGCGGATCGATGAACCGGAGCTCTTTCGCACCGAGCCCGAGCACCAGGTGTGTGCGTCGCGCGCGGCTCGCCCGTGGCCTGGACCCGGAACCGCCCGGTCATCCCCAGATGGACAAGCAGGGTCACTGGACCGTCGGTGTCGACCAGCAGATATTTGCCGTGCCGGCGAATGCCGACGATCGTCTTGCCGATCAGCTCGCGCAGTCGCTTGCGTGGCGGCTTGCGCTGCATGTGCAAGCCCTGGCCGCTGTCCCACACCGGAGGCGATGTGCGAGCCGATCGCGGGCATCAGGGTCCGACGAACGGTCTCGACCTCCGGGAAGCTCGGGCATCGCGCAGTGTTTACCGCGGGGGACGCTCGGCGGCTCGCGCCCCGGTGGAATCGCCACCGCGACGGCCGCCAGCTCGGCGATGTCGAGCGTCTCGCCGCGGCGGATGCCGTCGATCGAGGCGGCGGCGAGCGCGGCATCGACCGCGGCCTCGTCGAGACACCGCACGCAACGCATTGCGCAGGGTCTGCGGCGCTGGCCGAACGCGGCATGCACCACGGCCGAGTAGTGCTTCTCATCGCCGATCGGCGCGCGCGGCTGCGCGAGCGGCGTCAGGCGGATCACCGTCGAGTCGACTTTCGGCGCCGGCACGAACGAGCCCGCGCTGACCTTCGCGACCACCGAGACATCGGCGTACGTCCGCAACATCACCCCGAGCGCGCCGTAGTCCTTGCCACCGGGCGGTGCGACGATCCGGTCGGCCATCTCCTTCTGGATCATCACCACCGCGACGCGTACGGCCTCGCGTGCTTCGATCACGCGAAACATCAGCGGGGCCGCGATCTGATACGGCAGGTTGCCGCACACCGAGATCGAGTCGCCGCGCCACTTCGCGGCCATGCGGAGATCATACTTGAGCGCGTCGACCTCTTCGATCTCCACGTTGTCCGCGCCAGCGAGCTCGGCGCGCAGCACGGCGATCATGTCGCGGTCGCGCTCGAGCGCGATCACCTTTCCTTCGGGCACCCGCGCCGCGAGGCGCGAGGTCAACGTCCCGAGCCCGGCGCCGATCTCGACGATCCAGTCCTCATCGGTCTTGACCGTCGCGTCGACGATCGCGCGAAACGCGCGATCCGAGATCAGGAAGTTCTGGCTGAACGACTTCTTCGCGCGTAGCCCGTAGCGCTCCAGCAGCACGCGCGCGTCGGGAAACGGCTCCGTCATGACCGCCTCGGCAGCGGTGCACTCGGCACGGCGTTGAGATCGAGTCCGGCGCGCTCACCGCGTGCGAGGCGGTGGTAGCCCGCGGCCGCGATCATCGCCGCGTTGTCAGTGCATCGTGCGGGCGCCGGGATGTAGACGCGAAACCCGTCCTCCGCACCGGCGGCCAGGAGCGCCGTTCGCAGCCCGTGATTGGCCGCGACACCACCGCAGATCTGAACATGGGCGAGCCGCTCGCTCTGCGCGACCCGTCGCGTCTTGCGCACCAGCACCTCGACGATCGCCGCCTGGTAGCTCGCGCACAGATCGGCCAGCGCCTGTCCCTCCGGCACTCCGTGCGCGCGCACGTGATGCAGTAGCGAGGTCTTGAGCCCGCTGAACGAGAAGTCTGCCAGCGTCGAGCGTGCCGCCATCGCGCGAGGAAATGCGACGGCCGACGGGTCCCCGGTCTTCGCGAGGCGATCGATCACCGCGCCGCCGGGATACCCGAGCCCGAGCAGCTTCGCTCCCTTGTCGAACGCCTCGCCGGCGGCGTCGTCGCGCGTCGCACCCAGCTCGACGACGTCACCATGATCGTCGACGCGGACGAGCGACGTGTGTCCTCCAGACACGACGAGCGCGAGGTGCGGCATCGGCGGCGGATCTGGCTCGAGATAGATCGCGGACAGGTGACCCTCGAGATGGTGCACGCCGACCAGCGGCTTGTTCGTGACCCACGCGAGTGCCTTCGCTGTCTGCAGCCCGACGAGCAACGCGCCGACGAGCCCGGGCGCGTTGGTCACCGCGATCCCGTCGATGTCGGCGAGCGTGCACGATGCGCGAGCGAGCGCCGCTTGCACCACTGGCACGACGTTGATCACGTGCGCGCGGGACGCGAGCTCCGGGACGACGCCGCCGTAGCGCGCATGCACCTCGTCCTGCGAGGCCACCACGTCGGAGCGCACGATCGTCCCGTCGTCGACCACCGCTGCGGCGGTCTCGTCGCACGAGCTCTCGAGCCCGAGCACGCGCATCAGCGAGGCCTGTTGAGCAGCTGACGGATCTGCGCGGCCGTCGCTCCGGTCGGTGACAGCTCGAGGAACTGTTCGAAGGCGATGCGCGCTTCGTCCTCGCGCCGGGCCGACCACAGGATCCGCCCTCGCAGCTCGAACACCGCGGGGAACCCGGGCGACAGCTTCTCCGCCTGGTCGATCGACTTGAGCGCGTCTTCGATCAAGCCCAAGCGCTGCATTGCCTGTGCGCGCAGGAGATAGGTCCGGGCCGTTCGCCGGAGCTTGAGCGATGCGTTCGCGAGCTCGATCGCGCGTTCGTGGTCCTGCTCCTGCAGCGCATCGTTGGCCTGGTCCATCAGGATCTTGCTCTCCTTGATGTCCGCGGCGAGCTTCGTCGCCGCGGAGGTCACCGCGGTGCGCGGGGCGTCCGGCGGCAACACGAGCTGCGCATCACGCAGGACATCCGTCGCGATGCCGGCATCGGGAGCCTCCGCAGCATCGGCGCTCGAGACGACGACCGGCGCGGCATCCGGGAGCGCCGGGTCGACGTGGCGGTTCCGCAGGCGGAGGTACACCGCGAGGCCCGCGAGCACGGCGGCCATGATCAGGAGGACGAGAGCGCCGGCACTCGGGCCCGCCTTGCGTCGCACGCCCGAGCCCGTGGGTGGGATGCGTGATGTCAGGGGAAGATCGATCGGCTGCGAGACTGGCTGCGGCGCCGAGACGGCCGGGCGGGGTTCCGGCTCTGTCACGACGATCGCAATCTCGCGCGTGACCCGGCGCGGCAAGATCGTGACGAGCTCTCGCTGCGTGGTTGACAGCGGTGCGTACGGCGAGCCCGCCGCCCGCAGCTCGCCTGATGCTTCGGCGCGATCACGCCCGAGCGAGCCAATCATCCGCAGACTCGAGTCCTCGCGGGTGGTGGGACGCGCGGGCTCGAGTGAACGCGCGGGCTCGACTGGACGCGCGGCTGGTGGTGGCGGTGGCGAGGGCTCGTCCTGTTCGATCGTGTGCGGGATGCTGTCGTCGTCGGGGTCGCCTGGCTCGAGCTCCGGCCCCACCGCGACGATCGGAACTGCGCCGGGCGCGTCGGGACGGGCCACCGGCTCCACTGGCTCCACTGGCTCCACCGGCTCCACCGGCTCCGGCAGGTCGAGCTTGTCGATCTCGGCGTCGAACAGCGAAGGCTCGATCGCCTGGGCCGCAGCGACTGCCGCATCGATCAGGATCAGGCTCGACTTCCGGTAGCCGCCCATCAGCGCCCCCGGCTCGGCCTCGGAGATGATCTCGGGCTCGTGGTCGGTGATCTGGTCATCGATCGGGCCCGAGGCGGCGTCCTCGATCGGCGTCGGCGTCTCCGGCAACTCGACGAGCGACATCGAGCGGCCCGTGTCGCGACGCACCGGGGCGCCGTCATCGAGATCGACCACCATTCCCTCGAAGTACAGCCGGGAGATCGCCTGCAGGCACTCGAGGTCGCCGACGTCCGACGAGTCGATGACCTCGAGCACGGTACGCTTGCCGTCGATCAGCCGCAGGATGCCATTGTTGTCGTCGGGGACATCACCGAGGCGCGTCGACAGCTCCCCGGCATCGACCTCGAAGCGATGGGTCAGCGCGGGCAGCTGCTCGAGCAGGTGAGACCACTCGTCGAGCCGGCGCATGCCTTCCATCAGCAGTCCCTGCGAGCTCATCGTGATCACCTCGCGACGACGCACGGTCCGGAACACGACCTCGAACTCGCCCTCGCTCCAGGTCAGCAGCCGGTACACCGCGTCCTCGCCCTGCAGCGCGCCGGCCTCGGCATCGATCACGCGACCGTCGCGGAAGTAGATGGCGGCCTGCCTCCCGCGGTCGCCGACGAACTGGATCACGCCCGACTTGCGACTGATCTCGATCGTCTGGATGACGTCGACCACGGGCATGTCGGCCACCCGTCCCGCGAACCGCGTCCGGCCGTCCTTGCGCTCCTCGAACCGCACCCGCTGCCGCTTCTGGAGCAAGATGTTGATCCGGGTGACGATCTCCTTGATGTAGATCGGCTTGGTCAGGTAGTCGTCGACCCCGAGCTCGAGCCCGCGGATCTTGTTCTCGATCGCCGCCTCGGCCGTGAGGAAGATGAACGGGATCTCGTTCCACTCCGGCGTGGCGCGCACCCGGCGCCGCAGCTCGAACCCGTCTCCATCAGGGAACGTGGTCTCCGAGATGATCAGCTCTGGCGCGTCGAGCTCCAGCTTGTCGAGCGCGTCCTGGACCGAGACCGCCGTCGTGACGCTGAAGCCCGCCTTGCGCAACGAGACCTCGAGCACCCGCATGCTGCGCGTGTCGTGGTCCACCAGGAGCAAACTTTGCTTCGACACGAGAGTCCCGACGAATTCAGCCCGATGAATCGTATCGAACTAACCAAACCGTCGCCACCAGCGTAGCCTCGCCGCGTGCGGATCGAGCTGCCCTACGGACGGAATCCGTACCTGCTCGACCTCGGCGCGCGGGCTGCGACGATCCTGGAGCCACCGCCGCCGCCGCCGCCACGCGCGCCGGCGCTGGACGCTCTGCTCGACGCCGCGCTCGCCGCGCCGATCGGCCGGCCCCGCCTCGAGACCTTGGTGCCTGTCGCAGGGCGGGTGACGGTCATCGTCAGCGATGCCACGCGCGACGAGCCGCGCGGCGCGTTCCTCTCTGCGCTCCAGCGCAGGTTGCCCGATGTGACGTGGACGATCGCGATCGCGACCGGCACCCATGGTCCCGCGGACGTCGCCGCCCTCGGGATTCCACCAGGCCTCCTCGCGCGCGCCACGGTGGTCAATCACGACGGCCATCGCGACACGCTGGTCCCGCTCGGCATCACCAAGCGCGGCACGCAGGTCGCCCTGCCCCGCTGCGTGCTCGACGCGGATCTGGTGATCGCGACAGGGTGCATCCGGCCCCACTACTTCGCCGGCTTCGGCGCCGGCACGAAGGCGATGTTTCCCGGGCTCGGCGCCGCGCCCGCCATCCGTCACAACCACGCGCTCAAGACCGAGCCGGGCGCCCGCGCCGGGATCGTCGACGGGAATCCTTGCCGCGAGGATCTCGAGGAAGCTGCGCGTATGCTCGCGACCCCGACGTTCCTGCTCGACGGCGTGTGCGCGCCCGATGGCGCGATCTACGCGGCCGTGGCGGGCGATCCGATCGCCGCGTTTCGCGCGGGTGCCGATCTCGCGCGGCCGTGGTTCACCGTGCGAGCGCGCCGCGCGCCACTCGTGATCGCATCTGATGTCTGGCCGGTCACGGCGAGCCTCTACCAGGCCGCAAAGATCGCCGCGGCCGTCGCGGAGCTGGTCGAGCCCGGCGGCATGCTGGTGCTCGCCGCGGGATGCGAGGATGGGATCGGTCCGCTCGAGATCGTGAACGAGGCGATCTTCCGGATCGGGGTCCTCCCGCGCCTGCCCGCTCGAGCGCGGCTCGGACTGTTCTCGACGCTGTCACCTGCCGCCGTCGCCACGACGTTGCTCGAGCATGTCGAGTCGCTGCACGCGGCGCTTGACGGATCTCCAGGACCCGTCACCCTCGTCCCGAGAGCCAGTCAATTGTTGTGTGAAGTTTATTCATGACGCACTTCGTCAATATATTGCAAGTACTCGATCTTCCATCGGAGATCGGCAACAGGCTCGAGCAGTTCTCCACCTTGTTCGCGAAGTGGAACGAGCGCATCAACCTGTCGGCCGCGAGCTCTCCCGCCGAGCTCGCCGAGCACATTCGCGATTCGTTGCACGTCGTGTCGCACCTTCGCGCTGCGACGCGGATCGTCGATGTCGGATCTGGCGGTGGCTTTCCGATCATCATCGCGGCGCTCTGCTTGCCGGATGCCGAGCTCGTCGCGCTGGAGCCCACGCACAAGAAGCATGCATTTCTCCGGACCGCAGCCCGCGAGCTCAAGCTCGCAAACCTCGAAGCCCGAGCGGAACGTGTCGAGGACCATGCAGGTCACGACTACGACGCTGCGTGTTCGCGCGCGACGTTCGACTTGCCGGAGTGGTTCGAACGCGGGCTCGCGCTCGTGCGCGATGGTGGATTCGTCGTTGGTTTTGAAGCGGTTCCTCGGACCGATCTTCCCGCGATGACCGAGCGACACCCGTACGAGCTCGATGGCAAGCAACGTTCGATCGTGCTCGTCCGTAAGACGCCGAGCTGATCCATGTCCGCACGTCCCGCCAAGCCCAAGCCTGTCTCTCCGTCGAAGTTGACCCGGTCGCCCCAGTCCGCGTCTTCGTCTGCCAAACCGAAGCCCAGCAAGCTCAGCTTGCGCTCGACGCTCAGCGATCCGTTTCGTCCATCTCGCGAGCAGCAGCTCAAGTCGATCCGGAAACGAGTTCCCGACCTGATCGCTCCGAACCTTGACGTCCTGTTCTGCGGCGTCAATCCCGGGCTCTACTCGGCTGCGGTCGGCCACCACTTCGCCGGACCCGGCAACCTGTTCTGGTCGACCATCCTCGCCGCGGGCCTGACGCCGCGGCTGTTCTCGGCGTTCGACGAGCCCGAGTTGCTGGCTCTTGGCTACGGCATCACGAACATGGTCCAGCGCACGACAGCCTCCGCCGAGGAGATCGCGAAGGACGAGCTCAGACGCGGAGCCAAGGCGCTGCGCCGCAAGGTGCTCCAGTTCAAGCCGCGGTTCCTCGCTGTCTGTGGGATCGTCGCGTACCGCGTCGGCTTCGAGCACAACAAGGCAGTCGTCGGTCTTCAGCCGGACAAGATCGGCGAGACGTCGGTCTGGCTGCTGCCGAATCCGAGCGGACTCAACGCTTTCCACCAGCCGGCGCTCATGAACCAGATGTTCACCGAGTTTCGCCTCGCGCTCGAAGCGGCACGTCTGTCTGTTCCACGTGAAACATCAGTCGAGACTACGCGATCGTGACTCACGCCCCGCAGCTCCCACCCGAGGACGACTGGGATTCGTATCCCTGTCGCGTCGACGATGCACCCGCCTCGATCTTGCTGAACCTGAGGTTCGAAAGCCAAGCGCCGGCCGACTGCGCTGCCACCTTGTACTGGCTGCAGATCCAGCTACGCGAGAAGGCTGACCATGGCATGGGTAGCGCTGCCGAATCGGAGATCCTCCAGCCCGCGGAACATCAGATCACCGCGCGTGCCGAGGCCAATGGCTTCTTCTATGTGGGTCGATTGCGATGCGGCGGCCGCTGGCAGTTACTGTTCTATGGCTCCGAAGGCCGCCTTTCGACGATTCAGATCCTCGCGAATGAGCTCGAGTCCAGTACCGGCCGTTCGGTCGAGCCTGGATCAATGCTGGATCCCAGCTGGAACTACTATCTCAACTTCCTGCTTCCAGACACCGAGCGTCGCCAGTGGATGCGAGACCAGCGGACTGTCGAACTGCTCAAAGAATGCGGAGATCCGCTGCTGTCTCCCCGGCGCGTGGACCATTGGCTCGCGTTTCAGACGGCGTTGCAAAGAGATGCGTTCGTCTGCGCGGTCTCGCCCGGCTTCACCATCGAGTGCACGCTCGACCATGGGGAGGGCGACTTCAGGTTCGGCGCTCGTGTTCATCGCGTCGACTACGTTGACGTCGAATCCATCCATGACGTTGTCATGGACCTCGTCCAGCTGGCCAAACAGCATGGCGGACACTACGACGGCTGGGAAACTTCGCCCTTGGTGTCGACGTGAGCACTTCGATCTGTCGTCCGACGACCTGAGCTGGTTCTGATGTCGACTGGATACCGACCTGGCTCGGAGTCGTCTCGCACTCGCGTCTGACCCTCCGCCTCGTGATGGCGTGGTTGGGTGACTGACGGCCGCCGAGCTTGCGTCGCGCGCGGAAAATGGCTCGGAGCTATTTCCTCCACCGGCTGGCTTCACCTAATAGGCGACCCGGTCGGAGTTTGCCGGCGCGCAGAAAATGGCTCGGAGCTACTTCTCCACGGAGCTAGTACCGATGCGGAGGCTTTTCGCCACTTTCTGCTCACCAGTGGTGACCTGGTCGGATCTGCCGTCGTGCACAAACTGGCTCGGAGCTATTTTCTTCACGCGGAACTCTTCTTCACGAACCAACACGCTGACCCATCACAGTCTGCTCAATCGCATGACTCAGCTGCAGCGCGGCTTGGTCCAGTCACACCACTCCAAGAGGCTGACGACTCAATCCAGTGGGGTCCTCGGTTGGCTTCTGTTCACTTCGAAGCTACGCGATGTTTCACGTGAAACGTCGGTCGCACCCTGCACAGCGACCGGATTCAGAGCAGCATGGAGAGCGAGTGGCCTTGAGAATGAACCATCACGGGACAGCCTACGTGGCGCTTGATCTCGGCCACGTTGCTATCGGCGAACGGCAACGAGTCGGTCGGAATACACGACAGGACGATGGCCGCGAGCGAACAGCCATCTCTCGCGATCGCCTCGGCTGTGAGTAAGCTGTGGTTGATCGTTCCAAGTCCCGCGCGAGCCACCAGGATTACCGGCAGGCCGAGTCGCTGCGCAAGGCCACCCATATCGACGGTCTCCGTGATCGGAACCCGCCATCCCCCTGCCCCTTCCACGAGGGTCAACGCTGCAGGCGTGTGGCGCGCGGTCGAGCAGATGGCCGCGATGTCGATCGGCGTGCCCGCTTCACGTGAAGCGACGAGCGGGGCCACTGGATCGCGAAACTGGTAGAGCCCGAGCAACCGACCGGTTTGCCAGCCTCCGGCCGCCTCTGCGAGCACCAACTGATCGTCCCCGCGTAGCTCACCAGCGACCTCGGAACAGCCGGTCTCGACCGGCTTGAACGCGAACACCTTGACGCCCAGCGCACGAGCTTCGCGAGCGAGTGCCGCGGTGACGAACGTCTTGCCGACGCCAGTATCGGTGCCCGTGACGAAGTAGCCGATCATCGAACGATGTCGCGGATGGCGGTCGCGGTCGCCTGTTCGAGCAGCGCGAGCTCGGACTCGGTGAGCGTCAGCGGCGGCATCCACACCACGACATCGCCGAGCGGCCGCAGCAATACGCCCTCGGTTCGTGCACGCTCGCAGACCTCGGAACCGAGGTATCGACCTTCTCGACTTTCGAGCTCGATGCCGACCATGAGCCCACGATGGCGCACCTCGCGAACGCCCGGCATCGACCGGATCCGTTCGAGTGCGGCGCTGACGTGGGGAATCATCGCCTGGGCATTCGCCAGGCTCGATTCGTTCAGCAGTGCGAGCGACTCGAGGCCGACGGCACAAGCGAGCGGGTTCGCGGTGAACGTGTGGCCGTGAAAGAACTGCTTGAGCTCACCGCGAGAACCGAGGAACGCCGAGTAGATCTCCTCCGTCGAAAGCGTTGCTGCGAGTGGCAGGTACCCGCCAGCGATTCCCTTCGCGACGCACAGGAAGTCCGGCGACACCTGCTCGTGCTCGCACGCGAACAGCTTTCCTGTCCGACCGAAGCCGGTCGCGACCTCGTCGACGATCAGGTGGATCTCGTGTTGCCGGCACAGGCTCGCGACCGTGGAGAGGAACCCGGGCGGATGAACCAGCATGCCCGCGGCACCCTGGACCAGGGGTTCGAGCACGAACGCGGCGATCTCGGCACTCTGCGTGAGTGCTGCTTCCAGTCGTGCAAGCGAAGCCTCGAGGGCGTGTGCTGGACTCGGGATCGCGATGCTGTCGACCAGCAGCGGACCGAAGATGCGATGGAACAGCTCGATGCCGCCGACGCCGACCGCGCCGAGCGTGTCACCGTGATACGCGTCGCCGAGTCGAAGGAAGCGTCGCTTCTCGGGACGGCCCCGCTGCTGCCAGTACTGGAAGGATTGCTTGAGTGCGATCTCGACTGCGGTCGAGCCGTTGTCAGAGAAGAACACGCGCGACAGTCCGCGCGGCGCGACCTCGAGCAACGCGGCCGCGAGTCGAATTCCTGGCTCGTGCGTCAGACCGAGGTACGTCGAGTGCGCGATCTTCTCGAGCTGATCGCGAAGCGCGCGATCGAGTCGCGGATGGCGATGGCCATGCACGGTGCACCACAACGAGCTGATGCCATCGAGGTAGCGCCGACCGTCGTGATCGACGAGGAAGCTGCCGTCGCCTGAGGTGATCACGAGTGGCGACCACTCCGCCATCTGGGTGAACGGGTGCCACGAGACTCGCTTGTCCAGCTCTTCGAGATCGTTCATGTTCCTAGGTAACGCATTGCGTTATCGCGACGGTCAACTGCTCGATGTCACGCGGCTCGTGGCCTGCGCTCAGGCTGATCCGGAGCCGAGATGTCCCGCTCGGGACGGTTGGCGGTCGCACGCTGGCGACCAGGATCTTGCGGCTCAGGATCTGCTGCGCGACCTCCACGACACGCGCGTCATCACCGATGTGGACCGGCACGATCGGCCCCGCTACCTTCACCCGGAGCGCACGGCCGAGCTGCTCGCCGAGGACACCCAGCTTTCGCCGCCGATCGCCACCGTCCGCCGACCGGACAGTTGCAACCGCAGCGCGAGTCGCGGCGGCAAGGCTCGGGGGCAACCCGGTCGAGAACACGAGCGGGCGCGCCCGATTCCACAGCAACGTCGCGATTGCCTCCGAGGTCGCCACGAACGCGCCGAACGTCCCGAGTGCCTTGCCGAACGTCCCGACCACGACGTCCGGAACGACGCCGGCCGCAGCAGCGACGCCTCTGCCCTCCGGCCCGAGCACACCAAGCGCATGCGCCTCGTCGAGGATCAGCGCGGCCTCGTGCCGGTGACACAACGCCGCCAGCGCCGCGACATCCGCGAGGTCGCCGTCCATCGAGAACAGGGATTCGGACACCACGATCCGGCGACGGCCCGCCACGTCGGCGAGCGCACGCTCGAGCGCCACGAGATCGAGGTGCGGGTAGACCACGACGCGGGCGCGCGCCAGCCGGCAGCCGTCGATGATGCTGGCGTGGTTGAGCGCGTCCGAGAACACGACGTCGCCCTCGCGCAGCAGCGCCGTCAGCACGCCGACGTTCGCCGCGTAGCCGGTGTTGAACAGCCGCGTGCCCTCGCTCTGCATCCAGTCGGCGAGCTCGGCCTCGAGCGCAACGTGCTGTCGGTGATTGCCGACGATCAGGCGCGAGGCTCCTGCACCGAGCCCATCCTCCTCGAGGACCGCGGCCGCGGCAGCCGTGAGCCGTGGGTCGCCTGCGAGCCCGAGATAGTCGTTCGACGCGAAGCTCACCACGTCGAGCCCGTCGACCCTGACACGCGTCCCCTGGGCGCCGTCGACCACCCGCGGCACCCGCACGAGGTGCGCGGCGGACAGCTCGCGCAGCTCGGCGCGAACGTCGTCGTCGAGGCTCATGGCGCGCGACTATACAGCCGGCCTCGGCATCTGCCAGGTCCGGATTCGCCGGCTACTTGCCGATGCAGAACCGCGCGAACACCTCGTCCAGCACGCGCTCGCCGACCTCGATTCCCCGCAGCTGGGCGAGCAGCTGGCTCGCCTGCCGGAGGTCGATCGCGAGGAGCTCGGGCGGCCGTCGTTCGTTCCAGGCCTCGCGTGCGGCCGCGAACGCGTCGCGTGCGCCCAGGATCAGCGCCTGCTGACGCGACGTGGTCACCAGTGCATGCTCGCTGCCCTCCCGGTCGGCGACCCCGCCCAGCGCCAGCACCCGGTGCTGGAGCTCGGCCAGCCCGGCACGCGTCGTGGCCGAGGTCGCAAGCGCGTCGCGCAGCTCGCCTCCGAGGTCAGCCTTGCTGCGCACGACGATCGTCCGCTCGCGATAGCGCGCACCGTCATCCCACGGCGCCTGGCCATCGTTGACCACGACGACCACGTCCGCCGTCTCGACGCGATCCGTCCCGAGCTCGATCCCGCGGCGCTCGATCGCGTCGGTGGTCTCGCGCAGCCCGGCCGTGTCGACCAGCGTCACCGCGATGCCATCCCAGGTCGTCTGGACCTCGAGCCAGTCGCGCGTCGTGCCCGGCTCGGCCGCGACGAGCGCGCGTTCGCGCCCGACGAGCGCGTTGACGAGCGACGACTTCCCCACGTTGACCGCACCGACCAGCGCGACCGTCAGGCCGTGGCTGATCGCGCGCCCGCGGCGGAATCCGCGGCGAGCTCGGTGCAGCGATCGCGCAGCCCCGTCAGCTCGCTCGCGATCCAGCTCGCCGTCTGGGTCTCGAGATCGGCCTCGGGAAAATCGATCGAGCCCTCGATCTCGGCGAGCACCGCCAGGCCACGCTGCTCGAGCGAGGCGACCTGCTCTCCGAGCGCGCCGGCCAGGTTCGTGCGTGCGAGGCGCCACGCGCGCTCGCTGCCCGCGTGGATGATCTCGAGCAAGGCCTCGGCCCGCAGCAGGTCGAGCTTGCCGTTCGCGACCGCGCGGCGCGTGAACTCGCCGGGCTCGGCGCTCCGCGCGCCCCGATCGACCACGCAGGCGAGCACGCGGTCGAGGGTGTGAGCGCCCCCATGGCCCTGAATCTCGGCCACGTCCTCGCCGGTGAACGAGTGGGGCGCTCGCATCGCGAACGCGATCACTTGATCGACCGGCGTGCCTGTCGTGTCGCGCACCCAGCCGACCCGGATCCGGCGATCGAGCTTCGCCAGCTGGAGCGCGTCGGTCGCGATCGCGATCGCGCGGGGGCCGCTGAGCCTGATGATCCCGACGCCGCCAGGACCCGCCGCGGTGGCGATCGCGGCGATGGTGTCGTCGGTGACCGGGACGCTCACTCGGCGGCGGAGGGCACGACGAGGATGTGGCGATCCTCGCCCTCACCCTCGCTGCGGCTCGACAGGCCCGGCATCTCGGCGATCGCCATGTGGACGATGCGGCGATCGTGCGGCGTCATCGGCGCGAGCTCGACGATCTGCTTGGTCTCGAGTGCCTTCTCGCCCGACTTCTGCGCGATCGATCGCAGGCGCTCGACCTGCTTGTCGCGGAAGCCTCCAGCGTCGACCACGAGCGGCTTCGTGCGGTCGCCCGTGCGATCGCGGTAGACCACCTTGTTGACCAGGTGCTGGAGGGCGTCCATCACGACGCCGCGCCGACCGATCACGAGCTCGGTATCCTTGGTCTGGATCTCGAGCACGGTCTTGTCGTTGTCATCTTTGATGTCGATGTCCGCCGTGATGCCCATCCGCTCGAGCACCCCCAGCAGGAACTCACTCGCCTTCTCGGCGAGATCTTCACGTTCAACAGTCGCAGTCTCGGTCACAGCTGCCTCCATAACCTAACGTCGGCGCTTCTTGCGCCGTGGGCGCGTGCGCGCCAGGCCAGACGAATTCGACGTGGAACCCGGCGTCTTGTCGGGCTCGCCATCGTCGTCATCAGAATCGGAATCGGTCTCGGTCGACGCGATGTCGATCACCTTCTTCGCCGCCGCACCCTTCTTCGCCGGCGTGGTGACCGCAGCCGCCTTCGCCGCCGCCGCGTCCTGGTTCGCCTTCATCTGAACCATGATGGCGCGCGTCTTCTTGTCGTACTTGTTCATGTAGACCGAGTGCAGCGCCGACAACACGGTGTTCGTGAAGATGTACAGCGTCAGCCCCGACGGGAAGAAGAACGACATCACGCCGAACATCAGCGGCATGCCGTACTGGATGAACTTCTGCTGGCGCGAGTCGCCGCTCTGCGGGGTAAGCCGCGCCTGCACGAACATCGTCAGCACGAGGACGACCGGCAGGATGTGGAACGGGTCCGTGTTGGTCAGGTCATCGATCCAGCCCGGAATGAATGGCTGCTGGTAGAGCTCGCCGGCGGACGACAGCATCCGGTACAGCGCGATCCACACCGGCATCTGCAGCAGGATCGGCAAGCAGCCGGCGATCGGGTTGACCTTGTGCTGCTTGTACAGCGCCATGGTCTCGGCCTGCTGGCGCTGGCGGTCTTCCTTGTGCTTCGCCTGGATCTCTTTGATCTGCGGGGCGAGGGCGGCCATCGCCTTCATCGACCGCATCGACTTGGTCATCCAGTACAGCGTCAACAGCTTGACGAGCACCGTGAGCAGGATGATGGCGATGCCCCAGTTACCGACGACGGACTGGAACTTGAGCAGCAGCCACAGCAGCGGGCGACCGATGAACGCGAACCAGCCGAGATCGACGGTGTGCTTGAATCCGGTCGGGAATCCGGCCGCGGTGTCTGCGCGGTCGACGTTGACGTAGTTCTTGGGGCCGAGGTACGCGACGAGCTCGCGCGCGATGGTCGGATCCGACGAGCGCAGGTTGGCCTGCGGGAACAGGATGTCGGTCTGCATCAGACCTTCGGGTGTCAGGTCGTGCGCGCGGCTGCGCTTCTCGAGCTGCTCGGTGCCGGCGGTCTTGTGCGGCGCGTACGCAGCGAGCAGGTACGGGTGCTCGAACCCGGTCCAGGTCAGGCCGACTTCCTTGCGCGGGAACTTCTTCAGCGACGCGACCGGCGTGTGCAGCACGTCCTCGCCACGCAGCGTCGACGACTGCCACGCGCGGGCCGCGACCTGGCTCGAGCCGCCGGTGGCGAGCTTCGGGTCCTGGTATGCGTACGTGGTCACCACGAGCTGCTGCGGTGCGATCTGATCGCCGGTGATCACCGCCTTGACCTTGATCGCCATGCGAACGAGGAACGCGTCTGGGACGATCGTGAACGTCTTCTCGAGCTCGAGCTCGGGCGTCTTCAGCGTGTAGCGAACCTCAGTGTCCGAGACCTTGGTCCCGACCCACTCGGTCTTGAGCGGCAGGACGAACTTCGAGCCGCGCCAGAAGTTGACGTAGAACGCGCCGGTGTCCTCGAACGTGGGGAGGAACTCGCCCTTGGTGCCGTCACGCTCGAACCGTGGATCGGCGAGCTTCCACGACACCAGCGCGCCGCCGTAGCTCGAGAACCGGGCGGTGAATTTGTTGGGGAACACGAGGTCGATCGACTGCTCCTTGCCGCGCTGCGCGACCTCCGCGACCGGCGGGGTCGGTGCTTCCACGCCGCTGCCAGAGGTGGCATTGGGGGTCACGACGGGTGCGCCAACACCGGGTGGGGGCAGGGAAGGGGCCGACGTCACCGACGAGCCTGAACCCCTGGCAGGGTCCGGTGTGTCGGACTTCGACGGGAACACCAGCTGCCAGATCAGCATCACGCCGAGCGCCAGCGAGACCGCGAGCAGCAGTCGCTTTCCTTGACCTTCCATCAGTGCTGCTCCTGCGCATGTGGATGCGCGCGACAACGTGGCGGCGGAACCGGATCATGGCCTCCGCGAGCGAAGGGCTGGCAGCGCAGGACGCGCCACACGGAGAGCCCGATGCCGACAACAATGCCGCGTGTCTTCACCGCCTCGACCGCGTACTCGGAGCACGTGGGGAGGTAGCGGCACGTCGGCACGCGCTTCATAGGCGACAGCACGCGGCGATACACCATCACGGGCAGCAGCACGATCGCGACGAGCAATCGGTGCATCGTATGGAGCACTGCGGTCATGAGAGCTGTTGCAAGATCCTGCGGAGGTCGGGCTCGAACGCCGCGACGGAACCCTGGCGCGCCGCGCTGTCCTTGGCAACCAGGACCAGATCCCAGCCCTCCGGGACCCAGCCGTGCAGCCGCATCCACTCGCGCAGCATCCGACGGATGCGGTTGCGAACGGGTGAGTTGCCGACCTTCTTGGTCACGGTGAGCCCGAGCCTGCCGGAGAGCGACGGGACGTCCCGCTTGCGCGCGATGCCGAGGATGTGCCGCCCATGGACCTTGATACCCGTCGACTGGACCGCGAGGAAGTCCACGCGTTGTCGCAGGCGCATCTCCTTCGAGATTCCAGATCCCGAGGAAGATCGGCCAGCACGGGCAACCACGTCACTTCTTGGCGGCCGTCACCGAAATCCGCTTTCGCCCTTTGGCGCGGCGGCGGCGAAGGACTTCACGGCCTCCGCGGGTCTTCTTACGGGCTCGAAAGCCGTGGGTGCGCTTGCGGCTCTTGTTGTGCGGTTGGTAGGTACGCTTCGACACGGTTATTCTCCATCACGCCATCGTCGGGACGCCGGCGGACGGCATCGATACTCAACCGCCTCCACGAAGTCAAGGTAGACCACGGTTCTGGCACCAGATCAGTTGGCGGTTTCCTCCGCAAAGTTCCGGAGTTCACTTGGGCCCGTTTTGGACTTGCGATCCAAAAACGGCATCTGATACCAACGCCGAGTTTCCGCGCTTGTAGACATCCGAAACGGATCGTCGGAAGCGGCCGGAGCTACCCCAGAAGTCCTGTGGATAACTTCTGGATTGGTCGATCTTTACCCTGTGGATGGTGCTGCGCAACATGAAGATATCAAAGGGTTCCCAGGAACTCTACCTTGGGGGCAAGGGATGACGCCACAACCGATCTGGGACGAGGCCGTGGAGCGGATGCGCTCACAGATCTCGCCGCAGAATTACGACATGTGGTTGCGACCGATCGAGCTGCTTTCGTTCGATGGCGAGCTGCTCCGGTTGCGCGCTCCAAACAGCTACGTGCGGGTCTGGTTCGAGTCGAATTTCATGGCCACCCTGGTCCGCGAGATCCACGAGCTCGGGCACCAGGTCCGGGTCGAGTTCGAGGCCGACGGACCGAACGAGCGTCCCGTGTATGTCCAGTCCGAGCCGGCGGCCTACGCCGGCGCGAACGGCTCGGGCCCCAAGCAGGTGCCCCCGACCGCGCCCGCACCCCAGGCGCCCGCTCCGCAACCGCCTTCGCAGTACGACATCGTCGCGCCTGAAGCTGCGACCCTGAACCCGCGGTACACGTTCGACACGTTCGTCGCGGGACCGTCCAATCAACTCGCGTTCGCCGCCTCGCAAGCCGCGTCGTCAAGCTACCCCCCGAAGTACAACCCGGTGTTCATCTGCGGCGGCGTCGGGCTCGGCAAGACGCACCTGCTGCATGCGATCGGCCACCAGCAGCTCGGCAACCGGCCCGGGTCTCGCATCGTCTACATCTCGAGCGAGCGCTTCATGAACGAGTACGTGCAAGCGATCCGCACGGGACGCATGCACGAGTTTCGTCGCAACTACCGCGAGGGGATCGACGTGCTGCTGATCGACGACGTGCAATTCCTCGCCGGCAAGGAGAGCACGCAGGACGAGTTCTTTCACACGTTCAACGCCCTGCACGAGAACCACAAACAGATCGTGCTCACCGCCGACCGCAAGCCGCACGAGATCTCGGACATCGCAGATCGGCTGCGCACGCGTTTCGCGTGGGGCCTGCTCGCTGATATCGAGCCGCCCGAGCTCGAGGTCCGCATCGCGATCTTGCGCAAAAAGGCGGCGGTCGAGGCCGTGTCGCTGCCCGACGATGTCGCGCTCTACATTGCGTCGTCGATCAAGTCGAACGTCCGCGAGCTCGAGGGCGCGCTGATCCGGCTCTCGGCATACGCTTCACTGTCGAAGCGCCGCATCGACCTCGAGTTCGCTCAGGAGACCCTGGGAGCCGCGATCACGCGCCCCAAGGAGATCCTGACCGTCGAGACCGTGATCAAGGCCGTGGCGAGCTACTACAGCCTCAAGCCCGCCGATATCAAGAGCGAGCGCAGGCACAAGTCGGTGGCGACGCCGCGCGCGGTGGCGATGTATCTCGCGCGTCATCACACCAAGGATTCGTATCCGGACCTCGCGCGTGCGTTCGGAGGCAAGCACCACACGACCGTCATCTCCGCGGTCCAGAAGATCATCGAGCGGCTCAAAGACGACGCTTCACTGCGCGCCGAGATCCACGCGGTCGAGGGCATCATTCTCCGATGATTCTTGGCTCGAACATGGCCGTCAGACCTGTGGCTTACGCTGTGCGCCTGGCTGTGGATGGCACGTGGACATCTGCAACCGCCCGGATTGTCCACAAGTTGCCTGCATCCCATCCACTGCAGACCACGTACGTAGAATGCCTCCCGATTTATCCT
>JBBJLY010000285.1:0-9858 GCA_037720695.1 Kofleriaceae bacterium | reverse complement strand
TCGACGAGGTATGGCGGCCGCTCGCGCATCGGATCGTCGCGCTCGTACTCGCGCACCAAAAGCACGCCGCGATGTCGAGCGCGGTCTGGAAGCAGGTCACGACGGCCGTGCCCCAGCGATCACCGACACAGCGCTCGACCAGGGTGCTCTTCATCCGCGTCCCCTGCGCGTCGATCGCGGGGCCGGCACCGGTCAGGCTTGGGATGCCCTTCGCGGCCCGCGCGGCGTCGAGCTCCTGCTTGCGCTTGGTGATCGCGAGCCCGACGCTGCGATCGATCGCGAGCGTGCACTGTTCGCGCGACGCTGGCGTCACCTGGCGCTGCTTGCTGCACCCGGCGGCCAGGCATGTGACCAGACATGCAACGAGCCCGAGGATCAG
Source organism: Kofleriaceae bacterium (assembly GCA_037720695.1). GTDB lineage: Bacteria > Myxococcota_A > Polyangia > Haliangiales > Haliangiaceae > JABFXX01. Next base: position 9,479 of record JBBJLY010000285.1, on the reverse strand, counting down.
GATCCGACTCACGTGTGCCTCCAGTGGTGTGCCGAAACGAACAAAGGGCCCGCACGAATGCGAGCCCATGTTCTAGCCTAAGAAACTAAGAACGAAACGGTGCTTACTTCTTGTCGTCGGCAGAGCCAGCCGGCGCAACCGCCGAGCCGTCCATCGCCGCCGAGCCGCCGGCCGGAGCCGCGCCCGAGCCCGCAGCCGGGTCAACTGCAGCCGAGCCAGCGGCCGGGTCAACAGCGGCCGAACCGCCCATGGCCGGGTCCGCCATCTTCGGCGTCATCGCCTTGGTCATGCACTCGCCCATCTGCTTGCCGACTTCCTCGGCCTTCGGATCGGCCTTGGCAACGACGCCTTCCTTCGGCTTGGGCTGCGACTCGCCCCACTTCATCATCTCGTCGCTGACCTTCTTCGCGCACTCGGCATCGCCGTCGGTGCACTTGCACATCTTGTCCTTGAACTCGGTCATCTTCGCGAGAGCCGCGCCCGAGTCTCCTCCCGCCTTCTTCTTGCAGCCAGTGAAAGACGCGATAGCAAGGGCGGCGGACACCACGATCAGGATCTTCTTCATGTTCGGCATTCTCCTCTGTGTGGAACGGTTCTAAAGCATCCGTCACACGTTCGGAAGGAATCAAACGTCGATCATCGTGTCGTCTTCACGCGTCGACTGCGACAGTTATTTGCAGTCGGCGACAATTGTGATCGACGCGCGACAAGTCGCTATTTGGTAGCGCCAGATCCGGCGGAGCCGGACCCACTGTCCGCTGAGCCCGCCGATCCAGGATCCGCAGATCCAGATCCCGATCCGGGATTTGCGCTTCCGCTCCCCGGATCCGAAGCAGCGGCGACATCCTGGATCGCCTGCGCGAGCTTGTCTTTCTGATCAGCGGTCATGACCTTCTCCTGACAGTTGGTCAGGCCCTGGGTCATCTTCGCGGCGATCACGCACTTCGTGACGTCCGCGGACCAGCTGTCTTCTTTGCACCGCGCGAGCAGCACGTTCTTCAGCTTGACGCTGTCGATCGAGTTCTTGGTGATGTCGTCGTGCGACACCTGCAAGATGTTGTCGACCGCTCCCGCGCAGTCGGGTGCGGCAGGCGGCGTCGCCTTCTTGCCGCAGCCCGCGGCAACGATCAGCAGGACTGCGGTCAGTACGATCGAACGGTGTTTCATCGAGCCGTCTCCCGGCCTGTAGACGTTTTCGTATTCGTGATCATCGGTCAACTTCTATTGACCACGAACCGCGCACTTCCGTGATTGTCGCAACATCGTGACAAGTGTCAGGTGACGAGGAACCGCTCGTACGCAGTGAAGTCGTAGTCCCGGCCCAGGAAATCGCGGACCAGCTCGGCCGCATCGCGGCTGCCCCCCGGCACCAGCACCTTGTCGCGATAGGCAAACGTGATGTCGGTGGCGAGCAAGCCGCGGTCCTCGAACGGTGTCAGGAGGTCCTTCGCGATCACGAGCGACCACTGGTACGTGTAGTACATCGCCGAGTAGCCCACGAGATGGCCGAACGACGTGTGGAAGCGCGTCCCGGGCACGTAGTCGAACGGCGTGTACCGCTTCTGCAGCCGCTGGACCTCGGCGAGCGGGTCGAGGCCCGCCGGGTCCGCGCGGTGGAAGCCGAGCGAGATCGCGGCGTAGAAGATCTGCTGCACGGTCGCGGTGCCGAGCCCGAACTTGTCAGCGCGCCGCATCTTGTCGACCAGCTCGGCGGGGATCACCTCACCGGTCTCGTGGTGGCGCGCGAACCGCGCGAGCGTGACGTGACTCCACGCCCACTCCTCGAACATCTGCGACGGCGCCTCGACGAAGTCCCACTCGGTCGCGACGCCACTCTGCGTGATCCACTTCTGGTGACCGCCGAGCACGTGGTGCATCAGGTGGCCGAACTCGTGGAACATGGTGACGACGTCGTCGTGCTCCATCAGCGCGGGACCATCATCGGGCGACGAGAAGTTGCAGACCAGCACGCCCTCCGGCAGCTGGACGCCACGCACACCATCCTTCAGCGGGAACTGCGCCGCATGCTTGTACTTGCCCTCGCGCGGATGCATGTCGAGGTAGATCCGGCCGAGGCTCTCGGCCAGGGTTCCGCCCCCGCGCACGACATCGTAGACGACGACGCGCGGGTGCCAGACCTCGGGGTCGGCCACCGCGACGTAGGACAGGTCGAAGATCTCGGCGGTGATCTCGAGCAGCCCGGCGAGCACGCGGTCGTATGGGAAGTACTGCCGGGTCTCGCTGGCATCGACCTCGTAGACCTCCTTCTTGACCAGGTTCTCGAGCCAGACCTTCTGCCAGTCGGCGACCGTGGTGGAGCCGGGGACCCTGCGCTGGAGCTCGCGCAACAGCTCCTGGTAATCGCGCTGCGCGCGGGGGGCCGCGAGGTTCCACACCTTCTCGAGGAACGCGCTCGCCTTCGCGCCGCTGCCGATCATCTTGTCGGCGGTGATGTAGTCCGCCCAGTCGGTGTAGCCGAGCAGCGATGCCTTCTCGGCGCGTAGCGCGAGGATGCCGCGCAGCACCTGCTCGTTGTGCTGGTCGCCGCGGCTGCGAAACGCGATGTAGAGCTCCTTGCGAAGCTCGTCATCGGTTGCATAGGTCATGAACGGGTTGTAGTCGGGGTAGTCGGTCGTGATCCGGACGCTGCCGCTCTTGCTGCCTTTGTGGCCGCGCTTCGCTGCGATGTAATCCGCCGGCAGGCCCGTGAGGCGTTCGACCGGGACCTCGATGGCACGTGTATCTTCCGAGATATTCTTCGAGAACTGCTGACCGAGCTTGGTCAGCTCCTCGTCGATCTCCTTGAGTCGCGCGCGGGTGTCCGGAGATTTGTCGACGCCGGCGCGCCGGTAGTCGCGCAGCGTGTGCGCGACGAACCGCTGGGTATCCGCGTCGGTGGCCGTGACGTCGACCCCCGCCAGCACGTCGAATACCTCGCGATCGAGCGCGAGGTCCGAATAGAACCGCGCGACCTCTTGCTCGCACTCGCGACCAGCATCCCGGATCACCTCGTCGGGATGGACCTCGGACATCAGGCCCGCCAGCGCGTTGCTCGCGCTCGCGGCGGTCAGCAGCTCGTTGTAGCGCTCGAGCGCGCGTGCTGGCTCCGAGACCAGCGCTGGACGCAGCTCCTGTGCGCGGCGTAGCCCCTCGAGACAGCGTTGACGGAAGCGCTCGGCCTTCTTCACGTGCAAGCCGGATGGTACATGGTTCGCGATGGTCCCGCAGCTCGGAGATGCGTTACCGCTGATCGCGAGCGATCCGCGCTGGCTCGCGATCGCGCTCGCGGACCTCGATACAATCCACGCCGATCACCTGCACTGCGAGCGCAAGGCGGCGCAGTCCGCGCTGTCGCTGATCCGCAGCTACCCCGAGCGCGCCGACCTGGTGACCGCGATGGCGAGGCTCGCGCACGACGAGACGCGCCACGTCGTCCAGGTCGCGCAGCTGATGTCGCGGCGCGGCCAGACCGCGAGCTACGACCACGGTGATGACTACGCAGCGAAGCTGCGCACGCTGATCCGCAATCACGAGCCCGAGCGCCTGCTCGACCGCCTGCTCGTGTTCGCGATCATCGAGGGCCGCTCCGCCGAGCGGCTCGGCTTGCTCGCCGGCGCGCTGGAAGATCGCAAGTCGCGCGACCTCTATGCATCGCTCGCAACGGCCGAGGTTCGCCACCGCGACTGCTTCCTCTCGCTCGCGCGCGATGCCGCGCCGAAGACGTGGCGCGACCGCGCCAGCGAGCTCGCCGCGATCGAGGCCGAGATCCTCACCACGCGCGAGATCGTGGCGCGCATCCATTAGTGGGCACCACTGAGGCGCGATCACCGCGTGGGGCAATCGGCCTCGCGCGATCTCCATTGCGGTGCTCGTGCTTACCGCTTTGGCGGCGATCGTGCGGTGGTGCCACAGCCGGTCAGCAAGATCATCCCGCGCGGTGCATCGGTTCATTGACAACATCGTGATCGACGTCGAAAACCTTCGGCATGAAGAAGAACGCCAGCGCGATCCTCTGTGGAATCCTGTTCGTCGCCGCCTGCGGCGGAAGCAAGAAGGCGGACCCGGTCGAGCCGGCGCCGGAGCCGATGCCTGACCCGGTCGCCCAGACCGAGCCGACGCCGGCCCCGGAGCCGACGCCCGCGCCGGAGCCGGCCCCGCCGCCCGCACCGAAGATGTGGAAGGCCAAGGTCGACCTCTCGCCGGTCAAGGGTCAGAAGATGAAGGCCGTCGGCCTCGCGTTCTCGCAGGAAGAGGGCAAGCCGACCAAGGTCGAGGTCCAGGGCGCCATCGAGGGTCTCAAGGTCGGCACGTACCACCTCGTGATCCACGAGTCTGCGGACTGCGGTCCCAACGCGACCAAGGCTGGCAAGCCGTACGATGTGCCGGGCCAGCCGCCGGTGACGCTGACGGTCGCGAAGGACGCGCCGGGCAAGCTCAGCACCGAGGAAGTCCAGCTCTCGCTCGACGGTGAGAAGTCGATCGTCGGCAAGACGCTCGTCCTCCATGACGACAAGAAGGGCAAGCCCAACAAGGCGCAGGCCTGTGGCGCGATCAAGTCGACCGACGGCGCGACTGGCGCAGCGACCCCGGCTCCGGCCGACGGCGCGAAGCCGGCTCCGGCCGGCGGCGCGGGCGCTGGCTCCAAGTAATCACGGCTCCGGCGGCGGCTCGAGCTCGGCGAGCGGCGGCATGCGCGCGAGCGCGGGCCACTGCAACGCGACGAGCCCGACCACCAGCACGGCGATCCCGCCTCCTGCGACGATCGCCGGTGCGAGGCCGAGCACCTCGGCAGCGAGGCCAGCTTCGGCCGCGCCGAGCTCGTTCGACATGCCGATGAACACGTAGTGCACCGACGAGACGCGACCGCGGATCGAATCGGGCACCACGAGCTGTTCGAGTGTCAGCCGGATCACGACGCTGATGTTGTCGAGCGCGCCGCACAACACCAGCAACGCGACGGTGATCGGCAGCGACGTCGAGAGGCCAACGCCGATCGTCGCGACGCCGAACAGCGCGACGACGATCAGCAGCACGCGACCCGGCCTCCGCCACGCGGGGAGCCGGCCACCGACCACCGCCATCGCGACGGCGCCGACCGACTGCGCCGCGCGCAGGATGCCGTAGCCGAGCGGCCCGACGTGCAGCACGTCGCTCGCGATCGCGGGCAGCAGCGCGGTGACCCCGGCGAACAGCACGGCGAACATGTCGAGCGTCAGCGCGGGCAGCAGCAGCGTGGATCGAAAGATGAACCGCAGCCCGATCCGCCAGTCGCGGCGGCTGGTCGACGCGATCGCGCGATGGATCACGGGCAGCGAGCGATACAGCACCGCCGCCGCGATGCCGGTGAACGCGACGGCCGCGTAGATCGCGTGGGGGGCGAACCACACCAGCGCGAGCCCCGCGAGTGCCGGCCCGCTGATCGACGCGAGCTCGGAGAAGCTCGACAGGATCCGGTTGGCGCGGGTCAGCTGATCGCGCGGCACGATCATCGGCAGCAGCGCGGACGCCGCCGGCGCATGGATACACACCACGCAGCCATGCAGGAGCAGCAACGCGAGGTACGCCGCGACGGGCGAATCGGTGTACGAGGCCAGCGCGAGCCCGACCCCGACGACCCCGGTGCCCGCGGCCGCGAGGGTCGCGAGCAACCGGCGATCGAAGCGATCGACGATCGCGCCTGCCGGCACGAACAGCAACACCACCGGCAACACCTGAACGAGACCGACGCCGGCGAGCACCAGCTTGTCGTGCGTCCGCTCGTACAGCTCCCACAGCACGGTCGCGCTGATCACCGAGCGACCGAGCGTGTTGAGCCCACGCGCCGCAACGAACCGCAGAATCCGACCAAACATCGTGTCGCGATCCGGGTCCAAGTAGTTGCGATGCTAACCCAGGGTGACTCGTTCCATCGGTTCGTGGTCCTCGTGGTCCTCGCCGGACGACTTCACCGCCAAGGACGTCCGCGACTGCAGCAAGGACATCCCCGAGCTCGAGGCGCCGCTCGGCAAGCACTACACTAAGCTGCTCCGCTGCGGCATCGAGTCCAGGAGCTGCGGCGAATTCGTCGGCTGCGCGGGCGGCGCGATCGCCCTCGCGGGCGAGAGGGTGGCGGGCGAGATCGAGGACGGCTTCGAGAACATGCTGCCGGCATCGCGGTCGCACGATGACGACGGCACCGGTGACGACCTGCCGCCAGAGTGCCGCCGGTTCACGGCCGTGTGCGACCCCAGCGAGACCATGGCCCGCAGGAAGTGCGCGGAGATGGCCGGCAACCTCAAGGCAGCTCGCGAGAACCGCAAGAAGCTCGCGGCCTGCACCGCGGCGAGCAAGAACTGCTGCGAGTTCGAGAACTGCGCCACGCAGATGTGGTTCGTCCTTCACTGAGTCGACGAGTGGCCGGCGCTTGCGCCGCTCCTCGGGCGGTCATGCCGCAGCGTGCTCGCGGATCACGCGCACGAGCTCGGGGATCACGTGATCCGGATGCTCGCGGTGCATGAAGTGACCTCCCGGCACCTGCACCACCTCGTACGAGCCCGAGAAGCAATGCCGCGCCCTCTCGTACGCGCGCGGCGCGATGATGTCCGTCTCGCCCGCGAACGCCACCGTCGGCACGAGGATCTGCTGCCGCAGCGCCGGCGGAAGCTTGCGCTCGAGCGCGCGGTAGTAGCCGAGCGCGGCGTCGAGGCAGCCCGGCTCCGCGAACGCCTGCTTCACGGGCTCGGTCTCGCTGGCCGGCATGTCTTGCCAGCCCGGCGACCACCGGCGCACCAGCACGTCGACGTAGGCGAGCTCGTCGCGCAGCATGCGCGCCGCGGCACCACGCCGGCGCAGCGTCACGAAGTGCCGCATCAGCCACAGCAGCTTCGGCGAAGGCTTGATCGACCGCGGGTGCGGGATCGCGAACGTGACCAGCAGCTTCACGCGCTCGGGCGCCATCGCGGCCGCGGCGTAGGCCGCGTTCGCGCCCCAGTCGTGGCCAACGACGACCGCGTGCTTCGCGCCCAGGCCCTCGATCAGCGCGAGCAGGTCCTTGCCGAGCGTCTCGGTCCCGTAGTCGCCGTCTGCCGGGATGCTCGTCGGGTGGTAGCCACGCGTGAACGGCGCGACCGCGCGAAAGCCCGCGTCGGCGAGCGCCGGCAGCGCGCGATCCCACGTGTGCGCGGTATCCGGAAAGCCATGGACCAGCAGCACGAGTGGCGCGGTCGCCGCGCCCGCCTCGAGACACGCGAACTGGACCCCGTTGGCCTCGACGGTCTTCACCGGACCACGATAGCAACCAGCGCGCCGGCTCCGGCGCGGCGGTGGGTTACTTCTTCGCAGGCGGCGGGGCCGGGGTCTTCGCCGCCGGCTTGGTCGCACCCTGGTTATCGGCGTCGACGATGCGGTAGTTCTTCACACTGCTCTCGTCGAACTCGAACAGGGACTCCTTCACCGCCTTGGTGAAGTCGGGTGCGTAGAACTTGAAGTGATTGATGTTGTTCGACGAGTCGACAATGATCGACTGCGTGACGTGGAAGTCCGTCGGCGACACCACGAGGATCAGGTTCTTGTACTGGGCCGACGGCCGGTCGGTCTTCGGCGTCAGCCGGAGGACGATCTCGCCCTTCTTCTCGGCATACTTGCCGCTGGTGTCGATCGCGGGCGTGAACTCGGTCTTGAGATCACCCTTGCCGTAGAGGAACGAGACGGCGACCGGCATCAGGTCCTGCGCCAGGTTCTTCTTCATCACCTGCATGTTGCCGTGGTCGACCACGAACAGCGTGGTGCCGTTCGAGATGAAGCTCTTCTCGACCTTGAACGCGCCCTTCTTCTTCTGGGTGTACTCCCAGCGCATCTTGCCGGGCTTCATGATGTAGACCGTGCCGTCGCTCGACTTGGTGCTGCCAAACGTGTCGTTGGTGACGGTCTGGCGGAACAGCGCGGTGACCTGCTTGATCGACCCGTAGAACTTTTGAACGTTGGCCAGGGCCGTGTCAGCCGTCACAGCGGCGGTCGCCGTGGGTGCCGCGACGAGCGGGACCGTGGTGACGACGCGCGAGACCGGCCGGGGCGCGGCCACAGGAGCCTGGGGAGCCGGCGCCTGCAGCGCCAGCAGCGTACGAGTGATGATTCCAGCGAGGTACATGACTTGGTCTCCGGGGTGCCAACCAGCACCTGCTCGTTTCGACGCACGGCGACGTGGAACGATTCAGTTGTGGAAGTGCGCGTCTTGCTTGGTGGTAGCACGGGTGCCCGCGCGTTAGGCTGCCCGCGGTGAGACCGCTGTGGCTGCTCCCGGCATTCCTCGCATGTGGCAGCTCACCCGGCACACCGCGAATGACCGACGAGCCCGTGATCCGCGCCGAGCTTGCGAATGAGGACCACGTGGTGCCGACCTACGGCAAGCAGGAGCTGTCCCGCGTGTTGATCGCCGAGCGCGGCAGGGAAGCCAGCGGCGAGAAGTTGATCGCGGACCTCGAAGCCCGCCCGAGCGATCCCGCACTCGATGACCGCCTGCGCGTCGCGCTCGCCGATCTTGCGGTGCACCGCCGGTTCATCGCCACGCTCGAGTCGTGCGAGGCCACCGGCCGCTACTGTCCACCCCGGCTCGACGATCCGCCGTGGGCCTACGACCCCGATCCAGATCGCGCGACCGCCCCGCCACTCGACTCCGGCCTCCGGTTCGATCTCGCCAGCTGGCGCGGGATCACGCTCGAGCTGCATGGCCGGGCCTGCGCGTGCCGCACGCTGTCTTGCGTCGACAGCCTCGGCGTCGCGATCGACGAGCTCGAACCGCGCCCGATGTCCGAGGTCCAGGGCGACGAGGCCGCCACCGCCTCACTGACGCGGGCCCGCGAGTGTCTGTTCCGGCTGCGCGGCAAGACTCGCCGCAGGTGACTTACGATGCGGCCATGCCGCAGCCCACGTGTGTCATCTGCAGACAGGCCATCCTGGAGGGTGCGGTCGAGCTCGATCGCCGCGCTTGCGAAATGTGCGCGTTTCGCACTGGCGTGGTCGTCGTGCCGCCGCCGCGTCGCCGGGTCGCGCCGTGCACGCGCTGTCACCACACCAAGCTGATCCGCGTGATCCCGCGCGAGCTCTCGGTCGCGCCGGGTCTCGACGCGAACGAGCCGACGTACGGCCCGATGTTCGCGACCTACGAGCTGCGCCGGTTCGAGGGCGTCGTGCAGTCGGTGCAGGCGCGCAACGGGTTCGGCGTGTTCGAGGCGTACATCTGCAAGTCGTGCGGGTTCGTCGAGTGGTACTGCCAGGATCCCGAGGAGATCCCGATCGGGCCGGAGTACATGACCGAGGAGATCACGACCGACGGCCCGACCGCGTATCGCTGAGTGCCATCGTTGCGTCGTCGTGAACTTTGACGGCGACGGCGACGACGCGCCGCTAGACGTGGCGCTGGCCGGATCCGGATCCGAACCGAACCGAACCGAACCCGGGGACGTTAGCCGTTAGCCGATCGGGATCCGGGCTCCGGGTCCGGA
>JBBJLY010000284.1:0-9881 GCA_037720695.1 Kofleriaceae bacterium | reverse complement strand
GCCGAGGGGCTGAGGGCCTCGAAACCATCACCTGAGGAGAACCTGAACATGTTTGATACCTACGAAGTCGCGAAGCAGCTGGTCGTTCGTCTGCGCGAGCTGGTCCCGGCGATCCAGCGCGCGGATCCGGATCTAGCGGATCAGATCAGGCGGGCTGGGTCGAGCGTGGTGCTGAACCTCGCCGAGGGCCAGCACTTCGACAACGGCAACAAGCTGCGGCATTACAAGATCGCGCAGGGCAGCGCGCACGAGGTCAGGGCCCGCGCTCGATGTGGCCGAGGCGTGGGGCTACATCGCGAATGCGCCCGAGGAGCGCGTCCTCCTCGATCGCCTGCTCGCGCTCCTGTGGCGGCTGACCACCTCGCCCAAGCTGCAACCTGTGGCCGGGCGCCAGGGTGCGAAGCGCGTACCCTCGAGTTGACGTTGCCACCTGCTGCCGACGGCGACGCCGTCGCTCAGTCTTGCCGCGGGACGAACAGCAGCAAGCCGACGAACACCACGGCCACGTCGATCGCGAGCCCGATCACCCCGCCGACGACGGTGTGCGCGCCAACGTTGTCCGCGGGCGGCGCCGGCCTGCCCTTCGCGAGCGCCTCTTCGCGCTGCTCGTTGTGATCCTGTGCGCGCTCCCTCATGTGCACCGCACCGATCAGCGTGCAGCCCGAAACCGTCAAGGCGAGCACGAACGCGCACAGCCTCATGCCGGAGCTCCGCGCGCCAGCGCGACGATCCGGATCACGGACGCCGCAGGATCGCGCTTGGTGAGGTAGCTGTGGTTCGACGTCACGGTCGGCCCGCGCTCGACGATCGCGAGCGCGCCCGGCTGCGACGGAAACCGGAAGTAGACCTGCCCGCGGCGCTGGTAGCAGACCTCGGACGCGACCACCGCGCGCGACAGATCGAGCACCAGCTCGACCGGGTTGTCCTCGTGGAGTCGATCGTGATTCGCGAGCACGTAGTCGCCGGCGCCGAGTCGCAACGCCCGGGTGTCGTCGATCGCCAGGCGCCGGCCGGTCACCTCGCAAGCATGGCTCACCAGCGCGCCGAGCACGGTGGCAAGCTCGGGCAGCGATGGGTTGGCGAGCACGTCGTAGCTGCCACGGTCGAGCAATGCGTAGCGCGTGTAGCCGACCCGCTCGAGGGCGTCGCGGAGCTCGTTCGCACGCGCGCCGTCGATCACGTCGGGCACGACGGTAGCGGTCCCGAACAGCCCGGCGAGCGAGGTCACGGGTAGAACCAGCCAGCGAGCGAGATCCGCAGACCGCGCGTCACCTCGCAGACCTGATGCAGCGAGTGGTCGGCGACGTCGAACACGACCAGCCGATTCGCGCGCGGCTCGACGAGCCGGCCGTGCTCGATCGCGACCAGCTCGCCGCCGCGCGCCTCGCACCGGAACAGCTCGAGCTCGCCACCGGTCGGCGGCTCGGGCGACGGCAGGTAGTACGCGTAGGCCACGGCGCGCCCGACACCATCGCGATGATCGGTGTGCGGCAACAGGTAATGTCCGGGGCGGTACGCGTACGCGCGCATGTCTGCCCGCGCGAGCGGCCGGCCGACGATCCGCGCCAGCGGCGCCGCGAGCAATGCCGCGAAGCTCTCGCGCAACGCGCGCAGCTCCGGCGAGCGCGGCTCGGGAGCCGAGGCCTCGAACGCGAACAGATCGCGACCGTATGGATCGACCGGCTCTTCCTCGAGCATCGCGACCAGCTCGTCGAGTCGCGCGGCTGGCACGAAGTCGTCGAACACCAGGTGCGGGAACGGCGAGGCCGCCCGCCACGCTGCCGCGAGCGCCACCTCGTCGTGCCACACCGGCCCGAGCTGCCACATGGCGAAGCCTTAGCGCGCGACGCCGCGAACCACCGGCGCCAGCGCCTCGCGGGCGGTGTGACGCAGCAGCTCCGACTCCGAGATCACGCCGGCGAGGATCGGCCCGAACGTGTAGTACGCCTCGACCGCGAGCTCGCCGAGCGCCGTCTTGCGGAGCGTGCGATCGCGGAACTTGCGCAGCACCTCGACGTCGTTCGCGAGCAGCGAGCCATACGCCGCGGTCGCGACGAAGCAGGCATCGACCCGGCCCTGCGCGCGCTCGTCGGTCAGCAGGTCGACGCTGGCCACCGGTCCGGCGTTGCGGCAGTCGTCGATCGCGCGGACGCCGATCGAGTACGGGGTCTCGGGCAGCAGGTTCTCCACTGTCACCTTGGTCATCGTGCCCGGGGCGGCGACTTCGATCGGCGACATCCGCGTGAACTCGAACGACTCATCGAAGTTGTCGTCGGTGATCTGGTCGCCGACGCGGAACCGCACCTCGTAACCCCGGATCGGTCCGGTGAGTCCGTCGTCGCCGGGCGCGGTGAACTGGAGCACGGCGGCTGACGCCGAGGCGACCTCGACCGCGAGCCCGCCGGGCTTGCCGGGCGCGACCGGATCATTCTCCATCCGCGACGTCACCTTGACCCGGTACGCCAGCGAGCTCTCGGTGACCAGCGCGAGCCGCGCGGCACCGGTGCCAGGGTCGACCGAGATCGTGCCGTCGGGAGCGCGGAGGTTGCCGTCGAGCCCGTCGGGGTCGCCGTAGCCCGCATAGCTATCGGTCGAGGCGGTGGTCTCGGTAGCGCCGAGCGTGAACGGCACGCGATACACCACCGATGGCTGACCGCGGTACGGCTCGCCGTACGCCGCCCACGGGATCCCGGTTGGCGCGGGATACACCGACGCGTTGTACGTCGCGTTCATGTCGAACTCCTTCGAGACCTCGACGAACAGCACGTAGTCACCTGCCGCGATCTCGAACGGCAGCCGGTAGCTGTACGTCGTCGGTACGCCCGCCGGCGGGGTCGCCATCGAGACCGCGTCGAACGGGTTCAGCATCGCGTAGGTCTCGGCCGCCGGATCGTCCTGGGCCATCCGCATCAGGTCGTTGCGCGGCGGGTAGCGCACGGTCATCGACGGGTGTGGCTTGCCCTTGTCCGATAGGTTCCGGACCGAGGGACACGTCATCGCGTCCCAATCGCCCTCCGTGGTCTTGAGCGGGCGGCAGAAGTGGTAGTCGTCCGAGCTGTGGCTGGTGCTGTGCGAAAGATCGTTGTCGTCGTCGTCGCGGGCCACCAGCATGGGCCACTCGAGCGGCTGGCGATTTGACCACACCGGAAACACCGTGGTGCGCCGCCCGTACGGCCACATCGGCCCGCTGTTGAAGTCGTACCGACCGGGGCGATTGCCGATCCCGTAGCTCCCGGTCTCGCGCGTGATCAGCACGGTGTCGACGAAGGTGCCTGCCGGGGTCTCGAGCCACGCGACGATCTGCGGCGCGAATTCGCGGTTGCCGTTCTGCGCCTCGGCGGTCGTGAAGTTGACGTCGAGCACGCGGCAATCCTCCGAGGCCGCGGGTGAGCTGCCGAGTGCGATCGCGAAGCTGAACGTGAACGCGAGTCCGCCGGCGTGCTTCACAGCGAGAAGCTCTTGATCCGGTCGACGATCGGCGCGAGCACCTGGCGCGCGGTGTGGCGAAGCAGATCCGATTCTCCGACCACGCCCGCGAGCGCGGGACCGAACGTGTAATAGGTCTCGACCGCGAGCTCGCCGATCACCGAGCGACGGAGGATCGAGTCCCGGTAGCGCCGCAGCATGTGGACGTCATGGGCGAGCAGCGAGCCGTACGCGGCGGTCGCGACGAAGCACGCGTCGACCTCGCCGGACGTTCGCTCCGGGGTGGTGAACTTGACGAACGTCACCGGGCCGAGGTTGCGGCAATCGTCGATCGCGCGAATGCCGACGTAATAGTCGGTCTCGGGCAGGAGACCCGGGATCGCGAAGGTCTTGAGCTCGCCCGCCGGGCCGGCGTCCGGCACGCCGTCCTCGATCTTGATGCCAGCATCGAAGTTCTCGGTGGTGAGCTCGGACTCGACCGCGTACCGGATCTCGTAGCTGCTGATCGGTCCCATCAGGCCGTCGTCGCCGGGCGCGACGAACGCGACCTGCGCCTCGTTGCCGGTGGCCGAGATCAGCACCATGTCGCGCGGTGCGGCAGGCGGCTCGAGATCGATCTGCGGCTTCGAGGTCACGCGCAGGCGGTACGACGACTCTCCATCGGAGATCAGCGCGAGCCGCGTCGCGCCCGAGCCCGGCACGTCGCCGGTGATCGTGGCGTCAGGCGCGCGGACGTTACCGTCGAGCCCGTCGGGATCGCCGTAGCCGACGTAGTCGGTGGTGGTGGCGACGCTCATCGCGTCGCGGACCGCGAACGCCACCTTGTAGAGCACCGATGGCTGGCCGCGATACGGCTCGCCGTAGTCGCTCCACGGGATGCCCATCGGCGCCGGAAACGTGGTCGCGTTGTAGGTCGCGTTGATGTCGAACTCCTTCGACACCTCGACCCACATCACGTAGTCACCCGGCGGCATCGACTCCGGCACCGCCCAGCTGAGCACGGCGGCGCGACCGACCTCGGGCGTGGCGCGCGACACCGCGTCGAACGGGTTCAGGGTGCCGAACATGTCGACGATCGGATCATCCGACTGGCCAGCGAGCACGTCGTTGCGCGGCGGATACCGCACCGTCGCGCTGGGGTCCATCTTGCCCTTGTCGGTGTACGCCTGCGACGCGCAGGTCATCGCGTCCCACTGCGGCTTGTCGTTGCCACCATTGATCAGCGGCCGGCAAAACCGAGCCTCGCGCGAGCTCTCGTTGAACGGGTGGCTGAGGTTGTCTTCCTCGCCGTTCTGGAACACGACCTGGCTCCAGGCGAGCGGCTGGCGATGCGACCACACGGGGAACACGGTCAGCCGGCGGCCATACGGCCAGTTGGGACCGCTGTTGAAGTCGAACCGACCGGGGCGGTTCCCAAGCCCGAACGTCCCGGTCTGCTGGGTGATGAAGATCGTGTCGTAGTACGAGCCGTCCGGCTTCTCGACCCAGGCGACGATCTGCGGCGCGAACGGATTGCCCGTGGCCTCGGCCGGAAAGAAGTCGACGTCGACCGTGGTGCAGTTGCCCTGCGCCCGGACCGCGATCGGCGCACCGATCATCAGGGGCGCGAGAGCGAACGCCGCCAGGCGGCGAAGGACGGGCATGCGGCATTATTGCCGGGCGGGGTCCCAGGACAAGCGACAAAGCGTGAGGTTTCGGCGGGCTGTCATGGGTGTCACACCAAGGACTTAGCGTCCGGTCCGTGCCCCGCACGGCCAGCGCCGACCACTTGATCCTCGACCTCGAGACGGTCCCCGACCTCGATCGGTGGCACCGCCCCGAGGGTGGCGAGGCCGCCTTCCCGCCGACCTGGGCCCATCGCATCATCGCGATCGGCTTTCTCGTCGTCGATCACGCGTATCGGGTGACCCGGATCGGCATCGTTCCGGCTCCCGAGGCGGCGACCCCCGACGGCCGCGAGCGCGCGGTGCTCGGCGAGCTGTCGCGGGTGATCGAAGATCTCCGTCCCGTGCTCGTGACCTACAATGGCCGCAGCTTCGATCTACCGGTGATCGCGCTCCGCGCGCTGTGCCACGGTGTGCCGCTGCGCTGGTACTACCGCGACCGCGGCATGCGCTCGCGCTACTCGGAGGATGGCCACCTGGATCTCTGCGACTGGCTCGCGGATCACGGTGCCACGCGCGCCAGCAAGCTCGACCAGATCGCGCGCCTGATCGGACTGCCGGGCAAGGTCGGGATCGACGGCTCGCAGGTCGAGGGCCTGTTCCTCGACGGTCGCCTCGATCTGATCGAGAGCTACTGCCTCGGCGACGTCGCGCAGACCGCGCTGCTGTTCCTGCGATTCCGCCTGCTCCAGGGCCGGCTGTCGCCCACCGACTACCAGGCTCGCACGCGAGACCTGCTCGACGCGCTCGAACGCGATGGCCGCGTCGGCGAGCTGCTCGCCGGCCTCGATCGCGCGCACCTGCTAGCGTAGCTCCCGATGGCGCCGACGATCGCCGAGCTCGCGACCGCGCGGTTGCCGGTCGAGTTCTACACGCGGGACGTCCTCGACGTTGCGCCGGCGCTGATCGGCCAGGTGCTCGTGCATCGCCAGCGCGCCGGCATCATCGTCGAGACCGAGGCCTACCGCGGGACCGAGGACCTCGCGAGCCACGCGCGGTTCGGGCCGACGGCGCGCACGGAGGTGATGTTCGGCCGCGGCGGCATCGCGTACGTCTATCTCTGTTACGGCATCCACGAGATGTTCAACATCGTGACCGGGACGGCGGGCACCGGGGAGGCCGTGCTGATCCGTGCGATCGCGCCGCTCGTCGGCCTGCCGGAAGATCCGACGGTCGGCCGCGGGCCCGGCAAGGTCACGCGCGCGCTGGGACTCGATCGCCGGCACGATCGCAGGGACCTCGCGCGCGGCGCGCTGTACGTCGCCGCACCTCCCTCACCCGTCCCGTTCGAGCTCGCCACCGGCCCGCGGGTCGGCGTCGCGTACGCAAAGCAGTGGGCCGCGCACCCCTACCGGTTCTGGTGGCGCGATCACCCGTCGGTGTCGGCGACGCCCGCCGCCGCGTCGCGCGGCACGAGCGCCACCCGTCGCAAGCGCTGACGGTACAGCCGGTCGGATAGCTTCACGCGATCGCGGCTGTTCGCGCCCCGGTAGTGGAAGTGCGGCACGTTCGCGATCGACACCAGCGGCTCGACCCGGTTGACCGCGAGCTCGCCGAGCCACTTCGTGACCTCGCTCTCGAGGGACTGCGCGCCCGGCTTCGCGAGCCAGACGACGGTCTTGTGCTCGGTCAGGCGCAGCGTCGCCTCGTGCTTGCGGACGTAGATCGATAGCTCGAGGTGCCCGTTGCCGAGCAGCTCGACGTCGTGATCGTCGAGGAAGCGCAGGATGCGCTTGGCATCGACCCGCGAGGTCAGCCAGACCTCGGTCTCCCCGGCATCCTCGAAGTGATCGAGCAGCTTGATCTCGAGGTTGTCGGCCGCCGGCAGCCGCTCGACCAGCCCGAGGAACAGATCCGTCAGGTGCTCCGCGTCGGTCACCGCCTCGATCACGAGCAGCTCGGGATCGGGGTGGACCGCGAACCCCCGTCGGATCCCCGCCAGCTCGTGCGCGTGGGCGAGCTCCGGCAGCACGCCCGCCGGCCACGGAAACACCGGCAGGTCAGGCGCCTCTCCGAGCGCGACGACGTGGTCCTTGCCGACTGACTCGCCGAGCGGGATCGTGTTGGCCTCGGCGAGTGCCGCCGCGATCGCGAATGAACCCTTGCGCTGGTGCACCGCCGTCTCGATCGCCGCGCCGATATGCTCGCCGTGGCTGGCGACCAGCGTCGTCGGTTCGCCCGGTTTTGCGAGTGCGATCCGGTACCAGGTCCGGTTCTCGGTGCGGGTCACAACCGGACCCTACCCCGCTCGCTGCTACTCGGGCAGCTGGAGCACGACGATCGTCAGCTTGCCGGCAACTCGACCGCCGAGCCCGACCACGCTCTGCCCGGGGATCGCGGTCGCGAATCGCGTGCGGTACGGCGCGTCCTGCGATACGAAGATCCCGCTGGCCGACGTCATGCCCGGCACGGTGCCGTTGCGATTCAGGTTGAGGTACTTCACGTTGCCGTTGTCGGGCGTGACTACCTGACCGGCGACCGGGTTGTTCTGAAAATCGACGACGATCCCCACCGTCATTCCCTCGTCGGGAACCGCCGGTAACGAGAGCGAGATCAGCACCTGCCGCAGCGTCATCTTCGACATCCGGTAGCCACTGAGATCGAGTGACTCGCTGGTCGGCTCGGCATCTCGGCACGCGATCGACGACGTCGCCTCCGGCACGTCCTCGAGCACCTGGACGCACGCTGAGGCCTGGAACTCCTGCTCGGCCTCGCCCCCCCCCACCGGATCGGGGCCCGCGACGGTCCGCGGCAACGGCGAGACGTCGCCCGGCGCCATCACGAACTCGCCATCCTTCTCGCTGGGCTCGCCGACGTCGACGCCGAGCCGGTTGCCGTCTGATTCCTGGACCGAGAGCCGGGTATCGAAGTCCGACACCGTCGCGGTGATCTTCACGCGTTTGACCCCGACGCAGCTCTCCGCGTTGACCGACAGCCAGTCCGTGCAGCCGAGCATGACCTCGGTCTTCTCGTCGCCGGGCTCGAAGTACGCGCGGCCACCGAGCGCCGGTGCCAGCGCCTGGTCGAGCGGGAAGTTGTCGACGTGACTGAACACCACCGGGTCGCAGCCGAGCGCGCCGGAGTCGGCATCCTCGACCGCGGAGCGCGGCCACAGCATGACCTGGACCTCGAGCGTCTCGGCGGGCAGTCGCGTACGAGGTAGATCGACGGTGTCGATCGCGCACAGCGTCCGATCGCGGTCCGGGTTGACGCCCTCGCACACGTTGATGAACGGGTGCATCGGATCGGTGGGTCGGTGGACTCGAATGTTCAGCACCGAGTCGCACGCGATCGTCACATCCTCGCACGAGGATCCGGGGCAGCTCTGCGTCGGGCCGTCGGAGACGCGATAGATCAGCGCGAGCGGTGGGATCTCGCACCCGCACAGCAGCACGAGCACGAGCGCGCGGCTCACGGCGTCCCCGCTTGCGGCCACATCGGTGGGTCGACGCCGACGGTGCGATCGATCGAGCGCACGAGCAGCACGGTCCCGACGACCGCGGACACCACCCCGACGATGATGCCGACGCGGACCCCGGGACGTTCGTGCCACACGAGCGGCGTGATCGGGATCTCGAACGTCGGCTCCTCGTTCACCTCGTCCGCCTCGGGAGGCGGCTCCAGCTGCTCGAGGATGTTGATCGGGCGCTGGGCCTTGAGTTGGCGGACGATCGAGAACCCCGGCGCCTGATCGCGCCAGGTCTGGAACGCGAGCAAGCCATTCGCGCTGGTCAGCAGGATCGCGTCGCGCACCCCGAGCAGCTGGGCGAGCTGCTTCATGGCGGCGGCGCGGGCGGTGGAGTCCGGGGCCGCGCGAAGCGTCGCGCGTGCCCGGCGGACCTTGAGCCGATCGTCGGCCGGCGCGTCGGTGATGTTGATCGAGTTCTCGCCGGCGCGCACCCGGACCACCGTACCCTCGGGTCGCCGGCCCGGCCCGGTCATCCAGACGACATGCATGCCGACCGCGAGCTCGACCGACGGATTCGATGCCGCCGAGGCAATCCCGACCTCGCGGCCATCGACCCAGGTCCGCCCGCTGCCCCGGATCACGAGCTTCGCGAGGTCCCGGGCCGCCGACTTCGCACCCTCGAACGCCTGCAACACCTCGGGGACATAGCGCGCCGGATCGGGGGCGAACGCCGGCATCAGATGATGGGCGAGCAGGAAGGCGGCGGCCGCCTCGGACGGCTTGCGCTCCCCCAGCCGGGCTTGCCCGAGGACAAACGCGAGCTCGCCGTACAGCTTGATCACGCTCGGCGACGGATGGGCGCGCAGCAAGGTGTCCTGGGCGTCGCGCGCGGTGCTGGCCGCGCTCGCGAACTGGTAGGCCGCGAGCCGGTCCTCGGCGCTCTGCTTGTCGGTCCGGGTCCGCGACACCCGATCGGCATCCTCGTCGACGAACGCCCCCATCAGCTCGCCGGGCAGCGCCGGGTCGGGCACCGGCGACAGCGCCGGGTGATCCAGGAGTGCGAGCCCGAGCTTCTTTGCCAGCTTCTCCCCTTCCGGTTCACCCGACAGGTCGATCACGGCCACCGGTCGCTTGAGGACGGGCTGCGCACGTGCGATCACCACCCCTATCAGGAGCGTGCACACCGCGGCCATCCGGGCCGCCACGCGGGGCGACATTTGCTTACTATAAGGCACCTTGCGCGGGCGCGACATGCCCACCTCGGTCGTGTGCTCTGAGCCACATGGACCAGCCGCTCCAGAAATCACTCGAACGCTACGATGTCCTCGACCGCATCGCGGTCGGCGGCCTGGCGGAGGTGTTCCTCGCAAAAGCGTACGGTG
>JBBJLY010000283.1:0-9905 GCA_037720695.1 Kofleriaceae bacterium | reverse complement strand
CATCATCAAGCGCCACTTCCTGCGGTGATCACATGGGCATGAGCAGCGGAGGCGGCGACGAGCTCAACGCGGAGATCAACGTCACGCCGATGGTCGACGTCATGCTCGTGCTGCTGATCATCTTCATGATCACGGCGCCGATGATGAACACCGGTGTCGATCTCGACCTGCCCGAGGTCACCGCGAAGAACATCGAGGACCCCGAGGGCAAGCTCGTGCTCTCGATCACGAAGGACAACAAGCTCTTGCTCGGCGCCACCGCGATCAAGTGGGAGGAGCTCGAGGCCAAGCTCAAGGCCAACGAGCGCGTCAAGGTCGAGAGCCAGATCTACATCGAGGCCGATGCCGCCCTGCCCTACGGCGTGGTCGTCACCGCGATGGCAGTGGCAAAGAATGCCGGCGTCACCAAGGTGATGATGCTCACGGATCCTACCGAAAACCTGAAGCTGACCGACCTCGACAACAACGTTCAGAACATCGCGCCCTGAACTGCGTCACACTCGAGTACGGCCATGGGTTTTCGAAACGGCGAGATGCACGCATTTGCAGGCCTTGGGGCCGTGCTGATCTCGGTCGCGCTCGTCGTGCCCAGCATGGTGTTCGAGAGCTGCAACGAGCGCGCAGAGGCCGGGCCAGTCCTCGAGGACATGGAGTCGATCGAGGCCTCGCTCGCCTACAAGAAGCCCAACGCGCCCAAGCAGCCGCAGAAGCAGACCCGCGAAGCGGTCAAGAACGACCCGCTCGGCGTCTCGCGCGACGAGACCAAGGAGGTGCAGAAGGTCTGCTGCACGACCAAGGCGGACTGCAAGGATGCGGCGCTGCCGTTCCAGACCGCATGTGGCGACGGCAAGGTGTGCCGCGACTTCCAGTGCGTGAAGGAGCAGCTCGCAAAGACCAACGATCCGGAACCGAATGCGAAGGTTCCCGACCGCACGAAGGGCCTCGATGATCCGGTTGGCCCGACCGACACCAGCAATGCGGGCGCGTTCGACGGCAGCGAGTTCGGCATCGGTGACGTGACCAAGGGCGATCCGTACTTCCAGCGCCTCGTCGCAGATCTCGCATGGGAAGCGCCCGAGCTGGCACGCGGAACGAGCGAGCCGATCGGTTGCATTCACATCACTGCTGACGGCAAGATCGCCGAAACGAAGTTCAAGGAGCGTGGCGATGACGATCTCGCGACGCTCTCCGAATCCGCGCTAAAAGGCCTCCAGCGCAAGCGCAACGACAAGCCCGAAGAGGTCCCCACCCACTTGCTCGGAAAGCTCACCACGAGATGGGTATGCTTCAAATTCAGCATCAGACCACCCGACTAGTCGCGCTCCTCGTCCTCGTGTTCGTCGCCGGCTTGCCGGTCGTCGCGCGCGCGGATGACAAGGGCGTCGTGATCAGCGTCGACGGCAAGCGTGCCGGCCTCTACCCGCTCGCGATCCCCGCGAGCGGCGACGGCGATACCGGTGCCGCGAAGGAAGTGGCCACCGTGGCCGCTTTCGACCTCGGCGTTGCCGGCGTGTTCAAGGTCCTCGACCCGACGTCGTTCCTCGCCGATCTCAAGGCGGAAGGCACGGGCATCGATCCACAGAAGTGGAAGGACGTCGGCGCCCTCGGCGTGATCAAGTATCGCGCGACCGCGACCGAGGTCGAGTTCAAGCTCTACGAGGTGTCCAAGGGCGCCAGCGCGGTGCTGGCCAAGACCTACCCCCGCAGCAAGGACAATGTCCGCCAGCTGACGCACCGCTGGTGCAACGAGGTCGTCAAGTACTACACGGGCGAGGCCGGCTTCTTCGGGAGCAAGCTCGCGTTCACCGCGAAGGGAAAGGCGACCAGCAAGATCTACGCGATGGACTTCGACGGGGCCAACGCCTACTCGATCTCGAACAACAGCTCGACCAACATTCTCCCCGCGTGGTCACCGTCGGGAGCGATCGCGTACACCTCGTTCATGCGGCAGAACCCGGACCTCTACGTCAGCGGGGGTGCCGGTGGCCGGCCGAAGAAGCTGTCGGGGCAGCCGGGGATGAACACCGGCGCCTCGTGGTCGCCGGACGGCAGCAAGATCGCGCTCACGCTGTCGAAGGACGGCAACCCGGAGATCTACGTGATCAACGCGAGCGACGGTAGCGTCGTCCGCCGGATCACCAACGACAAGTCGATCGACACGTCGCCGGCGTGGTCGCCGGACGGCGGCCAGCTCGCGTTCGTCTCGGATCGCAACGGCGGTCCGCAGATCTTCGTGGTGTCGTCGAGCGGCGGCGCGCCGTCCCAGGTGTCGTTCAACGGCAGCTACAACACGACGCCAACGTGGTCGCCGCGGCCGGGCAAGAAGATCATCGCCTACACCACGCGCGATGGCGGGCGCTACGACATCGTGACCCTGGACCTCGGCACCAAGGCGATGGTCCGCGTCACCCAGAACGAAGGCAGCAACGAGGAGCCCGCGTTCTCTCCCAATGGACGCGCGATCGCGTTCGCGCGCGCCGGCCAGGGGGTGTTCATCGCGAACGCGGACGGCACCAGCAAGGCTGTCAAGGTGTGGTCCGGTTCGGCGACCGGCGTCGACTGGGGCCCTGCCCCGCGCGATTAGGCGTCGCGGTCGACGTAGTCTTCCAGCGTCGCGACCGTCAGCACACCGACCGGCTTGCCGCGATCAACGACGACCGCGATCGAGTCGGGCGCCGCGGCGTACAGCTGATCGAGGACGTCTGCAAGGGAATCGGAGGGCGACACGGTCACCACATCGTGGCAGGTTTGCTCGCCAATCATCGCGGTCGGGCCGGACCGCTCGAGCCCGCTCGTGAAGTCGGCTCGGGTCATCACTGCGACCGGAGTACCGTCTGCGATCACCGGGACGCTGTCAGTCCGGCCGCCGATGAACAAGCGCGCTGCATCTTCGATCGGCTGATGGGCGCCGACGGTCTCCAGCTTCTGCAGCATCAGCGCGCTCCCCGGCACCGTTGCCAGCGCGGGGACACCGAGTCGGAAGGCGAGCTTCGTGAGTGCACGACGCGCTGAGCCAACCGCCGCGACGAGCATGCGCCGGCGCGCACTGGTCTTCCGCAGGATTCTTGGTCCACTGGGGCGTTCCATGATTGGAGAGTTTTTGCAGCGTGCGTGCCAGGAATCGCGTGCGCCCTGGCACGCGCGCACGCCGGATGCCCCGCCGATGTAGACGCGTGACCGTGTTCGTTGGCCCCGGCCAGCCGTTCGGTCGACCGTGCGATGTGGCAGATCAGCCCGCAACGGGCCCTCACGCGGAGGATCGAGTTGGATCAGTTCCTGCTCCCAAGTGTCCTCATGCCCGCTCCGTTTCCACATCAATACAGCGCCACGATCAGTCGTACGTTCGCGTCGCGCGCGCGGGTCGAAGCACCACCCCGCCCGTCACTCGACGGCGGGCCGTCGCACGCGTTCGACGGTGATGCATCCACGTGGTCGCCCGAGTACTTGATCCTGTCGTCGTTGGGCCTCTGCATGCTGACGACCTTCGAGGCATTCGCCACACGAGATGGCATCCAGCTGCTGCAGTGGAACGCGAACGTCTCTGGAACGGTGGAGCGCACGCCCGAGGGGCTGATGTTCACCTCGATCGTGCTGTGCATCAGCATGGAGATCGACGGCAACGTGACCAAGGTCGACCAGACGCTCGAGGATGCGAAGGCGTACTGCCTGGTGATCAACTCGTTGCGCGTGCCGGTCGTGGTCGAGAGCGAGATCCGGACGCCGAACGACTTGCCGGAGGCGGAGCCCCTGGTTTGCGAGCCGCGCTTTGCGGCGAGCTACGCCGAACCCCACCTCCAGGTTGGCTAGCTGATCGGCCACTCGGGTGGCCGCGTGATCACGCGGTTATCACCATAGCCGTAGCGATGCGGTTCCCGGTGCGGGAGCCGCTCGTGCTCGAACGGCTGGACCTTCAGCAGATCGACGTGCTCGTACGTCTTCTCACGGACCGTCGTCACCGGGCATCTGGCCTCGCGCATCACACGCTCCGAGACCGAGCCGAGCAGGCGATGGCGACCGCCGTGCGATCCGAGCAACACGTGATCGGCGCCGACCTCAGCGCACAGCCGCAGGATCTCGGTAGCCGCGCGACCGATCCTCGCGTGAACGAAGAACTGAACCTCCGCTGCAGTCGGGACGTTTGCGAAGGCCTCGGAGAGCCGCTCGACGATCATCTGCTGCGTGCGGTCGGCGGTCTCGTAGGTGACAGCGCGCTGCGGATCGAGGACGACGACCACGTGCAGCACGTGATGGGGTGCTTCCGCTGCCGCATTGACGGCACGCATCAGCGCGTGCTCCGCGCTGGGTGAAAAGTCGTAGGCCACGACGACCTGGATCGGTTCACGGATCGACTCGAGGATCTCACTCACGACTGCCTCCCTGGTAAATGCGCATCGCTTGCGCTCTCGACGCAAGCCGTGCGCGGATCGCGCCGTCCTGCTGGTTGACTCACGAGCGAGGGCTGCTGCATCGAACATGCCTTCGCGAGGGCCGTGGCACGAACATGGCAGCCTTCGCTCGCGAGGTGCACCGTGGAACAAGCGAACGAAGCGGCCGAGGAAGACAGCGAGACGACCGACGCGCTGGCCGAAACCCTGCGCGAGCTTGGTCAGCTGCAACGCGAGGCGATCGCGTTGCGCAAGCAACTTCGGGAGCGGGTCACACCAGAGAACATGATCGGCGCGTGCCCGGCGATGCAACGCGTGTTCGAGATCGTCGAGCAGGTCGCTGCATCCGAGGCGACGGTGATGCTGATCGGCGAGCCCGGAACCGGCAAGGAGCTCGTCGCGTGCGCGATCCACGAGCGCTCACCTCGCGCGCGCGGTCCGTTCATCAAGCTGCATTGCGCCGGGCTATCGGCGAGCCTGCTCGAACGCGAGCTCCTCGGATCCGAGCACGATGGGGGGGAACACCCGGGCGCGCTGCAGCTCGCGAACGGTGGCACGCTGTTCCTCGACGAGGTCGGGGAGATGTCGCTCGAGCCCCAGCTCGCATTGCTGCACTTCCTCGTGCTCGGGACGTTCGAGCGGATCGGTGGCGACCGCGCGATCGAAGCCGACGTGCGCGTGGTCGCGTCCACGAGCACGGAGCTCGAGCCTGCGGTCATGCGCGGGCGGTTTCGCGAGGATCTGTTCGCGCAGCTCGGTGAGGTGTCGATCGTGCTGCCACCGCTGCGAGAACGGCTCACCGATCTCCCGGCGCTGGCGCGCCTGTTCTGCGATCGGTTCGCGAAGCAGCACGACAAGGCGATCACGGGATTCTCCGACGACGCCCTCGCGTTGATGGCGTCTCACGACTGGCCCGGCAACGTGCGCGAGCTCGAGCGCGCGGTCGAGCTCGCGATCATCCTCGCGACCACCGGCGAGCTCGAGCCGCTGCACTTGCCGCCGAGCGTGCGCACCGCGAACGCATCTGGCGCCCCGGTGGTCCCCGGCGCGACGATGGCGGAGCTCGCTCGCTATGCGATCCTCGCGACGTTGCGCGCGACCGGGTCGACGACCAAGGCGGCCGAGATGCTCGGGATCAGCGTGCGCACGATCCAGTACAGGCTCCACGAGTACAACGCGACCGGCCTGATCGATCGCACGTCGCGGCACGCTGCCGGATCGCGCGTGGGCCGGTAGTCAGCCCGCCGCGCGCCGATCGAGCCGCGCGAGCAAGGAGCTGGCGCGCTCGCGCCCGAGATCCGAGCACCACCGCACTGCGAGGTGGTAGCCAGCGAGCGCCATCCGATGGGCGCGGAGCGGCTCGTGGAGATTCTGATACAGGGTCGCGAGCGTGAGCAGGAGTCGCCACAACGGCTCGGGCGCGTCGGGCGCTTCTGCACCCTCGCCTCGTGTCAGCTCGTCCACCGTCGACTCCAGCGCGAGCCTGGCGCTCGTCACCGCGTGGTCGTCGATCAGCGCGCGCGCCACTGCGAGCGCGGCGGTCACCGCCTCGTCAGGCTCACCGCGCTTGATCGCGAGAGCCAGCTCGCGCCGGTAACGCGACACCCGTTCCTCGATCCCCGGCCGAGCTCCGGCGAGCTGGCTCGAGGGCGACACCCAGACGCCGGTCGTGGTCTCCGCGGATCTTGGTTCGGTCACGTCGGTCGGGACCGCGTCGTTGTCGCGCGCGGGAAACGCCGCCGCGAGGTCGGCCGCGAACGCCGCCGCACTCGGCTGATGCGCCGCGGCCTGCTTGCGGAGCGCGCGCAAGATCATCTGCTCGAGCGCGTGCGGGATGTCGCGATCGGGACGACGCAGAGATGGCGGCACCACGTGATCTTCGAGATGCCGCGCGAGGATCGACGCCGGGGCTCCGCCCTCGAACGGACGGTGACCGGTGACCAGCTCGTACAGGATGACGCCGACGGCGTAGAGATCGGAGGCTGGGCTCGCGTGCTCGCCGCGGATCACCTCGGGCGCCATGTACTCGGGCGTGCCATACGCGATCTGACCGCCCTCCCGATCCTGCTCGACATGGGGCGCCTGGTTGACGTGCAACGCGAGCCCGAAGTCGATGATCTTGATCGTGTCGCTGCCATCGGTCTCGATCAGGATGTTCTCGCTCTTGATGTCTCCGTGCACCACGTCGCTCGAATGGGCCGCTTGCAGCCCCGCGAGGATCTCGATCACGATCGCGACTGCGCGGCCGAGCGCGAGTCGGCCCTCGTAGCGCAGCAGCACGCCGAGCGACATGCCGCGCGCGCGCTCCATCACGAGGTACGGGATGCCGCCGTGAGATCCGTGATCGACCACCGCGACGACGTTTGGATGATCGACGCGCTCCAGCGCACAGGCTTCCTCGTGCAGGAGCGCGATCGCATGCGGATCGACGACGCGCTCGGGATGAAGGATCTTGATCGCGAGCGCGCGACCGTCGAGCTCGGTCGCGTAGACGACGCCCATCCCACCAACGCCCAGCTGTCCGCCCAGTACGTAACGCCCGACGCTAGTCCCGACCATGCTCGCCACACGATCTCGAGCAGCACACGGCGTGCCTGATGAGGTGCAGCGCGCGGATGGATCCACGACGCGCTCGCGAATCGCTTGCGAGATCGCGATCTCGACCCGCAGATTGTTCGCGATCGAATCGCGATCAGGTAGCTGTCAGGTAACGAGAATCCTCGTCGATCAGGTAGCTGTCAGGTACTCAGTTTTTTCTGACGACGTCGAGATCGGAGTGCGGCGCTTCGCTGTATTCGTGGAGTCGATACTGGATCGTGCGCGCGCTGATGCCGAGGATCTCGGCTGCCTTCGAGGTCGAGCCCGAGGTCGCACGGAGGGTCTCGAGGATCGCGTAGCGCGCGAGCTCGGCCATCGTCGCGCCGGGGATCGGAGGCATGCCCGTGGACGGACGGGCGGCGTGAACGGTCGGAGGTAGATGCGAGGGCTCGAACAGCGGGCCCGGTGCGAAGATCACGGCACGCTCGATCGCGTTCTCGAGCTCGCGGACGTTGCCCGGCCAGTCGTGGCGGACCAGCAACTCGAGCGCCTCGGGCGTGAAGCCTTCAAACGTCTTGGTGTTGGCGCGCGCGTAGCGATCGAGGAAGAACTTCGCGAGCAGCGGGATATCGGACTTGCGTTCGCGGAGCGCGGGCATCTCGAGCGCGACGACGTTCAGCCGGTAGTACAGATCCTCACGGAACCTGCGTGCTGCAACCTCCACGGCGAGGCGCCGGTTGGTCGCGACGATCACGCGCACGTCGACGTGGATGGTCTGGTTCCCGCCGACGCGCTCGAACTCGCGCTCCTGGAGGAAGCGCAGCAACTTGACCTGGATCGCGGGTGAGATCTCGCCGATCTCGTCGAGGAACAGCGTCCCGCCATCTGCGATCTGGAACCGCCCGTCCTTGCGAGTGACCGCGCCGGTGAACGAGCCGCGCTCGTGTCCGAACAGCTCGCTCTCGAGCAGGCTCTCGGCGAGCGCCGCGCACTGCACCTTGACGAAGGGTCCACTCGCACGATTCGACCTCAGATGGATCGCGTGCGCCACGAGCTCCTTGCCGGTGCCACTCTCGCCCGAGAGCAACACCGTCGCACTGCTCGGCGCGATCTGGTCGATGACCTCGAACACGCGCTGCATCGCAGGGCTGTCGCCGACGATGTTGCGGGTGGAGTAGCGTTCGTGCTGGCGCTGGCGGAGCTGGCGGGACTCGCTCCGCAGCTTGTGCTGCTCGACCGTCTTCTCGAGCACGCTCAGCAGATGCCCGAAGTTGATCGGCTTCACCAGGTACTCGGCCACGCCCGCGCGCATCGCCTCGATCGCGGTGGTGACCTCGCCGAACCCGGTGACCACGATGACCGACGCCGGATCCTCGAGCTCTCGAATTGCCTGCGCGAGCTCGATCCCGCCCATCCCGGGCAACTTGAGATCGGTCACGACGACCTGCGGCAAGAACGTAGCGTACTTGCCCAGCGCCTTGAACGCATCTGCAGCGGTCTCGACCTCGTAGCCACGAGCGTGAAGCAACTCGGCGAGGTCCTTGCGCGCGATGGCCTCGTCGTCGACGACGAGCACTCGTCCACACCTAGACACGGGTCACCTCCGCTTGAAGAGCTTCGCGAATGCGGTGCGCGTTCACAGGTGCGCGCCGCATGCCATGCGCGATCACGCGATGCGTGACCCGCCCGCGCCGCTTCGAGCCGGCGCGGTCTGTGCTTTCAAGATCACCCGATGGGCTCCGAACGCCGGCGTTCTCAGCGGCTCGCATCCTCGGGCGAGCTCCACGTGCTCGCGCGCGATCGCTGGCGACAGGGTTGGTTACTCGACGTGTCATCACACGGTGCTCGGTTCTGCGGCATGGACCTGCCGCCGGAGGGCACCCGGGTTCGCGTGCAGCTGTGTGTTCCCTGTCATCGCCTGCAGCTCGCCGGGGTCGTCGTGCGGACCAGCGCCCTGCGCACCGAGCTGTCGGCTGCGATAAATTTTGATCCGCTGACGCGCGCGCAGCAGGTCACGCTGAATAACGCGCTCCTCGAGCTCGGCCATCCCCATCCTCACCCCCATGCAGACAACGGTAGCATCTTGCTGATGAGCGACGATCCGGACACGCAGCTCGCGGTCGGTAAGTCGCTCCTCGCGTCCGGATATTCTCTGGTCGCACGGACCACCCCGCTCGACGTCGTCCAGCACTTCTTGGAGAGC
Organism: Kofleriaceae bacterium; assembly: GCA_037720695.1. Lineage (GTDB taxonomy): Bacteria > Myxococcota_A > Polyangia > Haliangiales > Haliangiaceae > JABFXX01. The sequence goes on along the minus strand of JBBJLY010000283.1, from coordinate 779 downwards.
GCCAGACCGCCACTGCGCGCGGCGATCGTGTCTCCCACGCTCCCTCGCCACGCGGGTCAGGATGTCCTCGACTTCCTCGCGTACGAGCAGCCGGAGGTCAAGCGCGGGCTCGTGGTCGATGATGAGCAGTTCGCCGGGCTCGAGCTTCCGGCGTGCGGCGTCGACTTCCTCGTCGTCCGCAAGTACGACGATCAGGCGGCGCTCGACCTCCCGCGGCTGTGTCAGCGCGGGGGCCTCGTCTCGCGATGGAGCTGACGTGCACGTCATGGCGGTCTCACGGGTTCGAGATCGGTCTCGACCTACAACCGTGCGCCTCGGGTCGCGTGACCGTCCAGTCAATTCGGTCACTGCCTGGCTTTGACAAGCTCGCTCACCTGGCCTTCGCCTAAACGTAGCTCCCAACTTTGACGGACTCCCGTGATCTCCACGATCGGTCACATGGAAGTGCGGTAGCCTGGAGGGGTCGTGAAGTGGCTCGTGGTCGTGAACGGGGTCGTGAACGGGCTCGTGCTCGGGTTCGGGTGCACGGTCGGCGGCACGTCGTACGACGAGACCGTCCAATCGGCCGGATCTGGAATCGATGGCGGCTCGGACGCGCCGTTCCTCGATGCCCGCGGCTCGGATGCAGCGTTCCTCGATAGCGGCAGCGGGCTTGATGCCGGCACGGGTTCCGACGGCGGAACGAGCGGAGATGCCGGGCTCGATGGGTCGCCAACGGACCACGACGCCAGCGTGAGCGACGGTGGAGCTTCGATCGACGGGGGCGGGCCCGGCATCGA
>JBBJLY010000282.1:0-9934 GCA_037720695.1 Kofleriaceae bacterium | reverse complement strand
CAGCGATCCGACGATCTTCGCGCTCGTGGTCGTCACGATGGGGACCACCGCGTTCGTGCTGGCCGTCGTCGCGGCCGTGCTGCGGCGGCGCGCGCGCGACCTCGCGTAACCCAAGGGTACCGGCGCACCCCAAGGGCACTGGCTCGCTGCGTGCTCACGGCACGCGGGTGCCGTGGAGCTCGCCGCACTGCGCGTTGTGGATGCGGCCCGTGATCTCCGCGTGCTCGCCATCGATCTCGGCCGACAGACTGACCCTCGAGTAGCCGGGCGGCTGCACGATCCACTTGTCCGGCGTCAGCTCGAGCGTCGTCGCACCGTCGTCACCCGGTGCGTGGGTGCCGATCAGCTGGTACGAGCCCGCCGGGAGGTGCGGGTTGTCGGGCAGCGGCCCGAACTCGAACAACATGACCGCCTCGCCGCCGGGGTTGGTGTCGATCGTGAGCCGCATCGCCGTCTTGCCCTGGGTGCAGAAGTAGTAGCCCTCCCAGATCGTACGGATCGGCAGCGTGCGAGGCCGGCGCAGGCTCCCGCTCGCGACGGGCGACGTCGATGCTGGCGCGGTGTCAACCCGTGGCGCGACTGGCTCCGGCGGTGTCGTCCAGCAACCCGCGAGCATCACGACCACCAGCGCGTTGCGCACCCGAGAAGTCTACGCGGGGCGCGGCGTCGCTGCGAGGTCAGGGCGTCGCGCTGCCGGCATTGCTACCATCCGGCCGGGGCCGGCGGCGTCCGCCCCACGGGCCGGGCTGCGCCGACTTCATCGCGGCTTCGAGCTCCTCGACCGTGATGTTGCCATCCTTGTTGGCGTCCGCGGTCGCCGGGTCAAACCGGCGCATGCGCGACTCGGAGAGCTCGGCCGGCGTCAGCTTGCCGTCGCCATCCTTGTCGAGCCGGCCGTACATGTTCTCGGCGCGGTCGCGGCGGTTTGCGGCGGATTCTTCCTCGCTCACGGTGCCGTCGCCGTTGGTGTCGAGGCGCGCCTTCATCTCGGCGGCGCGACGCTCCATCCGCTCGTTGCGCTCCTGCTCCGAGACCTGGCCATCGCCATCGGTGTCGGCGCGCGTGATGCGACCATCGCGGTCGCCGCCGCGCTCGCGGCGCGGGATCTTGCCATCGCGCAGGCCGCTCGCGCTCCCGGGCGCGGCGGGCAGGTCGATCTTGCCGGAACGTGCGGTGGGGTCGGCCTTGGGCGCCGGGTCGGAGCTTCCACAGGCAGCTGCGAGCAGCACAGCAATCAGCGCAGTCTTCATGCCTGGAAGTTCAGCAAGTGACGCGCCAACACGCAAGTACGTGATCTTGGTGGCTCGGGATGGCCCGGGCTGCGACTATGGCCAGCTCTGCGCTGCAAAATCTGCCGATTCGCGCACATGCCCGCAGGTGCGCGGGCACGTCCTCGTACCGGGGCGCTGCGTGGGATACGCAACCGCGATTCGCTCGCGCGCGGTTCCTTGCACCAGAACATCTGCATATGCGAATGTCCTGATGGATGCACCGGCGCTACGCGCAGACGGTTGGCCCACACGACTTGCGGAGCCGCGCGTGATCCAGCTTGAGCGCCCGGGTCGCGCCGAACATTCTCGTCAACACCTCGAGCTGAGGCTCGACCAGAGCGTGGCTCTGCTCGCTCAGGGAGTAGTAGACCCACGTGCCGTCACGACGTGCTTCGACGATGCCTGCATTGCGAAGGATGCCGAGCTGACGCGACACGTTTGGCTGGCTCAGGTCGAGCGCGTTCTCCAGATGGCAGACGCACAGCTCGCCGTGCGAGAGCAGCGCGACGATGCGCAGGCGTGTTTCATCACCGAGTGCGCGGAACAGCTGCGAGAGGGGACGAACATCGAGGTTCGAAGCGCTGGTGAGCACGCTTGGTAGATATCACGAAGCCCACAGATCCCCAGGTGCGTGTCGTGACGACGGCGCCGTTCCAGCTCGGCCGGCGCGTCGTCGCCGAAGCGATTGGCACCGGGCTGCTCCTCGTGGTCATCGTGGGTTCGGGAATCGCGGCGCAGCGCCTGTTCCCGGCGAGTGCCGGGCTGGCGTTGCTCGCAAACGCCCTCGCGACCGGCGGCGGTCTGGTCGCATTGATCCTGACGTTCGCGGAGATCTCGGGTGCGCACTTCAATCCGGTCGTGACGATCTACGCCGCTGCGTCCGGCCAGCGACCGTGGAAGGACGTGCCGCCTTACGTCGCAGCGCAGATCGTTGGTGGCATCATCGGCGTCCTCGCGACCCACGTCATGTTCGAGCATCAGGTCCTCGAGCTCGCGACCAACGTGCGCTCGGGCCTGCCGCTCCTGTTCAGCGAGCTCATCGCGACGTTCGGCTTGATCGTCGTGATCTGGGGCGTCTCGCGCACGCGCGGACCCATGGTTCCCTACGCGGTCGCGGGCTACATCGTCGGGGCATACTGGTTCACGCCATCGACGTCGTTCGCGAATCCCGCCGTCACGATCGCGCGTTCGTTCACGGACTCGTTCGCGGGCATTCGGCCGCACGATGTCGCGGGTTTCATCGCGGCTCAGCTCGTCGGGGGAGCGCTTGCCGCGGGGTTGGTTCGCTGGTTCCACCGGGAGATCCCCGAATGACTCGTCCGCCACACATCCTGTTTCTCTGCGTCGCCAACTCGGCACGCAGTCAGATCGCCGAGGGCCTCGCACGATCGATCCTGGGATCCGCAGCCGTCGTCACCAGCGCCGGAAGCAAGCCATCCAGGGTCAATCCCTATGCGATCGAGGTGATGCGCGAAGTCGGCATCGACCTCGGCTCGCACAGGTCGAAATCGGTCGATGACATCGATCCGGCGACGATCGATGTCGTCGTCACGCTCTGCGCGGAGGAGGTCTGCCCCGTGGTTCTCGGCACCGTGCGCAGGCTGCACTGGCCGATCCCCGATCCTGCCAGCGAAGATCCGGCGCTCGATCGCGACGCGCTGCTCGCGCGCTTCCGCGCCGCTCGGGCCGCGATCCGAGGCAAGCTCGAAGCCGAGCGCGCCGCGCTGCTGGCGTGAGGACCCGGGCGGATGTTGGCTCGTGCAGAAATCCTGCGTCCATTGGCAACGAACCCCGTCTATCGTGCAGGAGGAACGAGCCATGAGCGATGCGATTTCTGACCACACCCGGAACGTTGTCCGGGACCACTACGCGAAGGTCTCGACCGGGGATGCCGGCTGCGCGCCGGGATGCTGCGGCGTGCTCCCGACCGACCAGTCGAAGATGCTGGGCTATGCCGAGGCCGACCTCGCTGCCGTTGGCGACGGTGCGGACCTCGGCCTCGGCTGCGGCAACCCGACGGCGATCGCCTCGCTGCGTCCCGGTGAGACCGTGCTGGATCTCGGATCGGGCGGGGGCTTCGACTCGTTCCTCGCTGCGCGCGCGGTCGGCCCGACCGGCAAGGTGATCGGCGTCGACATGACGCCCGAGATGATCGATCGCGCCCGGACAAATGCTCGAAAGCTCGCGACCTCGAATGTCGAGTTTCGGCTCGGCGAGATCGAGCATCTCCCCGTGGCGGATGCCAGTGTCGACGTGATCCTGTCAAACTGCGTCATCAACCTGTCTCCCGAAAAGCAGGCGGTGTTTCGCGAGGCCTTCCGCGTGCTGCGTGCTGGTGGAAGACTCGCGATCAGTGACGTCGTCGCGATCGCGCCGATTCCGGACGCGCTACGAACGCAGGCCGCTTCGATCGCGGGCTGCATCGGAGGTGCGGCCCAGCTCGATGATGTGAGGCGGATGCTCGCCGACGCTGGCTTCACGTCGATCGAGGTCAAGGTCGCGCCCCGCAGCGCCGAGATCGTGGACTCGTGGCTCGCGGGAGCGTCCAGCTACATCGCGTCTGCCACGATCGAGGCGCGGCGGGAGCCAGACGCGGCCGCCTGCTGCCCGCCCAGCTGCTGCCCGTGAGCGAGGCCCCCGCAGCGTGGCAGGACGTCGCGACGCGCCTGCGTCCGTTCATCGCACGCCGGGTCTCCCCGGCGGAGATCGACGACGTGATGCAGGACGTGTTCGTGCGGATGCAGCGCGGGCTTCCAGCGCTCCGCGACGAGGAACGTTTCACCTCGTGGCTGTTTCAGATCGCGCGCAGCTCGGTGGCCGAGCACATGCGGACACGCGCACGGCATCCGATCGCCGAGGCATCGGCCTCCGAGCAGGCGGCAGCGAACCCGACGCAGGGAGATGAGGATGACCGGGACGCGGCGCGCGCCCTCGCCGGCTGCGTCTCGATGTTCGTTGCACAGCTCGCGACCCCGTACCGCGAGGCCGTGACCCTCGTCGAGCTCGAAGGTCTGACGATGCGCGAGGCCGCCGAGATGGTCGGGATCTCGGTCTCCGGCATGAAGTCGCGCGTCCAGCGGGGACGCGCGCAGCTGCGTCAGCTGTTCGACCAATGCTGCGAGATCGCGATCGATGCGCGCGGTAAGCCGACCGACTTCACGCCGCGCGGACATCCCGCGTGCAAGCCGTGCACGTGATCACAGCTCGTTGTTGCGCTCGCTCGCGCGATCGCTCGCCGCGGTTAGCACCGATGGCGCCGCCGCCGAGGTGCTATCGCGACCCCGCGCCGAGGCGACGCCGATCCCACCGACCGACGGCAGCATCCGGTTGACGACGCCGAGTGCGCGCTGGGTGAGCCCCGGTGCGAGCGCGTGCAGCTTGGTCAGCACCTTGGCCTGGATCGACAGCACGACCTCGGCGTCGCCGTGGCGCAGCGCTTCGATGATCTGGTGGGCCGCGCGATCGGCGTCCATCGAGGTCGCGCGGAGGCTGTCGCTGATCGCGAACCAGGCGTACTCCTCGCGGTGCTTGCCCTTGAACAGCGCGTTCGGCGGGCTGCCCGTGCGCATCAAGCCAGGCACCACCGTGGTGACCCGGATGCCGTCCTTCGCGAGCTCCGCCCGCATGCCCTCGGACAGTCCGACGAGCGCGAACTTGCTGGCGGTGTACGGCAGCAGGTGCGGCACGGCGAGCTTGCCGCCGATCGACGCGATGTTGACGATCCGGCCGTCCTGACGTGCCCGCATCTCGGGCAGCACCGCGAGCGCGAGCTGCAGCGGGCCCCAGAAGTGGGTCTGCATCGCGACCGCGTAGTCGCCGAGCGTCATCAGCTCCATCGGCCCGACCTGGATCACACCAGCGTTGTTGATCACCGCATCGATCGGTCCGAACTGGCTGCGCACGGTCTCGACCAGGTTCGCGATCTCGACGCGGTCCGTCAGATCGCACGGCACGGCAAGCACCTCACCGAGCGACACCAGCTCCGCGTGTGCGCGACCGAGCTCCTCGAGATCGCGCGCGCAGATCGCGACCCGGGCGCCGCGCGCGAGCAGCTGGCGAGCGAGCACCAGCCCGAGGCCGCGCGAGCCACCGGTGACGACGATGACCTTGTTGTCAAGCTCCCAGGCGGAGCGACGACGGAGGACACTGCGCGCCACCAGCGCTGCCGTTCCCGCCGCGATCCCTGCCACGACCGTTCTCGATACGTTCATGATCGAGTCTGACCGCGCGCGCTGTGGGCGACGACCCGCAGCGGCCTCCGAAATCTTTGGTGTGCGCTCAGAACGCGGTGGCGACCCACAGCATCCAGCCGTCGCGCGGCGTGGGATCGAGCCCTGCCGCCCACTCGGCGCGGTGCTTCGACCACAGGCGCCAGCTCCCGCGCGGCTGGGTGAAGCTGGCGATCGGCCCCGCCGGGACGCCGGTCGCGAACGAGACCGCGGCAGTCGAGAAGTCACGACGCGACCACAGCAGGGCCGACCCCGCGAGGTTGAGCGCGGTGCCACCGAAGATCGAGAGCCAGAACGTCGCGCGCTCCCGGCGACCCGCCGTTGCGACCGCCGCGCGCAGCGCTTTGACATCCGCGCACGGCTCGGCGTGCTGGGCAGGAACGTGCAGCTCGAGCGGCCGTATCACCCGCACGAGGAACCCGATCCCCGCCTTCGTGCCACCGACGTAACTCGACTCCTTGAAATCCTGATCGAAATCGCCGAACGGGTTGGTCTTCGCGGCGATCAAGCCGAACTGGATCATGGCGAGCGAGCCGTAGACGATCGCCCACGCCGAGTTCCAGGTGTACGCGCGCGAGCGCTCCTCCAGAAGATGCGCCCGCAACGCCGTGGCCTCGGTGCCACAATCTGCCCGCGCACTGCGGACCCCGACCACTGTCATCAGAAGCAGCCCGATGGCGATCACCCGCATCGGCCGAATGTACGCCACCCGGACGTCGCTTCCGGTAGGCTCGACCGCATGTTCCGACCAATCGCATTCGCGTTATTCACGCTCGCGGCGTGCGGAGGTAGCGACGGGGAGACGATCGACGCCCAGACCGCACCCGCCACGATCAACGTCTCGGGCGTGGCCTCGGAGATCGGCGTCGGCGGACGCACCCCGGTGGCGGGTGTCGTCGTCGAGGCGTATCGCGAAGGCAACGACGCGGTGATCGCGATGGCGACCTCGGCCGCGGACGGCACGTTCACGATCCCGGTGACGACCGGCGGCGTCGCGCTCGATGGCTATCTGCTCGCGAAGCCCCCGGCCAAGGCCGACCCGTACTTCAACACGTATCTCTATCCGCCCGCCCCGCTCGCCGCGGACTCCGATCAGGCCACCGTGCTGCTGCTGACCGAGCGCACGTTCATGGCGGTCGAGGCGCTGACCCGCCTCACCCAGGACCCGGCGAAGGGCTGGATCGGCGTCATGGTCGTCGACGCCGCGAACATGCCGGTCGCCGGTGCGATGGTGTCGAGCTCGCCTGCCGGTTCACCGGTCAAGTACAACAGTGGCTCGCCATCGCTACCGAGCGAGGACGCGACGATGACCGATGCCGGCGGCATCGCGTACATCTTCAACGTCGGTCCCGGCACCGTGACGGTCAGCGCGACCAAGGCCGGCGCGACGTTCCACCCGCATCCGCTGGACGCGCGCGCTGGCCAGATCACGACGACGCTCGTCCAGTAGTGCGGCTCGCGCTGATCGCGCTGATCGCGCTGCTCGCGTGCGGCAAGCCGAGCGAGCCGGCCGGATCCGGCGCGGGATCGGAGGCGCCCCGACTCCATATCGTCTCGCGGTTGCCGGCCACCAGTGCGCTGGTCGACAGCTCGCGCCGGATCGCGATCGACGCCGACGGGCGCTGGCTCGAGACCACGGCCGACAGCCTGCAACCGGTCGCCGAGACGGCCACCGCGCTCACGCGGTTGCGCGGCGCGCTCGGGGAGCTGTCGCTGCACCTCGGGCGCACGGTGATCGCGATCGGCGGCGAGGAGCACCACGAGCAGATCGTGCGGATCGGCGGCGCACCGGTGACGCTCGAGGGCCACGTCGTGCGCGTCGTCGCGACCGACACGCACGAGGTGTGGTCGTACGACGAGCGACTGCGTGCGCGGCTCGCGGTGGTCGATGCACAGGTCACCCCGCTGCCCGCGCTCGCGTTGATCGGCAAGCCGATCGTGGGCGCCTCGCTGGTATCAACGAAGCTGTGCGCGACGCCGGCGATCAAGGATCTCGTCGCGAGCCGCGACTCCGTCGTCGCGCTGGTCGTCGAATGTGACCCCGACGCGGCCGTGCGACTCGTGACCTACCGCTGGCCCGGCCCGACGGAGACGACCGAGAGGCTGGCCTCCACGCATGCGCTCGGGTTCGTGCCGGCGCGACTCGCGATCGCGAGCGACGTGCGGGCGGTCGCCGGCGCGGCACCCGACCGCGGGCTGCGCGTCCTCGCGGTCGGCAAACCCGTTCGCACCGTGGCGGGCAACACGCTCGGTCACCTCGCGGTGTCCGATGCCGGCGCGGTCTGGGTGCTCGCGGATGGCGCACTCGACCGCGACGGCGAGCCGGTCACCGTCAGCGACCCGGCCGGCACGCGCCTGGTGCCGCGCGCGCTCGCACGCGATCACCGGCTCGGGATCGTCGTGCTCGCGACCGCACCGGGCGCGGCGTGGCTGCTGGCGGAGCGGCGCTGATCGGGTACGGTCTCCGCGTGCGGTGGTCGGTACTCCTGGTCGTCGCGCTCGCGTGCAAGCCGCGACCGCCAGCATCGCCACGCTGCGTGCAGGACGTCGAGCTCCAGTTCCAGCGCATCGACGCCTACCACGCGAAGCTAGCCCACGGCGGGCGACCAGCCGCTGCGACGTACTGGTCGCGCTACTACCTCGAGACCGCGCGATTCGTGCTGACCGGTCAGGACGGCGTCGACACCGGCACGGCGTGCACGCCAGCGGATCGCGAGAGCGCGGATGCCGAGCGCCTGCACCAGGCGTTTGCCGAGCGCGAGCGCAAGGTGCGCGAGATCGAGCACCACCGGGGCGTCAAGTTCGAGGGCGTGCTGAGGACCGGTCCGGCGTGGAGCTGGCTGACGTCGAAGGACGGCCGGCTGATCGATCTGCAGACCGCGGGCTCGCTCTGAGCACTACCTGAGGCCCCAGGTCAGCTCCCCGGGTCTGCGCCGAGGTGGATCCGCTCGTGCGCGTCGTCGAAGCCCTGCTCGGCCTCGGGCTCGCGCGACATCAGCGACACCACGATCGCGACCAGGAACGACAGCGGGACCGTGATGATGCCCGGGTTCTTGAGCGGCACGATCGCATCCTTGCCCATCAGCGTCGGTGACAGCGCGATCATCGTGAGCGTCGTGATCGTGCCGACCACCATGCTGGCGACCGCGCCGCGGGTGGTCAGCCGGCGCCAGCTGATCGACAGCAGGAGCGCCGGGAAGTTCGCGCTGGCGGCGAGCGCAAAGGTCAGCCCGACGATGAACGCGACGTTCTGACCCTCGGCGAGGATGCCGAGCGCGATCGCGACCACCGCGAGCCCGATCGTCGCGTAGCGCGCGACCCGCAGCTGCTCGGCTTCGCTGGCCTTGCCGCGGCGAACGACGTGCCCCCACAGATCGTGCGCGAGCGCGGCCGAGCCCGACAGCGTCAATCCGGCGACGACGGCGAGGATGGTCGCGAATGCGACCGCGGCGATGAACCCGAGCAGCGCGGTGCCGCCGAGCTCGCGCGCGAGCAGCGGCGCCGCCATGTTGCTGCCCTGGCCCGTCAGGTCGACGAGCGCGGACGCCCCGAACCCGAGGACGAACGTGACGAGGTAGAAGAATCCGATCAGCAGCGTCGCGTAGGCGACCGAGCGCCGAGCGGTCCGCGCGTCCGGCACCGTGTAGAACCGCATCAGGATGTGCGGCAGCCCCGCGGTGCCGAACATCAGCGCGATGCCGAGCGAGACCGTGTCGATCGGATCCGCGACCAGCTTGCCCGGCGCGAGCACGTGCTTGGTCGGGTGCGTGCGATTCGCGTCGTCGAACAGCGCGAGCGGATCGAAGCCGTACTTCGAGAGCACGAGGATCGCGAGCACGGTCGCCCCGGTCAGCAGCAACGCGGCCTTGATGATCTGGACCCAGGTGGTCGCGATCATCCCGCCGAACAGCACGTACACCAGCATCACGCCGCCGACGATCACGACCGCCGCGCGATACGGCAGCCCGAACAGCAGGTGGACCAGCTCGCCTGCGCCGACCATCTGGCCGACCAGGTAGAAGCTGACCACGGTCAGCGTGCTGATCGCCGCCGCGATCCGGACCGGCCGGCCGCGCAGGCGATACGCGACGACGTCGGCGAACGTGTACTTGCCGAGGTTCCGCAGCGGCTCGGCGACCAGGAACATCATGACCGGCCAGCCGACGAGGAAGCCGACCGAGTAGATCAGGCCATCGAAGCCCGAGGTCGCGACCAGGCCCGCGATCCCGAGGAAGCTGGCCGCGCTCATGTAGTCGCCGGCGAGCGCGAAGCCGTTCTGTCCCGCGGAGATCCGGCCACCGGCGGCGAAGAACTCCGCCGATGACGTCGTGCGGCGCGCCGCCCACCACGTGATGACGAGCGTGATCGCGACGAAGCTGAGGAACGACGCGATCGCGACCGTGTTGGTCTCGCTGATCGCCTGTGGTGCGGGGG
>JBBJLY010000089.1:0-28375 GCA_037720695.1 Kofleriaceae bacterium | reverse complement strand
TTCCATCCGCTCCTCGACCGTCGCGCCGAGCAGCTGCGGCAGGACCTTCTCGAGCGCCGCGAGCTCGAAGCCGGGCAGGGTCGGGTGACCGTCGCCGACGATCTTTGCGAGCGCCTCCGCGTTGCCGCCGGTCGCTGCCGCGGTGCCGTTGCCGGGCGCGCCCTGCGCGATCGTCTGCATCAGGGTCGCGGTGTAGCGGCGCACCATCGCGGCCTCGGCGTCGGCGATCGCGCCGTCGAGTCCGAACGTCTCCATCAGGCGCACCGTCCCGACCGGGAGCGAGTAGCCGTCCCACGTCGCGCCCTGCCGGAGGTTGACCTCGAGGCTGCCGCCGCCGAGATCGAGGATCGCGCGCGGCGCCGAGCTCCCGGTTCCGAGCTGCGAGATCACCGCCTTGCGAACCAGGCGCGCCTCTTCCTCGCCCTCGATGACCTCGAGCTCGATGCCGGCCTCGTGATACAGGCGGTGCAGCAGGACGTCACGGTTGGATGCGCCGCGCACCGCGCTGGTCGCGACCGCGCGATACAGCAGGACCTTGTGGAAATCGAACCGCTCGCGGAAGTGGATGAAGGCGGCGACCGCCTGATCCATCATCTGTTCGTCGAGCTCGCCGCGCGTGAACGCGCTATGGCCGAGCCGCACCGGCACGCGCTCGGCCTCGATCCGGACGATCTCACTCGGCGTCAGCTCCGCGATCACCAGCCGGATCGCGTTGGACCCCGCGTCGATCGCACCGAGCCGGACCGGGTCTACCACCGGGTCACGCTACCACGATGATGCGAGAACAAACGCGTGCGGTCGTGCGCTTCATGGTGGGAGAGTGGCTCGCATGCGTCTGGTGATCTTGTCGTCGTTCGTCTCGTCGATCCTCGCGCGGGGCACGCACGCGCACGCGGATGCTCCCGTCGACTTCATCGACGACGCGCGGCAGCTGCTGGTGGTTGGTGCGTGCGCGGAAGGGACCGCACCCGTGGCTCCGAAGATCTACGCCGCGCACTGCAAGGCGGTGACGGCCGCGCAGCACAGCTACCGTGACAACTGGATCGCGCCGGCGCGCGAATTCTTCGCGGCCCACGTCCCGGCCACGATCCCGACGCAGGTCGTGTATCCGTTTGCTGGCGGCGATCTGTCCTCGGTGCTGACCGTGTTCCCGCGGGCCGAAGAGATCACGACGCTGTCCCTCGAGCCAGCCGGAGATCCTCGCGGCCTGCGCACGCTGCCAGCGCGCCAGGTCAAGCTGGCGCTCCGGGTGGTCGCGACCGAGCTGACGTCGCTCTACGAATCGAACTTCTCGCGCACGCTCGCGATGATCGACGCGATGCGCGCCGGCAAGCTCCCCACACAGCTGATCTTCAGCCTGTCGGCGCTGTCGCTCCATGGCTACGAACCGACCCAGCTCCGCTACTTCGAGCTGAGCGAGCAGGGCGCGATCCGCTACCTGACCGCTGCCGATCTGACGCGGATCGACGCGATCAAGGACACCTCGAAGCGCAACCGCGCGCTCGCCAACATGGAGCTCCAGTTTCGCAAGCGCGGCACCACGCGCGTCCAGACCTACCGCCACATCATGGCGAACCTCGACGACGTCCACTTGAAGACGACGCCGAACGCGCTCCGCTACCTCGAGACCAAGCCGCGGATCGCGGCGATGACCAAGGCGGCGAGCTTCCTGCTCGCGTTCGATGCCTTCACCCGGATCCGGTCGTACCTGCTCGAGCGCACCGACTGGATGGTCTCCGATGCCAGCGGCGTCGCACCGAAGTGGGGCAAGCCGGCCGGCTTCGAGTACGAGACCTACGGCACGTTCGCGCGCGCAGAGATGGATGCCGGGATCGCGATCACACCGTCATGGAAGGCGGAGTTCGATCGCCAGCCGAAGCGGCCACTGGAGTTCCGGTTCGGTTACCCCGACGTCAACTTCAAGCACAACCTGATCGTGATGCGGCGGACCGACAACGCGGTCGCGCACTAGGATCCGTCTGGCGAGGGCAGCGAAGGTCACAGAGGACCGCATCGCCCGGAGGCTGCCTGGCCGAGGCCGAGCTTCCTGGCCGCGTGCCGCGTGCCGCGTGCCATGCGCGAGTTGCGCATTAATTCAGTCGTACTCGATTTCGTGTCCGCTCGACGCGGCATCAGGCAGTTGCGCCTTGGGCTTGTCCGATGGCCGGATCGCGGCTCGAAATCCGCGACACGCGTGTCGTGCTCGATCGGCTGCGGCGTGTGATCCCGGGCTGAGCTTGTGGAGACCTCGCCCACCGCCACATCTCGTGGGTCTCTGCCCGCGCGCACCTTGCGCATTTGCCGAGGCGCCCCGACGTCGTCTGGCCGGGGCAGCGAACGTCACATGACTACTTCTTCGGCGGGGCCTTCGGCGGGCCCTTGGGCAGACCGGCCGGGCCGGCCGGGCCGGCGTTGTCCGGCAGCTTGATCTTGTCGGCCTTCGTGACGCCCTCGAGGATCTCGACCTTGATGCCATCCGACAGGCCGAGCTTGACGTCCTTCTTGACGAACGTCTGCGGTGTGGTCTCGATCTCGACGAACGGCTTGTCGTCCTTGTACTGGACAAGGGCCTCGCGGATCGCGAGCACCTGCTTCTTCTCGTCGAGGACGATGTCGGCGTTCGCGCTGTAGTTCGCGCGGACCTCGACGCCTGGCTTCTTCGCGACCGCCGCCTTGATCTCGAACTGGATCGCGCCGTCGATCAGCTTGCCCTTGGGCGAGATGTACTCGAGCTTGCCGTCCAGCTTCTCCTTCTCGATCGCGCCGACCTTGATCGCGAGCTTCATCCCGGTCTTGATCTTCGCGACCTCGGCCTCGTCGACGCGACCCTCGAAGATCATGTCGTTCATGTCCGCGATCACGGCGACCGTGGTGCCGGGGTTGAAGTTGTTGGCCTGGATCACCGAGTTGCCGACCTTGACCGGCACGTCGATCACCATGCCCGACGCGGTCGCGGTCACGATCAGCGTCGACGACTTGCCCTGGGCGCGCGTCGCGCCTTCCTTGACCAGCTGGAGGGACGAGCCCGCACTCGAGAGCTCCTGCTTGCGCATCGCGTAGTCGGTGCGGAACTTCTGGAGCTCGGCATCGGCAACGACACCCTGCTTGAACAGCGCCTCGTTGCGGGCGAGCTCGCGCCTCGCGTTGTCGAACGCGATCTGCGCGCTGCGCACGCCGGCTTCGCCCTGGTTGATCTGCATCGCGTCCGGGACGATCGAGATCTTGCCGAGCGGGTCGCCCATCTTGACGATCTTGCCGGGCTCGATGTCGAGCTCGGCCAGCACGCCGGTGACCTTCGGCTTCACCTCGACCTCGCGCCGCGGCACGATCGAGCCGGTCGCCACGGTCTTCTTCGTGATGTCAGCGAGCTCGGCGATCTCGGTCTGATAGACCACCGGCTTGGACCGCGACTTCTTCCACAGCACGAAGAACGCGAGGCCGATCACCGCGACCAGGATCAACACGAACAACCAGGTAAGGATGCGTTTCATGACAGACCTCTGCGGTTCCTATTCAGCGCGCAATGCTTCGATCGGCTTGATCGAAGCGGCATGAGAAGCCGGCATGATGCCGGCGAGCGTACCGGCACCGATCAGCACCGCGAGGGCGGTGAGCACGGTCGAGAGTGCGACCTCGGGTGGGCCGAGCGGGAAGTCCGGTGTCTTGGGGAACGCCATGCCACACGCCTCGAGCACGAGCACGCCGAACGCCATGCCGGTGACGCCGGCGATCGCGGTCAGCACGAGCGACTCCTTCATCACCATGGCGACGACAGACCACGGCGTGGCGCCGAGCGCCTTGCGGACCCCGATCTCCTTGGTCCGCTCCTTGACCGTGATCAGCATGATGTTCGACACGCCGACGACGCCGGCGAGCAGCGTCGCGCCGCCGACGATCCAGCTGACCATCGAGAGCACCAGAAAGAACATCTCGAACTTGCCGAACATCACGAACATGTTGAACGAGCCGATCGCGATCTGGTCGGTCGGCGAGATCCGGTGCTGGCGCGACAGCGCCTCGCGGACCTGACGCTCGAGCTCGGCGCCGTCGGTCCCGGACTTCGCCGTCATCGCGAAGAATCCCACCCGGTCGCCGGTGTTGAACGATGACTTGAGCGTGGTGAACGGCACGAACAGCGTGTTGGCGTCGCGGTCGCCTTGCGGTCCAGAGCGCAGCGTCTTGGTGATCCCGACGACCTGGAAGTAGACGCCGCTGATCTCGATGTACTTGCCGATCGGATCGGCGCCCGGCGGGAACAGCTGCTCCTTGACCCCGCGCCCGATCACGACGACCTTGCGCCGCTCGTCGATGTCGCGCTGGTTGACGAACCGACCGGCCTCGTAGTCGAACGCGACGATGTACTTGAGCGTCGGGTAGTCGCCCATCACCGTGAACGTGCCGGTCTTGCCCTCGTGCTTGACCATGAAGTTGTTCTGCCAGCCGCCGAGCTGGAGCCGGGGCGCCAGATGCTCGACGCCGGGCAACCGGCGCAGGAGCTCGATGTCGTCGATCGTGAACCGCACGCCGCGGCCGGGCGGCAGCCCGTCGTAGGCCTCGGTGGTCTGCTGGCCCCAGCAGAACAGGAGGTTCGTGGCCATGCCGCGCATCTGCTGCTTGCTCTTGGTCTGGATGCTCGAGCCAAAGCCGAGCATCGCCATCAGCATGAAGATTCCCCAGAACACGCCGAACGCGGTGAGGAACGTGCGTAGCCGGTTCGACCGCAGCGTCGCCCAGATCTCCTTCCACTTATCGAGATCGAACATGGCTATTGGTCTCGCAGCGAGTGGATCGGGTTGACCTTGGCCGCCGAGCGCGCCGGGAACAGCCCGGCGAGCGCGCCGGCGAACACCAGGAACAGCGTCGCGCCGACGCCCATCTTGAGATCGATCGACGGGTTCTTGATGAAGTCGTTATCCAACCCGCCGAGCAGCTCGAGCACGCCGACTCCGCCAGCAAGCCCGAGCAGGCCCGACACGCCGGTCAGGAACACGGCTTCCTGGATGATCATCATCACGATCGAGCTGGGCGTCGCGCCGAGCGCCTTGCGGACCCCGATCTCCTTGGTCCGCTCCTTGACCGCGATCATCATGATGTTCGACACGCCGACGACGCCCGCCGCGAGCGTCCCGAGCCCGATCAGCACGACGAAGAACGAGATCACCCAGAACAGCATCTGGAACCGGCCGAACTGCTCGATGTTGTTCTGCACCCGGACGGCCTGCTTGTCCGCCGGGGAGAACTCGTGCCGCTCCGCGAGCTGACCGACCACCTGGTCGATGATCTTTTGCGCCTCGACTGGCCCGGCGTTGCCGAGCGTGAACTGC
The DNA here is from genome assembly GCA_037720695.1 of Kofleriaceae bacterium. GTDB lineage: Bacteria > Myxococcota_A > Polyangia > Haliangiales > Haliangiaceae > JABFXX01. Next base: position 23,051 of record JBBJLY010000089.1, on the reverse strand, counting down.
AGCATGCCGAGCTTGTCGGCACCCGAGAACGCGAGCTGCGCGGTCGACACCGGGATGTACATCTGGCGCTCGGCTTCTTGGCCGCCCGGATCGCTGAACACCCCGACGATCTGAAATGGCACGCCGCCGATCTCGATCCACTCGCCGATCGGGCTCTCCTTGGGTCCGAACAGGAATGCAACGACCGGCTGGCCAACGACCACCGACTTGCGCCGGTTCGAGATGTCGGACGCCGACAGGAACCTGCCCTGCGTGATCTCGTGCGCGGCGAGGTGGATCGCATCCGCGTGGACCGCGTTGACCTCGAAGCTGTTGGCCTTCGCGCCGCGCTTGGTGATCAGCCCGCCCCAGGGCTTACCGGCGATGTAGTGCTGGCCGGAGATGTGGTCGATGCCTTCGATCTTCTTGGCCTGCTCGTAGTCGCGGTTCTCGAACGTGATCCGGCGGCCGACGTCGTACCCGCCGTGCGGGATGCTGGTCTTGTTGGAGTACACCCAGACGCCGTTGGTGGCGTCCCGGGCGAAGTTCGCCTGCATGCCGTTGTTGAGCCCGCGCCCGAGCCCGAGCAGGAACACCAGCACGAAGATGCCCCACGCGACGCTGATGCAGGTCAGCGTGGTCCGCAGCTTGTTGCGGCGAATCGTGTCGAACACCTCGAGCCAGCGATCGATCGAGAACATCAGGCCACCGGTTCCGCGGCGATCACGGGGAGGTGCGGGTTCGACAGGCGCATCTCGTCAGCGCCGACGACCTTGCCATCGCGCAGCCGGATCGTACGCTCGGTGCGCGACGCGACCTCGGGATCGTGCGTCACGACGAGGATCGTGATCCCGGACTGATGGATCTCGCCGAGCAGGTCCATGATCTGCGCCGAGGTCTCGCTGTCGAGTGCACCGGTGGGCTCGTCGGCGAGGATCATCCGCGGCTTGCCGATCAGCGCGCGTGCGATCGCGACGCGCTGCTTCTGGCCACCGGACATCTCCGACGGCAGGTGGTCTGCCCAGTCGCGCAGTCCGACGCGGTCGAGGTACTGGGCCGCGATCTGGTTGCGCTTGCGGCGCGTGACGCCCTGGTAGTACAGCGGGAGCGCGACGTTCTCGAGCGCCGTCTTGAACGGCAGCAGGTTGAACGATTGGAAGATGAAGCCGATGAAGCGATTGCGGTAGTGCGCCGCCTTCGCCTCGGTGAGGCTCTTGATCTTGGTGTCACCCAGCCAGTACTCGCCGGAGTCGTAGTCGTCGAGGATGCCGAGGATGTTGAGCAGCGTCGACTTGCCGGAGCCCGACGCGCCCATCACCGCGACCAGCTCGCCGTCGTCGATCTCGAGATCGACATCGCGCAGCACGTGCAGGCTGTGAGTGCCGACGCGGTAGTACTTGTTGATCTTCACCAGGCGCAGCATCGGCGTTGCCAGGCTAGCGTGCTCTCGCAGAGCGGGCTAGCCCGTGCCGCTGTGCGACACGTGCGACTCGTGCGACTACAGCGTGTCGAGCGCTTCGTCGAGGGTCGCGGTCGTGGCCGGCGCGATCACCAGCGGGCCATCCGGGCCATGGATCTCGCAGGCGGGTGCCTGGTCGCAGCGGTCGAGGCAGGACACCGGGGCGATCGCGAATCGCGCCGACGAGCCCGCACGCTCGACCAGGTGGTCGAGCAGGTCGAGCGCGCCCCACCGCTGGCAGGTCCCGGCGCACACCCGGACGGTCAGCGGTGCGGTCGAGGTCAGCAGCTCGGTCGCCAGCGGGATCGCGGCGAGGTAATGGCTGGGAGGCCGGCCGCGATCCTCCGCGAGCTCGACCAGCGCGGCGAGCGAGACCGTGTCGTCCTCCGCGATGTCCTCGAGCTCGAGCCCCATCGACGCCAGGCGCGAGAGCTCTACGTCGGCGTGCGTCGGCGAGCGGGTAGGGGTCTTGGGCATGGTGCCGGGACTATGCCGCCAATCAGTTGGTCGGTGCGAACCGGATCGGGTACGGGATCGACACCGCGGACTTGGTCGGCTTGTCGAGCTTCAGCTTGCCGACCTCGTCGAGGATGCACTGACGCACCGTGGGGTCGTTGAGCTCGTCGCGCCGGATCAGGATGTTCTTGAACTGGCCGGTCCCGGGCTCGGCGATGAACTCGAGCGACACCATGCCGCGCAACTTGCGGTTGTGCTTCAGCGCATCGGCGTAACAGCCCTGGATCGTCGGCTGCGCGCTCTGCATCTGCTTGGTGACATCCGCGCGGGTGTCCGCGCCCATGCCGGCACCGCCGCAGGCGACGACCAGCACCGTGATCGAGGCCAGCTTGGTCAGGTCAATCATCTGTCACCACCGTCTTCTTGGGACCCTGCTTGAGGATGTTGAACTCGACGCGGCGATTCTGCTCGCGCCCCTCATCGGTATCGTTGGACGCGACCTCGCGATCGGGACCGAAGCCCTTCGCGACCATCCGCTTGTCCTTGACGCCCTTGCCGGAGAGGTACTTCCTCACCGAGTCGGCGCGCTGCTGCGACAGCTTGCGATTGATCGCGGCCGACCCGGTCGAGTCGGTGTGGCCCTCGATCTGCACGAGCTCGATCTGCGGATTCTCGACGAACACGTGCGCGACCTCGTCGAGCAGTCCGAACGACTGCGGCAGGATCTCGGCCTTGCCGGTCTCGAACTGGACCTTGTCCTGGATCGCGATGCTCGAGGCAGTGAGGATCACACGCGCAGGACCCGGTGGCGGTCGCTCGGCGCTGACCTCGAGCGGGGGAAACGGGCTTTGCTGGACGGTCAACAACGAGCAGCCGGCACTGCCGGCGGCACTCGCGATCAACGCGACTCCGAGTATGAGACCTCGCATGCGGGGAATCGTGTGCGATGTCGGCGGGGCGAGGCAAGGCTCGCAAACGTGATATGCGCCTGCAGGTGATCAAGGTCCACCACCTGAATAATTCGCGATCGCAACGCGTCCTCTGGATGCTGGAGGAGCTGGAGCTTCCGTACGAGCTCGTGAAGTACGAGCGCGATCCGAAGACGCTGTTCGCGCCGAAGTCGCTGCAGGACATCCACCCGCTCGGCAAGTCTCCGGTGATCGTCGACGGCGACGCCACGCTCGCCGAATCCGGCGCGATCCTCGAGTACCTGGTCGAGACCTACGGCAGGGGGCGCCTGGCACCTGTCGCCGGCACGCCGGCCTACCGCGACTACAAGTACTTCCTCCATTACGCGGAAGGCTCGCTGATGCCGTTCCTGCTGATGAAGCTGGTGTTTCAGCGTGTGAAGACCGCGAAGCTGCCGTTCTTCGTCAAACCGATCGCGAAGAAGATCGCCGACAAGGTGTCCGGCGACTACATCGACCCGAACCTGACGCGTCACTTCGCGTTCCTCGACCAGCACCTCGCGAAGCAGCCGTGGTTCGCCGGCGCTCAGCTGACCGCCGCCGACCTCCAGATGAGCTACCCGCTCGAGAGCGCGGCCGAGCGCGGCAACGACCAGATCACAGATCGCCTGCGCGACTGGATCTCGCGGATCCAGGCCCGGCCGGCCTACAAGCGCGCGCACGAGCGCGGCAAATAGCGATCACCGCGAGCTCAGGCGCGACCCTTGGGCATCGCCGGAATGAACAGGCCGTGCTCGGTCAGTGCGCGGGCGAGGTCGGTCGACAGCTCGCGCTTGCGCTGCAGCTTTTCGGGCGCCATCGCCTCGTGCATCCGGCGCCGCGCCTCGTGCATGCGCCACGCGATCGTGCCGTCGCTGACGTCCTGGATCACGGCGCACTCGCCGTGGGCGAGGCCCTGCAGCGACACCAGGATCACGGTGGTGCGCATCTCGACCGGCAGCGAATCGAGCGCGCGGAGCAGGCGGGCGTATTGCTGCCGCAGCTCGGCCGTGCGGCTCGGGTTACTCCGCGCGTCGACCGCGACGGCGAGCTCGAGACGAGGATCGTCGAGCGTGTCCTCGCCCCGGCGCGCGCGATCGCGGCGCGCGTTGAGCGAGCGGTTGACCGTCATCCGGTAGACCCAGGTGAAGAACTGGCTGCGGCCCTCGAACTGGGCGAGCGCGCGGTACGCCTTCAGGAACACGTCCTGCGTGATGTCGTCGGCCTCGCTCGAGGAGCCGGTGATGTGCAGCGCGAGCGCGAAGATCCGCTTGCGATAGCGCCGCACGAGCGACTCGAAGGCGCGTTGGTCGCCGGCCTTCGCCGCATCGACCAGCGCCGACGCGGTCGCCGCCTCACGCTCGGCATGGGTCATCGAAACAGTCACGCTACGCCCGTAAGACGCATAGCCTAGCCCAAGGCTTTGAGATTTGTGAGCCCCGGCTCAAGTGCGCGGGTTTATTAACCGGATAGTCCCGAGACCCTCTGGCCGAGGGGCAGCGGAGGTGTCAATTCGCTTCGTCGCGGAGCGTCACGGGCGACGCGAGCGAGAACGCCTCGATCACGGCGTCGAAGTACGTGCCGTCGTCCCGCCACATCCGATAGGTCCCGTGCATGGTCCCGACCGGCGTGGTGAGCACGCAACCCGACGTGTACTGAAAGCTCTGGCCTGGGGAGAGCCGGGGCTGCTCGCCGACCACGCCATCGCCACGGACCTCCTCGACCGAGCCGCGGCCGTCCGTGATCACCCAGTGGCGAGTGCGGAGCTGCGCGGTGCGCTCGCTCTCGTTGGAGATCGTGATCGTGTAGGCAAACACGTAGCGGTCGTCGCGCGGCGAGGACTGCTCCGCCAGGTAGTGCGACTGCACGCGCACACGGATGCCTTCCGTCTCGGCTGAGGAAATCGGCTCGGCGACGCGCATCGCCCGCAATCTGGCGCGTTCGGGCACAACTTGCAACGGTCGGGGACGGGGTCCCGTGTCATGATCAAGTCGGCACGTCCTCGAAGGATTCCATGCGCGCTTCGCTCGTCATCCTGTCGCTCGCAGCTGCGTGCGGTCCGATCTACCCGCAGCAGCAACCGCCGCCGCCGCAACAGGCGCTGCCGATGGCGCCCGGTCCGTCGGCCCCCCCGGGCGGGTCCGATCCGTGGGCCGAGTCGCGGCCGGCACCTGATCATGCGCGCCCGGAACCGCCACCGCGCGAGCAGCCGAGGCCACCGCCAGCGGGCGCGGTTCCGGCCGGGATGCAGGGCATCCTCGATGCCCACAACCAGATGCGAGCCAAGCACTGCGCGGTGCCCCTCGTGTGGTCCCCCAAGCTCGAGGCCTATGCGCAGCGCTGGGCGAATTCGCTCCGCGATCGCGGCTGCAAGTTCGAGCACAGCAGCGGCAACAAGTTCGGCGAGAACCTCGCCGGCGCCACCACCGGAATCCTCGACGGAGCCGAGGTCACCAAGATGTGGTACGACGAGGTCAAGCTGTACGACTTCCGGAGCGGCGGGTTCTCGATGGAGACCGGCCACTTCACGCAGCTGGTCTGGCGAGACACCACGCAGGTCGGCTGCGCGCGGTCGACCTGCAACGGCCTCGACCTGTGGGTCTGCGAGTACGATCCGCCCGGTAACGTGCAGACGCAGTACCAGGCGAAGGTCGCGCCAACGAGCTGCCGCTAACGCTGATCGATCGGGACGTACTTGCGCGTGTTCTCCCCGGTGTAGACCTGGCGCGGACGCCCGATCTTCATGGTCGGCGCACCCTTGCCGTCGCGCTCCTCGACCATCTCCTTCCAGTGGGCGATCCAGCCGGGTAGGCGGCCGAGCGCGAACATGACGGTGAACATGTTCGTCGGGATGCCCATCGCCCGGTAGATGATGCCGCTGTAGAAGTCGACGTTCGGGTACAGCTTCTTCGAGACGAAGTAGTCGTCCTTGAGCGCGATCTCTTCCATGCCCTTCGCGAGATCGAGCAGCGGATCCTTGACGCCGAGGTGCACGAGGACCTCGTCACACATCTTCTTCAGGATCTTCGCGCGCGGATCGTAGTTCTTGTACACGCGGTGGCCGAAGCCCATCAGGCGGCGGTTCTCGCGCTTGTTCTTCACGTCGTCGAGGAACTTCTTGTAGTCCCCGCCGGAGGCCTTGATCTCCTCGAGCATCTCGATCACGGCCTGGTTGGCGCCGCCGTGCAGTGGCCCCCATAGAGCGAGTATTCCGGCCGCGATCGCCGCGTACAGGTTGGCGCCGGAGCTGCCGACCATGCGCACGGTCGAGGTCGAACAGTTCTGCTCGTGGTCGGCGTGCAGGATCAGGAGCTGGTTCAGCGCCTTCTCGAGCACCGGCGACACGACGTACTCCTCGGTCGGCACCGCGAACATCATGTGCAGGAAGTTGGCGGAGTACTTCAGCGAGTTGCGCGGGTACATCAGCGGCTGGCCGATGCTCTTCTTGTAGCTGAACGCCGCGATCGTGCGGACCTTCGACAGCAGGCGCGTGATGTGGAGGTCCATCGGCGCGTTGCGATCGAGACTGTCGGGGTAGTACGCCGACAGCGAGGTCACCATCGCCGACAGCACGGCCATCGGGTGGCTCGTCGGCGGGTAGCCCGCGAAGAACTGGTGCATGTCCTCATGGATCAAGCTGTGGCGCGTGAGCATGTTCGAGAACACCTCGCGCTCCGCCGTGTTGGGCAGCTTGTTGTAGATCAGCAGGTAGCTGGTCTCGACGAAGTTGGACTTCTCGGCGAGCTCCTCGATCGGATAGCCGCGGTACCGCAAGATCCCCTGCTCGCCATCGAGGTACGTGATCGAGCTCGTCGTCGAGCCCGTGTTCATGTAGCCGGTATCGAGCGTGATGTAGCCGGTATCGCTACGCAGAGACTTGATGTCGATCGCGTGCTCGTCTTCGGTTCCCACGACCACCGGCAAGGTGGTCTCTTTTCCGTCGGGGAAGGTCAGCTTCGCGGTCAGCTTGTTTTCAACAGCCATGACGGACCTCGGTTGTGAGTAGCGGGCGGTCGCGACCATACCCGATCTCACCGCGACGCCGTCCGCGTGGTTGCAAAAAAAGGCCCGCCTGTTCAGGGGCGGGCCGGCAGCGTGCGAATCGCGCGCTCGTTACTCGAGCGTCACGAACGGCGACGAGCCAAGCGGCGTGTTGAAGCGATACGTGTAGCCGGCGCCGAAGTAGCCGAACGCGCCGCCCTTGCTGAGGCCGACCTCGTCGCGCGTGAAGCCCTCCGATGGATCGGCGAACACCTTGGTGTATCCGTTGGCGCCGATCTGGATCCCGAGCACGTGCTCGAACCGCGTGCCGAACGCGTACTGGAATGCGAGCTCGACGCGACCGCCGAGCGCGGCGTAGTTGAACACCTGGCTGCCGGCGCCATCATCCATCCCGGCCGGGCTCATCAGCGCGAGGTGCGCGCCGATCAGCGGCGTCACGCAGAGGCGCTGGGTGTTGGCGAGACAGAAGTGCTTGTAGCCGGCGATGCCGAGATCGAAGATGTCGAGCGTGTCGACCAGCGCATCATCCATCTGGCCGGCGCCGAAGTGCGTGAGCTGGAAGTAGGCCTGTGCGCCGATCCGTGACGCTGCGTTCAGCAGGTAGTCACCCTTGACGCGGACGCCGCCCGCGGCGGAGCCGTAGTACTGGAACGGGGTGGTCTCGCCGACCTGACCGCCGCCACCATAGAGATCGATGCCGAGCGTCCACGTGTACTTGTTGTCGGGCGAGATCGACGTGAACAGGCCTTGCCCGGTCAGCGGGCGACCGACCGCAGGCTGCGACTGCGGGGGCCCGGCCTGGCAGCTCGGATCCTGCGGGTGCTGCGCGCAGAAATCTGCCGGGGGCGCGACCTGGCAGCTCGGGTCCTGCGGGTTCTGCGCGCAGACCGACTGGTCGGGATTGCCGCCGCCGCCGATCGGCTGGACGTCATCGATGCCCTGCGCCTTCGCCTCGGCCTTGATCCGGCCGGTCAGCTTCGCGGTCTTCTCGCGTTGCTCCGCGGTCGGGTTGTTGCGCTCGACCGCGTTGCACTGGGTGAGTGCTTCGCTGAACTTTGCTTCCTGGAGCAGCGAGGCGCACAGGTTGATGAAGTATTTGGGCTCCGGGACGCGGTTGACCGCCTCGCGGAACTTGGCAGTCGCCTCGGGGACCTTCCCCGCATACATCAGATCCTTGCCCTCTTCGTTGAGCTTGGCAGCGAGCTCTGCCTGCTGCTGCGCGTGCGCGGGCAGGGCGAGCGCTAGGACGGCGGCGATGCACGCCGCGATCGAAGTCAGCCTCATGGTTCTATTCTCCCCCGCGATCGTGACGGCGATCGAACGGATGCGCAAATCTTACCATCGAACGCCACCGGCTATCGCGCGTTCACGCGGCGAGTCGGTCAGCTGGGATCTTTTTCACGCCGCTTGGCAGGCCGCAGGGCCCGCTCGATCAGCCGGCGCGCGGCCTCGTGACCGCGAAGGTGCCAGCTCTCGGGGTTGCCGAGCAGCACGGAGACCACGACCTCGGGCTTGTCCGCCGGGGCGAACCCGACGAACCACGAGTGCTCGATGTAGAATGGATCGTTGACGGTGAGCGTGCCGGTCTTGCCGGCGACCGAGAGCCCGCCGCGCGCGACCTGACCGAACGACTTCACGGCGCTGCCGCCATCACAGGTGCCGACCATCATCTTTGCGACGGCGCGGGCGGCGCCGGCATCGATCGCCCGGCGCGGCTTGGGCGCGGCGACCGGGGTGCCGTCGATCGAGGCGACCAGCCGTGGCTGCGGCTGCAGGCCGTCCGCGGCGAACGTCGCGCTGAGCAACGCGCCACCCATGACGGACAGCCGCGCACCCTTGAACCCGGCGGCGGCGCGCGCGAACTCGAGGTCGTGGTCTGGCGGCAGGGTGAGCTCACCCTGTGCGCGCGACTTGACCAGCGGCACCGCATCGAGCCAGCCGAGCGCGCGCGCCTCGGCCTCGAGCAACTTGGGATCGAGCTTCTGGAACGCGAGCTTGCCGAGGATCGCGTTCTGCGAGTGGGCGACGCCGTACGCGAGGCTCTCGCAGCGCGAGTCACGCTTGTCGTCGCGCAGGTTGTGCTCGAGCACCGAGCGGAGGCCGCCGTGGTAGCAGACCGCGGCCGCGGGATCGACGCCGGCGCGGACCAGCGCACTTGCGGTCACCAGCTTGAACACCGACGCGGACGGCGCCCAGACCTCGGTCGCGAGCCGCCAGTCGAACGTGCCCTCACGCGAGCCCTTGGGTTCCTCGGTCTTGCGGCCGGCGAGCGCGAGGATGCGACCGTCGGGGTGCATGACGACGATCGCGCCGCGGGGCGCGCGCGATTCATTGAGCAGCTTCTCGGCGAGCTCCTGCAGCGCGGGATCGAGCGTCAACACCGCGCGCCGGCCATCGGCGAGCTTGACCGTGTAGACGTCGCCGTCGCGGATGACCCGGTCGAGATCGACCGCGACGTCGGCGACGCTGATCGAGCGGGTGGTGCCCAGTGCCGCACGCGCGCCGGCCGACGTCGGCGTGTCGAGCGCGGCACCCGGGATCTGGGCGGGAGGCGAGGCCGACGGCTCCCCAGCGCCGAGCAGGGCGGCGCCGCCGACCAGCAGGGCCGCGCCCGCGATCAGCACGTGCGAGCGCCGCGTCTTGGCTGGACCCCGACCCGGACCCCGGGTCCGGATCACCAGTCGACGCGCCTGGGGCGGTCGAAGCGCTTGTCGAGTGCCACGCACGGGTAGGATGGTTAGCCGCATCCTGGCGCGGGCACAAGAATCTTTCGGCTTCGTGATGTAGGTTCGCGGCCGATGTCGGCCAGAGAAAATCACCTCGAGCTCGACGCGACCGCGCTCACCGCCGCAGGCATCGGAGCCGCTGGCCCCGATGCTGCCACGTTCGACGCGCTCGCCGGTCCTGCGGAGCAGGCACACGCTCGCACCATGGAGCGACGCGCGAGCGGCGAGCTCGGGTTCTTCGATCTGCCCGATGATCGCGCGACTGCCCGTGCCTGCATGGATTACGCACGCGACCTCGATCCGGCGATCGACACCGTCGTCGTGCTCGGGATCGGCGGCTCGAGCCTCGGCCCGCGCGCGCTGTACTCGGCGCTCGCGCCGGCGTTCGATCAGCTCGCCCCGCGCAGCCCCGGCATGCCGCGCCGGCTGTTCTTCCCCGACAACATCGATCCGGTGACGTTCTCCGCGCTGCTCGAGCGCGTGTCGCTCGACACCACGGTGTGGAACGTCGTCACCAAGTCGGGCGGCACGGCCGAGACCGCGGCCCAGTTGCTGGTGGTGCTCGAGCGGCTCGACAAGGCACTCGGTGCGCGGACCAAGGACCGCATCGTCTGCACGACGGATCCTGCCAAGGGCGCGCTGCGTGCGGCTGCCACCCAGCAGGGCTGGCGCGCGTTCGAGGTGCCGGCCGCCGTCGGGGGCCGGTTCAGCGTGCTGACGGCCGTCGGCCTCCTGCCCGCCGCGCTCGCCGGGCTCGATGTCGCCGGGCTGCTCGACGGTGCGCGCCGGATGCGCGATCGCGTGCTGTCGCCGAACTTCGCGACCAACCCCGCGCTCGTGCTCGCGGCGCTGCTGCACCATCACCACGTCGCGCGCGGTCGCCCGATGACCGTGATGATGTCCTACGTCGACGCGCTCTACGACACCGCGGACTGGTTCCGGCAATTGTGGGCCGAGAGCCTCGGCAAGGACGGCCACGGACCGACGCCGATCGCGGCGCGCGGCGCGACCGATCAGCACAGCCAGCTGCAGCTCTACGCGCAGGGGCCGGACGACAAGAGCTACCTGTTCCTCGGCGCAAAGGAGCGCGGCTGCGAGCTCCAGATCCCCGCCAGCGCGCTCGCGTCGAGCCAGGCCGAGTACAGCTATCTCGTCGGCCACGGGCTCGGCGAGCTGCTCGATGCCGAGCTGCTCGGCACGCAGTCGTCGCTGATCCGCCGTGGCCGGCCGGTCGGCAAGCTGATGCTCCAGCGGGTCTCGGCGCCAGCGCTCGGCGAACTGTTGATGCTGCTCGAGGCGGCGACCGCGTTTGCCGGTCCGCTGTATGGCGTCGACCCGTTCGATCAACCCGGCGTCGAGGAGGCCAAGCGCCTCGCGTTCGCAGCGCTCGGTCGTCCCGGTTACGAGTCGCTGCGCGCCGAGCTCGATCAGGTCCCCAAGCCCGATCCGAAATATGTGCTCTAGACTCGCAATCGTCTTCGCGCTGCTCGTGGCGGGATGCCCGTCGCGGCGCACCACCAACCCGCGCGAGCTACCCACACCGACGGTCCAGGTGGGCTCGTGCGGGCAGCCGGGCAAGGATGGCGTGATGGGTGCCTCACCGAAGCTCGACCGCGCCGATCGCGATCTCAACGGTGACGGCGTGGTGGAGACCATCACCGTCGATCGCGCGCGCTGCGACAGCGACGGAAATTGCTACTGGAACGTGTTCGTCCTCCCCGCGGCGAGCAGCACCGATTGCGCGCGTTACGTCGGGACATTCCAGGGCACCGCCCTCGAGACCCTGCCCGGCAAGGGCGAGGACAACATGAGGGACATCCGCGCCTACTGGAACCAATCCGGTGGGCGCATGCGTCTGGAGTCGTACCAGTTCGCGCGCGGCGGCTATCGGATCGTGGACTCGTTGATGTGCCGGCGCGCCAGTGACGACAAGCTCGAGTGCATGGACGAACCGCGGTGAGGCTCGATGCGGCTGGGGCCAAAACGCCAAATCCTGTCAGGCCAAGGCTGTTAGGAGTCTGTTAGGATGATGAACGGGTGAGCGATACCGGGCGCAACAAGACCGTCGTCACGGCGATCTCCAAGATCAGTGACCGCCCCGTCGCGAAGGAAGCCTGCCTGGTCGTGATCTACGGCCTCGAGCTGGGCAAGAAGTTCAACCTGAACCGCCCGCAGATCATCATCGGCCGGTCGTCGAAGGCCGATATCCAGATCGATCAAGAAGCGGTGTCGCGGAACCACTGCAAGATCATCAACACCGGCAACGCGATCATGTTGCGTGACATGGGGTCGACCAACGGCACCTACGTCAACGACGAGATGATCGACGAGTACGTGCTGCGCGATGGCGACTTCATCAAGGTCGGCCGCTGCATCTTCAAGTTCCTCTCGGGCAACAACATCGAGAACGCGTATCACGAGGAGATCTACCGGCTGACCACGGTCGACGGCCTGACCCAGGTGTTCAACCGCCGGTACTTCGTGGAGACCCTGGAGCGCGAGATCGGGCGCGCGTTGCGTTACCGGCGCGACCTGTCGTTGATCATGTTCGACATCGACCGATTCAAGGGCGTCAACGACAGCTTCGGGCACCTCGCGGGCGATCACGTGCTGAAGCATCTCGCCTCGGTCATCAAGACGCGGATCCGGCGCGAGGACGTGCTCGCGCGCTACGGCGGCGAGGAGTTCGCGATCGTGCTCCCCGAGATCGACCACTACAACGCGATGCAGTTCGCGGAGAAGGTCCGCAAGCTCGTCGAGATCGCCGAATTCAAGTTCGAGGATGCGGTGATCCCTGTCACCGTGTCGATAGGGGTTGCGAGCCTCCGAGGCGAGATCGAAGACGCGCTGGAGTTCATCAAGCAAGCCGATACCCACCTGTTCACGGCCAAGGAGGGCGGGCGAAATAGAGTGGTAGGGTAGGCGCGGTCGTGACCGAGCCGGGTAGTGATAGCGCGCGCGAGCTGCGCGAGAAGAAGCGCGTCCTCGCCGCGCTCGTCGTGCACGACCTCCGAGCCCGCTGTCCGCGATCCACGGGTATCTCCAGCTGCTGCGCGAGGAGCTGCAGGAGGGTGACCGGGCCGCACGCAGGCGTTCGCATATATCGACGACGCGACCACGCTGGTCGGCAAGGCGCTCAGCCTGGTCGCGACGATCCTCGACGTCGACGAGCTCGAGGACGGCATCCTGCGCGCCAGCCGCACGCCGGTCCGCCTGGTCGAGCTGATCGAGGCTGCACGGTCCGGGAACCGCGCGCACTTCGAGGTCCGCCACCTGCGGTACGAGGTCGATTGCAGCCCCGAGCTGATCGTGCCACTCGACCGCGAGCTGTTCGCCCGCGTGCTCGAGAACCTGCTCGACAACGCCAGCCGCTATGCGCCGCGTGATGGCCGGTGCGTCGTGACGGTGCTCCGGGAGGGGAACGACCTCGAGATCGCGGTCGGCAACAACGGTCCCGCCGTGCCCGCGGCCGAGCGCACGGCGATCTTCGGCCGCTACTTCCAGGTCGAGGCCCGGCGCGCCGCAGCGCGTGCGAACCGCGGGCTCGGACTGTACTTCTGCAAGCTCGCCGTCGAGGCGCATGGCGGCACGATCCACGTCGAGCAGCGCGGCGATCTCGGGGCGGTGTTCGTCGTGCGCGTCCCGCTGGAACCGTAGCGATGTCGTGGGCGCCGCTGTGGCTGTCGTTCAAGATCGCGTGCCTCGCGACGGTGTTGACGATCGTCGTCGGGACCGCGCTCGCGCTGCTGCTGCGCTGGCGCCGGCTGCCCGGGCGCGCGCTGGTCGATGCGATCATCTCGACCCCGCTGGTGCTGCCGCCGACCGTGCTCGGCTACTACCTGCTCGCGGTGCTCGGCAACGACAGCGCGATCGGCGACGCCTGGGAGTGGGTGTTCGGCTCGCCGATCATCTTCCACTTCTCGGGCGCCGTGATCGCCGCGGCGGTCGGCTCGCTGCCGCTCGTCGTGCGCGCGACCAAGGTCGGGCTCGACTCGGTCGACCCGAATCTGGTGAATGCGGCGCGCACGCTCGGCGCGCGACCCGTGCGCGTCCTGTTCACGGTCGTGCTGCCGCTCGCCGGGCCGGGCATCATCGCCGGCGCGATGATGGGCTTCGCGCGCGCGCTCGGTGATTACGGCGCGACCCAGATGGTCGCGAGCACCAAGCCGGCACCCGACGGCATCCCCACCGCGTCGATCTATGTCTACGAGGAGCTGCTCAACAGCCGCGACAAGAACGTGTTCGCGATGTCGCTCGCGATGACCGTGGTCGGGGTGGCGATGCTGTACTTCGCGAACCGGCTGACCGATCGGCTCCAGCACAGGCAGTGATGCTCCGCGCCACGATCCAGCTCGCACGCGGTGACTTCAAGCTCGACGTCGAGCTCGAGTGCCCGCCCGGCATCACCTGCATCATGGGGCCGTCGGGCTCGGGCAAGTCGACGATCCTCGCGGTGCTTGCCGGGCTGGCCGTGCCCGACCGCGGCCGCGTCACCCTCGGCGACGAGGTCTGGCTTGACCGCGCCACCCAGCTGTCCCGCCCGACCCATGCACGCCGGCTCGCCTACGTGTTCCAGGGGCTCGCGCTGTTCCCGCACATGACGGCGCTCGCCAACGTCCAGTACGGCATGCAGCACGTGCCCAAGGGCGAGCGCGACGCCCGCGCCCAGGCACTGCTCGATCGGCTGAAGGTCGGGCACCTGGCGCGTCGCCGGCCCCGCACGTTCTCCGGCGGCGAGGCGCAGCGGGTCGCGCTGGCCCGTGCGATCGCCCGGGCGCCCCAGCTGGTGCTGCTCGACGAGCCGTTCTCGGCGCTCGACCGCGAGCTGCGCGCCGAGCTGGTGGCGCTCGTCCGCGAGCTGGTCGCCGAGCTGGCCGTGCCCCTGGTCCACGTCACCCACTCGATCGCGGAGGCCCGCCAGCTGGCCGACCAGCTGATCCGGATCGAGCGCGGCACGATCGTCAAGCGAGGCAAGCCCGCGGACGTGCTGGAAGGCGTCACGTCGCTGGAGGAATGACCGATGACGGGGGCGCTTGACGGCCGGGCCCGACGCCTCCAAGATGCGCGCCTCTAAAGGAGACCGACATGGGACGTGGAGACAATCGTCAGACCCCGAAGATGAAGCGCAAGCGCAGCCAGGCCAAGCTCAAGGCCCGGATCAAGCGCAAGATCGAAGCCGGCAAGGCTGCCAAGAAGCCGGCCGCGCCGTCGAAGAAGAAGTAGCTCCAGCGACCGTCGTCTTGGGGTCGGCCGGTGACGCCAGAGCAAACCCGCTGCGTGATGACGCAGATCGTGATGCCGATGCACACCAACGGCACGTCGGGTGTGATGTTCGGCGGGATCATGATGGAGTGGATCGATGTCTGCGCCGGGGTGGCCGCGATGCGCCACGCCGGTGGACAGGTCCTCACGGCCTCGATCGACCGCCTCGACTTCCTCTCGCCGGTCCACGTTGGCGAGATCGTCGTCCTGCAGGCGCAGGTCAACTTCGTCGCGCGGACCTCGATGGAGGTCGGGTGCCGGGTCGAGACCGAAGATCACAGGTCTCGCTCGCGTCGCTACGTGACCAAGGCATACTTGACGTTCGTGTCCATGGATGACAACGGCCGCCCACGTGCCCTCGAACCGCTGGAGCTCTCGACCGACGCCGATCGCCGGCGCCACGACGAGGCTGCGGCCCGGCGCGCGGACCGGCTTCGCGCCGCGGGGCGCGGATGACCGTCGTCGTCGACCGCTCCGCGTGGGGCAGGTTGCGGGTCAGCGGCACGGACCGCGTGCGGTTCCTCCAGGGGCTGACCACGGTCAACGTCGAGCAGCTCGCCGACGGTGCGCATGGCTGGGGTGCGATCCTGAACCCTAAGGGCCGCGTGCTGAGCGTGATCGACATCGCGCACATCGGCGACGCATTCCTGATCGCATGCGAGCCCGTGGTCGCCGACAAGACGCGCGCGCTGCTCGAGCGCTACGCGGTGATGGACGATGTCACGTTCGAGCCGATCTCCGGCCCGGCGCACCAGACCTGGGACGACGCAGGGACGGTATGGCTCGCGCCGATCGTCGACGGCGCGGGTGAGGGCGCGATGCCGGACACCGAGCCGGCCGCCGAGAAGCTGCGCATCCGGGCCGGGTTCGTCCGCTACGGGGTCGACGTCGGCGAGGACAACTTCCCGTTCGAGACGCCGCTCGTGAAGCTGCTCGATTACGGCAAGGGCTGCTACGTCGGCCAGGAGCCGGTGTTTCGCGTCCACGCGCAAGGCAACTCCGCGCGGCTGCTGCGCGGGTTCGCGATCGAGGGCAACGCGCCGGTCGCCTCGGGTGCCGGGATCAAGCACGCGCAGAAGGACAACGCGGGCGCCGTGACCTCGAGCTTCGCCGACGGCGACGGCGTGATCGCGCTCGGCTACCTGCACCGCACGGTGTGGGACCCCGGTGGCGTCGTCGAGATCGACGGCCGGCGCGCGACTGTTCACGAGCTGCCGTGGTGAACCCGCGCCTGCTGGCGCTCGCACTCCTCGTCGGCGGCTGCGACCTGATCTCGGACAGCTTCGTCACCAACGACTTTTCGGGAGATCCGTATCCGATCCTGGTCGAGTCCGACAGCGGGGCGATCGTCGTCGGGATCCGCGAGCAAGGGCTCGAGGATCGGGTCGCGCTGCTGGATCTGTTATCGCCGGTCACGATCGTCGATCCCGGACCTGACATCGCGCCGCTGGTGACCAGCGCCGATCTCACGATCCTCGGCCTCCGCGAGCCGGGTGGTGCGCTCGATCTGCCACGCGCACATCTCGAAGGCGCGCGGACGATCGAGGTCCATCCGTGCGCCACCGACGGCTGCTCGGTCGGTGTGCCCGCCACGCCGCGCCCGTACGGCGCGATCATCGGTGCCGACGTCCTCGCCGGCGATGCCGTGCGGCTGCGGCTCGGTGATCACCAGATCTCGATCCTCGCGGACGTGGGAGGAGACGAGTCGGATCGAGCGTACGCGTGCGATGCCGTGTTTCCGTCGCCGTATCGCGGGGGCGGCACGCTCGTGATCGCCGGCACCGAGCTGGCGTTCGGTGGCCGACGGATCACGCTGCAGAGCTGCCTGGGGGCCAATCCCGATCCGGACGTGTCCCAGGCCCAGCGCGGAGCCGATGCCCTGCTGGTCGCCTCGACCGGGCTCGGCATCACGCTGCTCGGCGCCGCGGCCTACGAGCGCTACCGGATCGCGCGCCCCGGTGCGCCGGCGATCGAGACCCTGCCCGAGGACACCGTGCTGGTCGCGTCGGGCCCGATCACCGGCCGCCGCACCACGATCGACCGGCTCGCGCTGGACGCGACGTCGAGCACGACGCCGCGCGCACCCTCTCGCGCGGTGTTCGGTCATCACTTGTTGACCGAGAGGAACTGCAACCGCGAGGACGACTGCATCTGCGAGGAGGGCGACACGTTCTGTGCTGTGCCCGGCGTCGTCGAGCTCGCGCCGCCAGCTGGCATCGAGCTGCTCGTGATCGGGGATGACGAGCCCTTGCTGCAGGCGCTCCGCACCGAGTTGCGTCCCGATCAGGCCGAGGTCGATGGCATCCTCGGCACCACCGCGATGCGCAGCGCCGAGCTCGACATCGACTATCCGCACGACCGGATGCTGGCGCGCTGCACCGCGGCGGGATGCTCGGCGCGCCCCGCGTTGCCCGAGGCCCGAGACCGCGACCACGTGCAGGCCTGTATCGCGCTGACGCCTTGAGCTCGCTCAGAACTGCGCGCGCGCCGCGAAGCTGATGTGCCAGCGGCCCAGCGGGTCGTCGCCGAGCTTCGGGTTGAGCGGGATCGCGCGTTCCCATGCGAACGCTCCGAACGGCGTCACGATCCGGAACAGCGCCATCCCGACCGACGGCCGGATGTCGTCGCCTTCGACGCTCAGCCACTGGTTCGAGATCATGCCGGCGTCGATGAACAGCGCGGTCGCCAGCACGCGGTAGATCCGCAGCTGGGCGTCGAGGCTGCCGAGCACGCGGATGTTGCCGCCGGCGGGGAGGATCCGGATCTGCTGCACGTTGCCGAGCGGGGGTACGCCGACCTGGATCACCTCGGTCGCGAGCCGATCGTCGTTGTAGCCGCGGACCGTCGCGTCGCCACCCGCGAAGAATCGCTCGACCTCGGGCAACAGCGCCGCGCCACGCAGCGGGAACCCCTCGTCGTAGCGCAGGTCGCCGCGGACGATCAGGTGCTCGCCGACCGACCAGTACTTCGAGCCGGCGGCCGACACCTTGATGAACTCGTCCTGGCCGAGCAGGTATGGCGAGGCGTACGCGATCTGCCCGTCGAACCGGAATCCCGATTCGGGTGAGAGCGGCGACAGCGTGCCGCGGCGATCGACGCGTTGCTCCCACTCGAACGTCAGGCCGATCAGGCCGGTGCGCGTCGTGATCGGGACCTGGGACTCGTCGTCATCTGCGCCGATCGGGCGGAGCGCGTCGACGTTGCGCTCGCGGCTACGGAAGTCCCAGTGGATGCCGGTGGTGATCGCGCGCGCTGGCTGGGTCCCGGAACGCTGGCGCTCCCAGGTGCGCGACAGCGCGACCGTGGTGCCGGTGGTCGTCAACAGGCCGAAGCGTGGGGTCTCGCGGCGGTCGTGAAACGCCGAGATCTCGGTCTGGAACTCGACCGGCGAGAACCGCCGCGACAGCCACTGCGGGAACCGCAGCGTGGCCTCGGCACCGAGCTGGCGGAGCTGGACCTCGCGGTCGATCGCGGCGCCGACATCGAAGCCGATCGTGCCCGACAGCTCGAGCGAGATGCCGAGTCCAAACAGGTTGCGCAGGGCAGGGATGATCTTGACGAACGCGCCATTGAAGCTCGAGTAACCGGTCTCGCCGATGACCTCCATCAGGTAGTCGTAGCGCTCCGTCACCTCGACGACGGCGTTGACCTCGCCGGTCGATGTGGTCTCGAGCTCCGGCATCGTGATGTTGACCGCGTCGAACAGCGCCGTGTTGCGCAGCCGGCGCGCACCGTCGGCGATCCGATCCTTGGTCAGCGGCGCACCTTGCCGGAACTGCAGCTCGTCCTCGATCACGGACGAGCGCGTGCGGAAATTTCCGCGGATGACGACCTTGCCGAGCCGGAGCTCCTGCGTGTTGGCGAGCCGGTACTTCGCGGCGATCCGGCGCGGCCCGAGGACCGTGGCCTCGTAGCCCACCTCGGAGCGCGGCCGCCCCATCGCGAACAGCCGGTCCTTGATCTGATCGCGCGTCAACGCGGCATCGTCCTCGCGAAACGCGAGGTCGGTCGCGACGCCGACGCAGCGGTCCGGCTGGGACTGCTTCGCGAGGCTCGGCTGCTTGTAGAGGTCGGCGAGGTCGCCCAGCACCGCGAGGCACAGCAGCCGATCCTCGGGTGTCGTGACGGTGTCGCCCGTGTCGGCCGACAGCTCGACCATGACCTGGGTCAACAGCGTCGGCTGGCCTTCGTCGATCGAGAACCGGACGTACAGTCCCTCGCCGCGGTCGCCGACCGCCATCGCGGCGGTGAGCGCCGCGCTGTCGAGCGCGATCGGGTCGGTCGCCGCGGTGACGCGGATCCGTGCGTCGCGGTAGCCGTTGCGGCGATAAAGATCGACCAGCTCCTCGACATCGGAGGCGAGCAGCGCCGAGGTCGCGGCGGTGTTCGACCCGAACAGGCTGGTCGACAATCGAGCGGGCCGCGTGCCCACGGTCTCGGCGAGCTCGTCACGCGACAGCGCGCGGTTGCCGCGGAACTCGACCTCACGAATCGGCCGCGACCGCCCGGTCTCGATCCGGTACACCAGCCGATCGAAGCCCTGCTCGGGATCGATCTCGTCGCCCAGCCGCTCGCGGATCCACGTCACGCGGGCATCGAAGTAGCCGCGCGACTGCAGGTACTGGGCGAGCGCGCGCGCCGAGTTATGGGCTTCGACGTCATCGGCGCTCGCGGCCTCGTCGAACGTCAGCTGCTTGCGCAGCGACTCGTTCGAGACCTGGTTCGGGTTGTGGCCCTCGAACACGACCTCGACCTGGCGGCCCTGGACGATCTCGAGCTTGAACCGCACGGTGTTGGTCCGGCGGTCGATCGACATCCCCGGATCGAAGTCACTGGTGACGCGCACCGACGGGAAGCCGCTCTTGTGGAACAGATCGATCACGCGCTGGACGTCCGCCTGGTGCCCGGCGCGGGTGAACCGCGGACTGCCGAAGCACAGGAAGCGACCGAGCAGGCAGTTGCCGCGATGCTTGAACTGCTCGCGGATCAAGTTGGCGTCGATCGCGAGCAGGTTCGCGTCCGGGATCTGGATCTTGTCGAGCGCGACCGTGTAGCCCTTGCCGATCCGGACCCGGACCTTGAGCGTGACGGCGACGCCGCTGATCTGCTCCTGGATCGACGCGCGCGCCTCGAAGTAGCCCTCGTCGTGCAGGTAGTCCTGGATCCGGCGGGTCTCCTCGTAGAGCTCGCACGCGCGGTCCTTCGGCGACCACGGCAGGTACGCCGCGGTGCGGGTGCGCATCCGGCGCTTGATCTCGTCGCTGTCGAGCAGTGCGCCCCGGATTGACTGGTCGATGCTGACCACGACCCGGCGCACCATCGGCAGCGGGTTCAGGTGGACGACCGCGATCGTGCCGGCCGGCGTGTCCCGCAGCCCGATGCCGACGACGTGGTAACCAAATGTCGCGATCGAGCGCCGGATGTCCTCGCGTGAGGCCGGGGTCAGCGCGCGGTTGCGATTCATGATCGGCGCGATCACCACGCGGACGTTGTCCCTGGGCTCGAGGAACGAGCCCGCGATCTCGAACTCCTTCCAGGTCACCGGGATCGGGGTCGGGGCACCGGCGACAGCTGCCGGGTTGGGCTTGGTGATACAGGTCGCGGGATCGAACGTGCTGACCAGCACCTCGTCATCTGGGGACGCGTCCTCCGCGTGGACCGATGTCGCGCAGATCGCCAGCGCGACGATCGCGATCGCGAGCCGCGCCGGCCTCATGGGACGAACAACTTGAACACGAGCTTCATGTTGGCGTCCTGGATATCCTGCTCGGCCGGATCGTTGAAGTTCTTCGACAGGTATCCACCCTGCACGCTGATCCACGGGTACGGCGTCTTGACCTCGGCGCGGGTGTTGATCGTGTTGCCGCGGATCGTCTGCTCGGTGTCGCCGAGCAGGCGCAGGTTATCGACCACCTTGTGCTCGACATGGATGCCGATCGAGCCGAACCCGATCTCGATCCGGAACACGTCGAGCCCGGTCAGCCGGCCGAGCGAGCTGCCGAGCAGGCCCGACACCCAGTCGCCCGCGAGGTCCTTCACGATCTGGTCGGCGAACCCCTGGCTCGGGTTGGTCGACGGGTCGACGCGCGTCGGGTCGCCGCCGAGCGATTGATCGCCGAGCGATCGCCGCAGCGAGTCGGGGTTGCGGCCGAGCACCAGCAGCGCGAGCGTCTGCGACTTGTTGTAGCCAGTCGACGTCTTCAGGTCCCACTGCAGCTGATCGAGCTTGCCGCGGATCGCGAGCGTGATCAGGTGATCCTGACCCGACTGATCGCGGTAGTCGGCGTCGCTCGTGACGTCGAGCTCCGGGTTGCCGGCGCGCTCGTTCTCGGCGAAGTCGATCGAGCCGCTCGTGCGCTCGAACGCCGCGCGCGTGCCGGGGAATCGGAACCGGCCGCGCGTGACCCTGATCCGCCCCTGCAGGCGCGGATCGCGCGGCGTGCCGGAGATGATGAGCGAGCCCCCGAGATCGATCTGGGCGATGTTGTTGTTGACCTTGAACCTCCGGACATCGAGCCCGAGCCGGAGCTCCGCGTTGCCGACCGTCGGGTACTCCTCCCAGAACGGCTTGGTCCGCAGGGTGGTCGTGCCGATCGACCGGATCCGGTCGGTGATCTCGAAGTCGCGCTGGAACACGCCGTCGATCACGGAGATATCGCCGCGGACCACCAGCCGCGAGCCCTCGCTCGCCTTCTCGATCCGGATGTTGCGCGCCGCGAGCGCGAGGTCGAGCGTGCCGGGCTGGCGGAACGGGAGGTTGTTCGCGTTGAGCCGCACCGCGAGCGAGATCAGCGTGCCATCGCGGATCTCGGCGGTGCCGTCGATCTCGGAGACCGAGCCTTGGCCATCAACGGTCAGTGCGATGTCGTTGACGGTCAGCTTGTAGATCCGCCGCGCGCCCGAGGTCACGGTGTCGATGTCGACCGTGCCGCGGGTGAACGAGAACTCGCCCCGCACGCCACGCGGGATGAACGTCAGCGGCCGGATCCGATCGGTTCGCTTGCGGCATTCGGCGAGCGGTGCGCTCGGATCGGTCTGCGGCGCGGCGCGCTCGCACTCGGGCAGTGGATCGAACACGAGCGTGCCGGTGACGGTCGGCAGCGGGCCGTCGCCGCGGAGCATCAGATCGCCCTCGATCCGCGCCAGCCCGCTCGCCTGCGAGACCGCGCCGGGGAACGCGGCGAGCAGCATCTTGCCCGCGAGCTTGCCCTCGATCAGCAGGCCCCAGCGCTTCGGCTTCAGCCCGTCGAGCTCGATGTTGCCCTTGATGTGGAGCTCGCCGGGATTCTGATCGCGGTGCTGGTCGCGGACCTGCACGCGGAGATCGGTGAACCCGAGGCTGCCGTTCGCGAGCTTGATCAGGCCGCTCGGTGCGGTCAGCACGGTGTCGCCGCCAACCGGGCGGGCGACCAGGTTGCGCAGCGAGAGCGAAGCTTCGTACGTCGGCTTCTTGAACGTGCCGCTGATCGTGGCGGCGAGGTCCGCGCCGCCGGTGACCTCGTCGAACACGGTGTCGACCAGCGGTCCGAGCAGCGACAGGTCGAGCGAGCCCTTGGCCTGGATCGCCATCGCGTTCGGGCGCGCGTAGCCGCGCAGGTTGACGATGCCGGCCGGGGTCGCGAGCTTCGCGCCGCAGGCGACGCGACCGCCCTTCGCCGTGGGATCCTTGCAGGCAAACTCGATCGAGGACGGCGTGACCAGCAGCGACATCCGCGTGCGCTCGAGCTCGTCGCCCTCGAACGCGCAGTTGTCGTTGGCGTCGGTCCGGCAGGTCGCCTTCAGTACCAGCGGGATCAGGCGGCCATCGACCGAGCGGTGGTTGACGATCGCGGTCAGCTCGGTGAGCTCGAGCCACGCCTCGGGCTCGATCGGCTTGACCGGCTGGAGCTCGGTGCGGATCGTGATGGTGCCAGAGGCCCACGCCTGGACCGGCGCAGGGAGCGGCAGGCGCTTCTGCAGATCGAGCAGCACGTCGAGCTCGATCCGGCGGCCCGACAGCGAGAGCTCGACCGGATAGGGCGCACTCGTGCCGATCGTGCCGGACACCGTGAGCCGTCCCGCGCGCGCCGTGCCGCGTATCGCGAGCGCCGGAATCCTGGTCTTGCTGGCGGTCGCGATCGTCGACGGCTCGATCGCGAGCTGGGCGTCGCCGAGGAACGAAGTCGCGAGCCAGGTCCGCAGCAGGTGCAGCGTGCCGCTCGCGCTCGGCGCGGTCGGCGA
>JBBJLY010000281.1:0-10026 GCA_037720695.1 Kofleriaceae bacterium | reverse complement strand
CGCGATCGCCCTCGGGGCGCGGGCCGCGATCGCCCTCGGGGCGCGGGCCGCGATCGCCCTCGGGGCGCGGGCCGCGATCCGGACCATCGAAGCGAGCGCCCTCGGGACGCGGGCCTCGATCACCATCGCCACGCGGGCCGCGGTCGTCGCGGAAGCGCGGACGCTCGTCGCGGCCTTCGCGGCGGCGGCCGCGGTCGCGATCGAAGCTGCGCTCGCCATCGCCACGCGGCTCGCGGACCTCTTCGGTCGGGCGGGCCTCGGCGTCGGGCTCGCGTGCCACGCTCGGCTCGCGCTTGGGCTTCGCGCGGGTCGACAGCTTGTCGAGCTTGTCGGCGACCAGCTGGGCGAGCACGCGCTTGCCGGCGGCGGTCGCGTACAGCTTCTCGAAGATCTGGCGCTGCAGATCGGTCGGTGTGCCGGCGACACCGCGGATCAGGATCTGGACCGGGTCCGGCGGCTGCGGCGTTCCGACGGGCGGCAGCGGGTGCTTGAGCTTGCCAACGAAGATCTCGTCCTTCGGCAGCAGCCGCTCCTCTGGCTTGATCCCGAAGGTCAGCCGGACGTAGCGGAAGTTGCCGAGCTCGCGCGGACCGACGAGCGAGAGCGCCGTGCCCTTGCGGCCCGCACGACCGGTGCGGCCGGTGCGATGGACGTAGATCTCGGGCGACTCGGGCACCGAGTAGTTGATGACGTGCGACAGGTTCGAGATGTCGATGCCGCGCGCCGCGACGTCGGTGGCGCACAGGAAGCGCAGATCCTTCTGCTTCATCCGGCCCATCACGCGCTCGCGATCGGCTTGCGACAGATCGCTCGACAACGGCTCGGCGTCGAGCCCCTGCTTCTGCAGGAACTTCGCAACCATCGTCGTCTCGTCGCGCATGTTGCAGAAGATGATCGCGCTCTCCGGCTCCTCGGCGTAGATGACCTTCAGGAGGTCACGGCTGCGCGCGATCCCACTCACGATGTAGTACGCGTGGTGGATATCGGAGACCGAGATGCTGTCGCGCGACAGCGAGATCTGCTCCGGCGCGCGCATGTGGCGACGCGCGTAGCGCGAGACCTCGTCGGGCATCGTCGCGGAGAACAGCAGGGTCTGCTTCTTCTCCGGCAGGTGCGAGACCACGCGCTCGATGTCCTCGAGGAAGCCCATCGAGAGCATCTCGTCGCACTCGTCGAGGATGAACGTCTGGATCGTGCGGCAGTCGAGCGTGCGGCGACCGATGTGATCGAGCACGCGACCCGGGGTACCCACGATCACGTGGACACCCGCGTTGAGGTTGGTGATCTGCTTGCCGATCGGCGCGCCGCCGTAGATCGGCTCGACGAGGATGCCGCGGTGCTTGCCGATCTGCGTCAGCTCGCGCTGGACCTGGAGCGCGAGCTCGCGCGTCGGGGTCAGGATCAGCGCCTGCGGCGCACGGTGCGTCGGGATCAGGTTGTTGATGACCGGCAGGCCAAAGGCCGTGGTCTTACCCGTGCCGGTGCGTGACTGGACGAGCAGGTCCTTGCCCTGGCTGACCGGCACGTAGACGGCGGTCTGGACGGGCGTCGGCGCGAAGTAGCCCATGTCATCAAGCGCCTGCTTGACGTCGGGGTGGAGGCCGAGATCGTCGAAGCTCGGGGCCTTGGGCTCGGGCTCGACCGGCGCGGCGGCCGCGTCGCCGGACTGGGCGGCGACAGGATCGGTCGGAAGTTGCTCAGCAGTGATCGCGGCGATCGCCGCCGGATCCTCGGCTGCACCGTTCTCGTGCAGCGTGGTGTCGTTCGTCATCGTGCAAAACCTTTGCGTGGAGATTCTCTCCGAGCTCGTCTGGTCGGAGCGCCAGTCGGGACGCGGCAAGGGGATTCGCAGTCACCGGACGACGTCGCCCGTTGCTGCCCCAAGGGGCGTCTTCGATGCACGGCTCGCGATCCAGGATGATGTCCCGTCGATCACGCTCTCGTGCTTCACATACCATCGTCGTTGCCAAAACCCTGTAAGTGCCGCGAACCTTAGTCGCGACCCGGGGGCGGGTCAACAGGGTTTCCTCAGCGGGCCAGCGTGAGTCGCGCCATGCCGTCGGCGTCGGTCGCCCCGCGCCCGAGCAACACCGCCGGGATCGGGCAGCTCTTTGGCTCGTAGCGGACCTGGCTGCACAGCTCGAGGCTGGTATCGATCCGGTAGATCTTGAGCTCGGCGCCCTCGATCGCGTTGCCGGCCGCATCGGTGACCCTGCCGTGAACATGGGAGGCGTCGGGCAGCCGGATCTCGGGCAGCGTCACCGTGGTCTGGCCGCCATCCCGTGGGATCTCGATGTCGTGCAGCGACAGGTTGGGTGCGTACGAGATCTTGGTGTTGGTGCCGGGTGGCTCGAACGCGAGGTCGTAGAACCCCCAGACGTCGGTGACGAACGGGTCGACCCAGACGACGTACTCGCCGGTGTTCGGCGTCACCGCGGTCGCGGCGGGAACGGTCGACAGGAACGTCTGTGGCGCCGCCTCGAGGTTCCAGGTGAACCGCAGGGCAGGGCGCGCGGTGACCGCGACATCCTCGAGCGGGTTGCCGTAGAGATCCTGGACGACCCCGCGGAGCGCGATCCGATCCGGCAGCCGGATCGACATCTCGTCCGCGGCCTCTCCGGCGATCGTCATCATCGGCTTGTCATACACGACGCCGACGATCGCGCCCGGCGGCGGGATGACGGAGACCCGATAGCTGGCCTGGATCGCGCCGCCGTCGAGCACGAACAGCTTCACCATGCCGTCGACGCCGGTCGTGCCCTCGACCAGCAGCGTCGCGCTGGTCGCGCCGGGCGAGCCCGCCGGGACGATGCCGCTCACGATCACGCGCGCGCCGGCGACGGGCGCCACCTGGCCGCCGGTATCGACGCCGAGCACCGTGAAGTCGACGCCGTGCGGGACGCCGATGCTCGACGGCACGACGAGCCGGCGATCGGTGGTCCCGGGCGACACGTTCGCGAGGTGGAGCGTCGGCAGGTGCGCGTTGGTGTCGTACGGGCGGGCAACGATCTCGACCGGCCCGACGACATTGTCCGAGATCCGCAGCGCGTACGTGCCGTCGCTGCCGGTGTAGTGCACGGTCGAGACTTCGACCGGCCGCGACTCGAGGTCCCAGTGCCCGAGCGCCACGACGCGGTACTTCTGCGGCCCGTTGGCGGTCACGCTATCGATGATCGACCCGGTGATCTGGAGCAACGACGTGCCGCCGATCTCGAGTCGCTGATTCGCTGCGTTGCCGCTGATCGCGAGCATGGTGCGCATCGGTGGCACGAGCTGGCCGGCGGTAGGTGCGCCCGGGTATTCGGCGCCACGCCCGTTGGGCACCACGGTGACCTCGAACGGTGGATCGGTGAGCCGGGTCCGTGGCACCACGAGCTCGAAGGCACCGGTCCGCGGATCGGTCTGCGTGCTGAGGCTGACCCCGGGGCCTCCCTGGAACTGCGACGGGCGCGTGATCGTGATGGTCGCGCCGCGTGCCATCGAGCAGTCGAGCGGGGTCGCGCACTCGGGAACGAGCGCGCCCGAGTACGACACCGCGTCCTCGAGTGCGATGTCGCCGAGCCAGCCATCCTCGGGCACGACGAGGTTCGCCAGCTCGAGGGTCACGAGGTCGGAGCCGAGCTCCGCGGGAGGCGACACGACCGCCGCAAATGGGCCGGCCGGTGGATTGCCCCAGCACACGTTCTCGGCGCAGACCTCGCCATGCGCGGAATCGCAGTCCGCGTTGGTCTGGCACTCGATCTCGCCGCCATCGGGCAGCGCCAGGCATCCGCCCACGGCGGAAAGCCAGCCAGCGAGCAGGAACAGCGCGGGCGCGGCGATCTTCACAGGTTCTGGTCCTGACACTTCAAGAGAAAGAACACGCTGGTCGATAGCCCGCCGAGTGGCATCGACTGGAACGGCGGCTCGCCGGTCTCGTTCGGGATCCGATCGAACACGAGGATCCGCATGTGCTCGTCCTCGTCATCCATTGCATCGTCGACCGTGCAGATCGATGACACGTCGCACGTCACGGTCCGGCGCGGCTGCGTCGTCGTCGTGCTGGTGCACGTCGCGCGCGGCGCCTTGGGATCCTCGAGCGTGTAGTCGACGAACACGCGGACCTGGAGCGTGTCGGTGACGTCGGTGTCGAGCAACTCGATCGCGAGGTTCTTGACGTCGCCGCGCTCGACTTGCAGCGGCCCGGGTTCTTCGTACTCGGTGGTCTCGTCGCGCACCGACAGGATCGCCGGCGGCGAGTTCTGCCCGGCATCCTGCTGTTCGACCGACAGCGACGGCGGGATCACGCAGGCGCCCGTAAACGAGAGGATGGACAGGAACGCGAGCCCCACAAGCGACCGGAGGTCATGCACCGCACGCGCCAGGCGCGGGCAAGCCTTTGGTCTCGCAGGGTTAGGTGCGAGATCGGGCGAATCGGCGTGGCGGGTCTCGGACATTTCGGTCATGGGAAGGTTCGCGCCGGGGCGACCTAGGTCACATCGGGGCCTGCGGGGTCATCGCCTTCCTTCTCGAGGTGACGAAACACGGTGCGGGGATCGACGCCGAGATCGCGAGCGGTCTTGGTGCGATTGCCGTTGTTGAGCGTGAGCACCTCGTTGATGTACTCGCGCTGAAACTTGTCCTTGGCATCGGCGAGCGTGAGGATGTGGGGCAGCGTGTCGCCGGTCAGTCCGAGGTCGTCGGGACCGATCACGGTCGACTCGCAGAGCACGATCGCCTTCTTGATCCGGTTCTCGAGCTCGCGGATGTTGCCGGGCCAGTTGTGCTTGCGGATCGCGACCGCGGCGTTGGGCGAGAATCCCTTCACCTTCGCGTCGTACTCGCGGGCGTAGCGCGACATCAGGTAGCGCGCGATCACCAGCACGTCGTCACCGCGCACGCGCAGCGGAGGTAGCTCGACGTTGACGACGTTCAGCCGGTAGTAGAGGTCCTCGCGGAACCGACCGCCCGCGATCTCCTTTTCGAGCTCACGATTCGTCGCTGCCAGGATCCGGATGTCGACATTCTCGGCCCGGGTGTCGCCGACGCGAAACACCACCCGCTCCTGGATCGCGCGCAGCAACTTGACCTGGAGCTCGATCGGCATCTCGCCGATCTCGTCGAGGAACAGCGTGCCGCCATCGGCCGCCTGGAACTTGCCGAGCTTGTTCGCGACCGCGCCGGTGAACGCGCCCTTGACGTGGCCGAACAGCTCGCTCTCGAGCAGGTTCTCCGGGATCGCGCCGCAGTTGATCGTGATGAACGGCTTGCCGGCGCGCGGCGACCGGTTGTGGATCTCGCGCGCGATCAGCTCCTTGCCGGTCCCGGTCTCGCCCGTGATCATCACCGAGATGTCGGTCGCCGAGATCTTCTCGACCTTGCGAAACACCGACTGCATCGGCGGGCTGGTGCCGACGATCTCGCCGAACCGGAACTGCTCGAGCCGCTCGTTCAGCCGCTTGTTGTCGACCCGGAGCTCGTTCATCAGCAGCGCATTCGCGACGATCAGCGAGGCCTGCGACGCGAACACGGTCAGCACGCGCAGCGTGTCCTGCTGGAACAGGTCACGGATCGAGTCGTTGCCGACATAGATCAGGCCGAGCAGCCGCCCGCGATCGAGCAGCGGCACGCAGATCACGGACGACACCTTGAGGTGGATCACGCTCTTGCTCGACGAGAACTCGTCGTCGCGCAGTGCGTCCGACACGATCAGCGGCTTCCGCGACCGCACGACCTTCGCGATGATCGAGTCCGAGAGCTGGCTGACCGCGTCGGCGATGTTCTCGGCCTTGAGGTTGCGCGCGACCTTGACGTCGAGCGTCTCGCCCTCGAGCAAGATCAGGAAGCCCTTGTCGGCGTTCGTGATCTGGATGACCGCGTCCATCAGCGCGTCGAGCAGCTCGCCGAGATCGCGCTGATGGATCAGGCGCTCGGAGAACTCGTAGAGCTTGGTGTAGGCGTCGAGGTCCGCGATCGTGTTCGCGGCTTCCTCCTCGATCGGCGCGGTCTCGTCGACCATCTGGAATCGGAGGTCGACGCCGCCGATCACGAGCCGCTCGTCGTGGCTGAGCTTGTGCTTGCTGCGCTTCTTGCCGTTGACGACGAACTCGGTCTTCTTCGGCGCGAACACGGTGTACGTCTGGCCGTCGAAGTGGATCGCGTAGCCGTCGGTGACCAGCGGATCGGGGAGCACGATGTCGTTGTCGGGGCCCGAGCCGAGCGACGTGATCTTCTTGTGGAGGTTGTAGACGGTCGGCGAGGTGCCGGGTGCGGTGAGGCGAAGCGACGGCATCAGTAGGTCTCCAGGGACAGGCCGATGCCGGCGCCGGAGGGCGTCAGGATCGGACCAAAGTGCAAGCGTTCGCGGAGCGAGGTCTTCTTCGGAGGCGTCAGGGGTTCGCGCAGCTCGGGCGGCAGCAGCGAGTCGTCGGCCTTGATCTGCACGCGGGGCTGATAGTTCATGTACGCGTCGATCACGCTCCACGCGTACAGCCCGAGGAACCCGACCCCGGTCGCGATCTCGATCTGCTGGAGCGTGCGGACGCGCTGGGCATCGGTCTCGGGCACCGTGCTGTCGAGCCCGTACTTGGTCGCCAGGTAGAGCCAGATCCCGAGCGATGGGATCCCTGTCACCGTGTGGCCGAGCGCGAACAGCACCGCCTTGCGCGGCTGCTTGTTCTGCAGCTGCGCGAGGCCGAATGGAAAGAAGTTCATGTAGAACGGGTGGGTCTCGTAGATCACGCGGCTCTTCAGGTAGTCGTCGATCGCCTTCAATCGCTCGCGCACCTTGCGGTCGTCCTCCTCGCGCTTCGCGCGCTCCTGGAGCTCGCGCTTGGTCTCGTCGAACACGCGGATCGCGCCCTCGGAGAACAGCAGCGAGTCGAGCGACCTGTCGGGCTGGAGTGCGAGCGCGGCCTCGAACTCGGTCTTCGCGCGCTCGCGGTTCCCCATCTCGTACTGGCAGACGCCGAGCAGCACGTACGCTTCGACGAGATCCGACGCCGACGCGAGCTGGGGCTGCGGCCGGAGCAGGAAGTTCAGCTGCTGCGCGGCCGACTGCCAGTCCTTGGACTTGAAGGTCGCGATCGCCTTATCGAGGTCGCGCCGCGGATCGGCGTCTGCAGTCGAGGTGAGCAGGAGGAGTGCGATGATCAGCGCGGCTCGCACTTCACATCCTTGCGCTCGTTCGACGTCACCTTCACCTGCTGCGGCGTCGACTTCACCTTCTCGCTGCCGAGGAACTCGACCGTCACGACGCGCGTGCGGTCCGTCGTGTTCTCGAACGTGATGAGTCGGTTGCGCGGTCCCGACACACCATCGACGGTCACGCTGGTGCCCGGATCGAGCTCGCAGATCGCGTTCAGCGTCGCCGGGTAGAACGCGAGCGAGAACATCTGCTCCTTGCCCGGGACCAGGGTCGCGGTCTGCGACGGGCAGCACTGGTTCCGGACCTGGACCTCGGTCTCGGCCTCGAGCGCGACCAGCACCGTGCCGCCGGCGGGGACCGGCAGCCAGTCCTTGGTGCCGAGCTTGTAGTCCGAGTCGCGATCCGGGAACACGCGGAACTGGGTCGGCACGGTGACGACGGTGGGCGGGGCGTCGGGCGGTGGCGCGACGACCTGGCCAACGCCGGCGGGGTCGGGTGGCGTCACGACCGCGATCACGCTGTCGATCGCGGGCGGATCCGCGACCTCCTCGGACGAGGTCTGGATCCACGGCTGCGCGAGCGGCTCGCGGGCCTGGTACGCGACGACCGGCGCCGGGCTGCTGTCAGGCGGCAGCGACCGGCGATGGACCATGTACGCGCAGAACCCGAGCGCACCGACGAACGCGACGCCAACCACCGTCGAGCGCATCCGGCGCCGGCGATTGATCCCGTCGAGGATCGCGAGCACCTTCACGTTTTCGGGATCGACGGTCAGCACGCGATCGAACACGTCGAGTGCGCCGGCGCGGTTGTCCTCGCCGAGCAGCTTCTGGCCGCGCGTGGTCAGGTGATCGACGAGCCGGGTCTCGAACGCTTGCTCGTACGCGACCGGTGCCACGAAGTAGCGCCCGAGCTCGCTCGCGATCCTCTCGCTCGCGATACCCGATTCCTCGAGGTAGTTCTCGATCGCGATCACCATCTCGCCGATCGCGGGATAGCGATCCGACGGCGAGGCCGCCATCGCGCGCAGGATGATGCGGCCGAGCCGGTTGCCGATCTGCGGGTTGACCTGGCGCGGGTCGACGAACCGGCACTCCGCGATCCGCTTCAGCACCTCGTGCGGGTTCTTGCCCTCGAACGGCAGCTTCCCGGTGGTCAGCTGGTACAGCACGATCCCCGCGGCGAACACGTCGGTCCGGTAGTCGAGCGGGCGGCCCTCGACGTGCTCGGGCGCCATGTACGCCGGCGAGCCGAGCAGCTGGCCCGTCACGGTCAGGCGCTCGAGATCCACCATGTGCGAGATCCCGAAATCCATCAGCTTCACGACGCCGTCGGCGCGGACCATGATGTTCTCGGGCTTGACGTCGCGATGCA
Source organism: Kofleriaceae bacterium (assembly GCA_037720695.1). Classification (GTDB taxonomy): domain Bacteria; phylum Myxococcota_A; class Polyangia; order Haliangiales; family Haliangiaceae; genus JABFXX01. The sequence goes on along the minus strand of JBBJLY010000281.1, from coordinate 1,526 downwards.
GGATCCCCACGTGGTGCGCGTGGGCGAGGGCGCGGCACACTTGCAGCACGACCATCGCGCCGATCTCGGGGAACTGGATCGGGCGATCCGTCGTGACCTGCTTCAGCGTCTGGCCATCGATGAACTCGGTGACGATGTAGCTGGCCCCCGCGGCCTCGGCATCCTGGGACCCGGAGTAGTCGAAGATCTCGAGGATGTTCTCGTGGCGGAGCTTGGCCACCGCCTGGGCCTCGCGCTCGAATCGATCGCGCGCCTCCTGGTAGTCCGACAGGTGCTTGTGGAGGATCTTGATCGCGACCACGCGCTTGAGCGACCGGTCGATCCCGCGATACACGACCGCCATCCCGCCTTGCCCGACACGTTCGAGCAGCTCGTACTTGTCGAGGACCTGACCGACCTGGATCACGTTGCGCTCATCGCTCGCCCTGGCATGACATGAGTGTCAGAGCCTTCGTCCCCCGTTCATCGGACTCGACCCGGGCTCGATAAGGGGTCTAAGGCCTCAAGCCTACGCCGGTTCCCGGCCAACCAGCAAGCCAGGCCTTGGGGCTGAGTCTGACGTCCGGGTCAGCACGCGACCGCGACACCTCGGCAGGATCGAAGCGGTCGTGACCTTGACTTCACTCCGTCGATCCACTAATTCAAAGGCCCTTCCCAGGCACATAGCTCAGTGGGAGAGCATCACCTTGACACGGTGGGGGTCTGCGGTTCAATCCCGCATGTGCCTACGACGGAGACCTAAAGATGAAGGCCGGTTGCTGACAGGCACCGGCCGTTCGTCGTTTCGGTGAGCGACCGAAACACCACTGGCATCACCGTCGTCATGGTCCAACCGAACAGCCTCCCCTCTTGTTCGAGGATCGGGTCGACCGTCGCAAGATGGCGGACGGCGCGGCGGCGTTTGTCAATCTTCCCGAAAACGACAGTCGGGAGGGGATCGACCGGTTTCCTTCCCCACTGATCTCCGGCAACTCTCCGGCTCCTTTGCGCCCGAGCGCACGGACGAAGCTGCTCGGGGCGTGATCACGCCGGCTAAGCGACCACTGAGGCCAATGCCGATCGGATAAGCCGCACAGGGGCAACGGCATCAGCAGCGGCAGCGGCAGCGGCAGCAGCAACGGCAATGGCATACGGCAACGGGTTGCTGGCCTCGGTCTGGCGCGCTTGCCCGCTTCGGGGAGAGCGCGCCTGGACTCGGGAAGGCCCGGGTGCTTGGGGTCCTCGACACAACCGACCCAGGAGAACGCCACCATGTTGATCGCGTACACCGTTTCCGTCGAACTGATCGCCGAGCTCCGCCCCATCGTCGCAGCCATCAAGCGACACGATTCCCACCTCGCCGATCAGCTCCGGCGCGCCGCCACGAACACCGTCGCCAACCTTGCGGAAGGCCAGCGGCGCAGCGGCGGCAACAAGAACCGCGCGTTCGAGAATGCGCATGGCGAAGCACGCGAAGTCCTCGGCTGCCTCGATACTGCGGGAGCGTGGGGATACATCGTCGACGACGAGTCCGCGCGCGTGACGCT